>CAZJDV010000052.1:0-17806 GCA_964544865.1 uncultured Dehalococcoidia bacterium | reverse complement strand
TCACAACAAATCTTCTCGGCTCCACAACTGTCCCTCTTTTGCTGATTGACAACACTTCTTGATGCGCTCGCCGTACGTGTTCTTGCTGGTGGCGTCTTCTTTCAACAGCAGCAGCGGATCGCCGTAGGTGATGCCGTTGAGAGTCCGCAGCTTGAGCAGCGTCAAGTACCCGGCGGTGGCCCCGAACGTAACCCGTATCAGGGTCCCCTTGCCGTTGTAGTGCGTGACGTTGGGATGCGTCACCGTCAGCTCGCTCGATATGTCCGTCCCCGATCCGTCCTGAGCCGTGTTGGCGTCGCAGTCGGTGTTCTCCACCGGCGTCACCTGGCCGCCCACCGTGTCATAGGTCTTGCTCTCCGCCAGGAAGTCCTTCGTCCAATCGGGGGCGTCAACACCCTCTTGTGTGGCTCCATCTCGGAGCGGTTATTCGTGTGCGTTACCTAAGATGCGCACATGCGTTCGGTCCTGTCAAAGGGCTCTCAACGCGAACCAGAGCCTTCAGAACGCATCTCCGACGTTTTCGGTGAGCAATTCAGACCACGATTGAACTCCAGCGCAGACCCATAACCGAGAGACCCTCGCGCCCGCCCAGTTCGATTGACGCCCCTTTGGGCACCTGCTAGGATGAAGTGGCACGATTTCCCCGGATTTGAGGTCCCATGCCCGCCTTCGATAAGCTCATTCGAGAGGTCCACGAGTGCACCCGTTGCACGCTGTCTCGAAAGCGGACAAACGCGGTCCCCGGTGAGGGCTCTCTGGATGCTGACGTCATGTTTGTCGGCGAGGCGCCCGGCTACTACGAGGACCGTGACGGACGGCCGTTCGTGGGTCGCGCGGGCCAGCTTCTCGACGAGCTGCTGGCCTCGATAGGCCTCAGACGCGAAGAGGTGTACATCGCAAATCTTCTGAAGTGCCGCCCCCTCAACAACCGCGATCCGCTTCCCGGGGAGATCGAGGCATGCAGGCCGTACCTCGACCGGCAGATCGAGATGATCGCACCCAGGGTCGTCGTGATGCTCGGCAAATTCGCCTTCCTGCGGTTCTTTCCGGGCGAGACCATCGGCAAGGCGCGCGGCAAGCCCAGGAAATGGAACGACATGATCGCCTACCCTGTGTATCATCCCGCCGCAGCGTTACGCAACTCCGCTCTTCACACAACCCTGGAGGACGACTTTCGGAATCTTCGGGTGCTTCTCGACAAGGGCGCCCAGGTTTCGGAGAAGCCGGATGATGAGTTGACCGAACAGCTCAGCTTCTTTTGACGCTCGAATATCCAACTGCAACGCACGCTAGACCCGCGGAGAACGGCTGCAGGTGAACCGTTCCTCGCGGCCCATCGCGATCTCCCCTATACGAGAAGGCCAACACCAATTTGAATGCAAACACACCCCTTCGAGTAATCCCTCTTGGCGGTCTCGGTGAGATCGGCAAGAATATGATGGCCTTGGAGTACGGCGATGACATCATCGTGATCGACGCCGGGGTCCTTTTTCCCAGCGAGGACATGCCGGGCGTCGATTTCGCGATTCCCGACATCGGCTACCTGGTGGAGAACAGGGAGAAGGTCCGCGCCCTGCTGATCACCCACGGCCACGAAGACCACATCGGCGCCCTACCGTACATTCTGGGCGATCTGGACGTGCCTGTGTACGCATCGAGGCTGTCCCACGGCCTGATATCCGTGAAGCTGAGAGAGCACGGACGACTGCGCGACGCGAAACTCAACGTCGTGGAGCCCCATGAGCCATTCAGTGTCGGCGATTATAGAGTGGAGTTCTTCAGGGTCTGCCACTCCATTCCGGACGCCATGGGCATCGCCGTCACGACGCCTCTCGGGCTGGTCATACACACAGGCGACTTCAAGATCGACCATACGCCGGCCGACGGCAAGCCCACGGATTTCGCCTCCCTGGCGAAAATCACGTCGGGCGGCGTGCTGCTCATGCTCTCCGACTCGACATATGCCGAGGTAGAAGGCTACACTCCCTCTGAACAGGTGGTGGGCCAGGCCCTGGACCGCGCTATCGGTGACGCCCAGGGCCGGGTCATGGTGGCGACCTTCGCGTCGCTCATCTCCCGCGTGCAGCAGGTCATCGACGCGGCGGTTGAGCACGGGCGCAAGGTAACCGTGGTGGGCCGCAGCATGGCAAACAACGTCAAGATGGCGACGAACATGGGCTACCTGAGCGCCCCGTCGGGGACGTTGGTCTCACTTGGTGAGGCCAGAAAACTTCCCTCCTCCGAAATCGTGATCCTGGCCACCGGCGCCCAGGGCGAGCCAACCTCGGCCCTCGTGCGGATAGCCAGCGGCCTCCACAAAGACATTGAGGTCGTGCCCGGCGACACGGTGATAATATCAGCCTCTCCCATCCCGGGCAACGAGACTCTGGTCTCGAAAACCATCGACAACCTATACCGATCAGGGGCGTCGGTCCTGCACAGCCGCACCGCTTTCGTCCACGTACATGGCCATGGCAGTCGCGAAGAGCTGAAGATGATGCTGAATCTAGTTAGGCCCACGTTCTTCGTGCCCATTCACGGTGAATACCGCCATATGGTCGCCCATGCAACATTAGCGCGATCGATGGGTGTGCCCGAGGAGAACGCCTTCGTGATCGAGGACGGCGACGTGCTGGAGTTGACCCAAGACTCGGGCGCCGTCGTGGACAAGGTGCAGGCCGGCCATATGTTTGTGGACGGGCACAGGTTATGGGGCGACCACGACAAGGTGCTAGGAGAGCGGGTCCACCTCGCCAGGAACGGAATCGTCGTGGTCGTGGCCACGATGGACAAGAAGACGAGGGCGCTGCTGAAAACACCGGAGGCAGTGTCAGCGGGCTTTGCTGGGATGGAGAATTCAGACGACCTGATGCAAAGAGCTTCGGAAGAGGCCCAGATTGCCCTAGAGAGGGCGGAGCAAGATAGACTAGATTTGGGCCAGGCGAAGGGGGCAGTGGTGGAGGCGGTGTCGAAGTTTCTCTACGATGAGACGCGCCGTCGGCCAACCGTGCTCGCGAACATCGACGAGGTTTAGGTCGTCGGCCTCCGCCCGTTTGGCCCCAACTCCAGCGCACGTTCAGACGGCAAAATCGGCTTGGCGCAGGGGATCCCGAGGGCAGCCGGACAGGCCACCTGCCAGCGCGTCGGTCCTCTCCCAGCGCCGAAGGGGGTGCTGGTTCCCCCGGGAATCCAGGTTCGCAGGGTGGTGAAGATCATGAGTCTTGGCATCAAAGTGCTCCTTAAGGCTTATTCCTCGTGGTACGGTCGGGTCGGCGCGTTGATTGTCGTGTCGGCCGCCGGTGGCCTGGGATTCTGGTTCAGGGAACAGGTCACTGAGTCGTACACCGCGGCTCAGGAACGGGTGATGACGACCCTGAGTCTGGGCCTGGTGCCCGTGTTGCTCTGGGTCGCGGTGTTCGCGTTCGCCCTGTCCGCCAGACGCTCCTGGTTCCGACGGGCCAACCTGTGGTTCGCATCCCTGATCCTACTTGCGTTCACCCTGGGGGGGATGGCTTTCTTCGAGGTGCCGAGTGGCGCTTTCGCATGGGCGACGCTGAACGGCGACGTCACGCTTGGGGGCAAGGTCGGTGAGGCGGTGGCCGGGCCCCTCGGCCTCGCGGCAGGGTTGAGGGTGGCGGCCCTGCTGACGGTCGGGGCGGCGATCGCAGCGCCCGGAACGGCGGTGTTCCTCGTGGGAGGTGCGGGCAGGCTGCTGACCCGGACCCACGTATACCTCGTGCTGGCGGCGAAGACGATCACCATGCGCCTGCGTCAAATGAACAGCGTCAGGCCAGAGTCCAGGTTCGCCGAAGGCCAGGCCACTAGACGCTTGGACGAGTCCTGGAAACTGAAAAAAGCCCTTGCTCCACCCTCAGGCGCCGGCGGAGTGCCGGAATTCCTGAGGCTTGACGAAGACTACCCACCCGATGCAACCAGCTCAGAGCCACCTGGCGGTCATGCAGCGCCGATGATCGAGGAGCCCGCCCCTGGCGAGGCGGACATGCCCCCAGCGCGAACGACATCCCTGGCGCAAGCCGGTGACGAGCGCACGGGCGGGAGGCTTGCCGTCCAGGATGAGTCGCCCAACGCGGGCAGATTCAACAAGTTCTGGGGCAAGACCGTCGAGCCCGCGCCTTCGAAGCTTGCAGCGGTCCAGCACTACCGCAACACGGATGCCGACGATTCACCCGCTGACAGCCCGGTTGTCCGCAATCCGGCGGCATCCTGGGAGCGCCCTCCGGATGACCTGCTTGTAGACGCTCCGTCGGGCGGTATCTCCGACGATGAAATGGCCGAGACTGCAGAGACGATAAGGCGGACTCTGGCCGAATACAATGTCGAGGTGGAGATCGGACAGATCAAACCCGGTCCCACCGTGACCATGTACGGCCTGGTGCCCGGCTGGATCAGGCGTTACAAGCAGGTGAAGGTCACCGACGACAAGGGAATTCCCAAGCTCGATGCGTCCGGCAAGCCCGTGTCAACCAGGGCGGAGACCAAGACGCGGGTCAAGGTCGACAGCATCATGTCGCGCGAGAAGGACCTCGCCCTCGCGCTGAAGACGCACAGCCTCCGCATAGAGACCCCTGTGCTGGGAGAGTCCCTCGTAGGCATAGAGGTTCCGAACCCCGACTCGTCGCTGGTCACACTGCGCAACGTCGTCGAGAGCGAGGAGTTCAAGAGGCTCCGCTCCAAGGCGAGTCTGCCGATCGGCCTGGGCAAGGGTACAGGTGGCGAGGCCGTCGTGGTCGATCTGGCGAAAATGCCGCATCTGCTCGTGGCCGGCGCGACCGGCAGCGGCAAGAGCGTATGCATCAACTCCATTATCGCGTGCCTTATCATGGAAAAAACGCCGGCCGAGTTGCGGCTTCTGCTGGTGGACCCGAAGCGCGTCGAGATGACCGCTTATAACGGTATCCCCCACCTCATGACACCCGTCGTCGTGGAGACCGACGAGGTCGTCGCATTACTCAAGGGCCTGATCCAGGAGATGCTGAACCGGTACCGGCGGATGGAGGAGGTCAGCGTCAGGAACATCGAAGCCTACAACCGAAAAATGCCGGACCTTATGCCCTACCTCGTCGTGGCGGTGGACGAGCTGGCGGACCTCATGATGTCGGCATCCTTCGACGTCGAGCAGTCGCTCTGCCGGCTCGCGCAGCTCGGCAGGGCGACGGGAATACACCTGATAGTCGCGACCCAGAGGCCGTCCGTGGACGTCGTCACCGGGCTGATCAAAGCGAACTTCCCGAGCAGGATCAGCTTCGGGGTGACATCGCAGATCGACTCGCGGACCATACTTGACAACGCCGGTGCGGAGAAACTGTTGGGCCGGGGCGACATGCTCTATCAGGGCGTGGAGGCCTCCAGGCCCGAGCGGGTCCAGGGCGTGTTCATCTCGGACGGCGAGATCGACGACATCGTCGCGTTCTGGAAGAACACGCCGCCTGCGCCGCTTCCCGAGATACCCCTGCACACAGTTGGCGACGGCGACTCCGCCGACGCGGGCGCGGCCGGCGGCGGCATGGACTCGAGGGACGCGCTGCTCGACAAGGCTATCGAACTGGCTCAAAGCAACAAGAAGATATCCACATCGCTCCTACAGCGTCGAATGCGAATCGGCTACCCTCGCGCCGCCCGCCTGATGGACCAACTCGAAGAAGAGGGCATCGTCGGGCCCAGCGACGGCTCCAAGTCCAGGGATGTTATAATTGGCGCCATGTAAGTGTCGGCTACGCGCTAGGCAAGCCGCGGTCCTGCTCCTTCTCCGGCCCCCCTGCCGGGTGGGAGCAAACAGCCGCCCCGATACGTTGCATCAAGGGTGGTCTCGCCAAACAGCGGCGGTCTGGGCGCTCTAACCGCATCGGGCGTGGGGTGGCTAACAGGTGGTGCGCAACATCGCAGACGTTCTCGGTTCCGTCGTTAGACGGGGACAAGGGGAGGAACGTGCCTCGACGGCCAGGGAGACCTGCCTGGTATGCGAGGCCAGCTTCGTAGGCTCCGAGTTCTTCGCCCATAATAAGGTCTGTCCAGTCTGCCATTTCCACTACAGCATGACGGCCCGGGAGCGAATAGACTCCCTGGCGGACCCCGGCACGTTCCGGGAGACCAACCGGAACGTCACCTCTCTCGATCCACTCTCATTCTCCTCTCGCGTGTCGTATAAGCAGCGCCTCTTTCGAGACCAGCGCCGCACCGGCCTGACCGAGGCGGTCGTGACCGGGACCTGCGCGATAGGCGGGAGCCCCGCGGTGCTGATCGTCCTGGACTTCGGATTCATGGGCGGCAGCATGGGCTGCGTGGTGGGCGAAAAGGTCGCGCTGGCGATGGAGCACGCCGCGAAACGAAAGCTGCCGGTGGTGGCTCTCGTGACCAGCGGCGGCTCGCGGGTGCAGGAGGGCGTGCTCTCGTTGATGCAGATGGCCAAGACGAGCATCGTCGCCAACCAGCTTCACGCCAAGGGACTTCCCTTCATATCTGTCCTCGCCAATCCCGCCACCGGGCAGGCATACGCCAGCTTCGGCAACCTCGCGGACATAATACTAACCGAGCCGGGCGCGATAGTAGGACTCGCTCCCATGCGAGTCATAAAAGAGGCGACCGCCGCGCCGCTGCCGGGGGGCTCGCACACCGGCGAGTCGCACCTAGAGCACGGCATGGTGGACGCCGTCGTTCACCGCTCGAAGCTCAAGGACATGCTCTCCGTCCTGCTGGATCTCCTCGGGGCCCAGTACAAGCTCAAGTCGAAGCGCAAGGGCCACATGCCGGAGAGAGAGGCGCCCCGCTCCGTGGCGTGGGACTCGGTCAAGCTAGCGAGACACCGGTCCCGTCCGACCTCACTGGACTACATAGGGCGGATAGTAGACAACTTCGTGGAACTCCACGGAGACAGGTCTTATGGCGACGATGGCGCCATTGTGTGCGGCCTGAGTCATCTGGGTGGCCAGACCGTGGTCATCGTAGGGCAGGAGCGTGGCCGCATTGGCGACACGGTAGAACGTCACGGGGGGAGAACCTCGCCAGAAGGTTTCCGTAAGGCGCAGAGGGCTATGGGGCTGGCGGACAAGTTCGAGTTGCCGCTCATCACCCTGATAGATACGCCAGGGCCCTACAACAGCCTCGATGCGGAGGAACGCGGGCTGGGCAACGCCCTGGCGAGCACGATGGCCCAGATGGCCTCGCTGGCATCGCCGTCCATCGCGGTGGTCATAGGAGAGGGAGGCAGCGAGGGCGCCCTGGCCCTGGGCGTCGCCAACCGCGTGCTCATGATGGAGAATGCCATATACTCCACAATCTCGCCCGAGGACGCCGCGGGGCTGCTCTACCAGGATCAGGCAAGGGCCTACGAGGCCGCCGAGTCCCTCAAGCTGACCGCGCAGGACTGCCTGGAGATGGCCATCGTGGACCACGTGGTGCAGGAACCCCCGGCCGGCGCCCACACCAATCCGGACGAGGCGGCCCGCCAGCTTCGGCGCATGCTGCTTCAGGAGCTTGCCGATCTCCAGTCAATGACCAGGCGAAGGGGCTTGGCGGAGAGATACAAGAAATTCCGCAAGATGGGCGAGTACAACTCCCATTTCGGGGCCGCGATCACGAGGGAAGTGGACGCGCTTCAGGGACTGGTAGCCACGGGCGTCAGGCGAATCTCACGGCGAGGCGCAAAGAAGTCCGGCGATACGCCGGAACCGCTTCCCGCGGGCGAGCAGCGCGACGAGGGATAGCGCGGCCTTGCTGTCATTGTCTCCCGGCGGCGTGCTGCCGCGCTTCGACGAGCCCAGCACAACCCGATACCTCCCCCGCTCGCCCTGAGCCTGACGAGGGGTCTCACTCATAAGATGCAGCCGGCATAGCCTGCAAGGCGCCACCCCTACTCGGTCCCGAGGAAAGCGGACCTGTCCTCGATGATCACGCCGTCCATGTCCATCTGGTAGCCGACGTCCCTCCCCCTCTGCGTGTCCACGGTGAGCTCGTATTTCGCGGAGATGTCGCAGGCCTTCGGCGGCAGCCTGGGCGCGTTGATTTTCGGCCCGGCGCTGGCTGTGGCGATCAAGAGGTAACGACCGCGATTTTCGCTCGCGACCAGGCGGGAAAACGACCAATTGAGCTCGGCGCGAATCTCCTGGGTCACCATGGAAGATTCCACGCTTCCGATTATCGGGACCCGGCCCACCAGCATCTTGCCGAGATCGACCGCTACCGTATCGGCCCGGCCGGCCGTCCACTCCTGGGCGACCGTCGTCGCCACGCCCGCCGGACCGCGCGAACCGCAGCCGGACAAAACAACAACCAGTCCCAAACCTACGAGCGCCGATCCAAAAGTGCGGATCTCACCCTCACCCGGCTCTTCCCTTCTTACCCCAGTCCCTAGCCCCCAACACCCAACGCCCTCTTCTCGAATTCCACGATCTCATCCTCGTTTATCAGCGTCATGCCTATTTCGTCCAGACCGTCGAGCAGAGCTTGACGCCGGAACGGGTCGATCTCGAACTCGGCGACCACGTCCTCATCATCGTCCCACAGCCGCTGGGTCTCGAGATCCACCGTGAGCCGGTATCCGGGCCTGCCCTGGGCGTTGGCCATCAACCGGGAGACCGTGTCCTGCGGAAGGACAATGGGCAGCACGCCGTTCTGGAAACAGTTGCTGTAGAAAATATCGGCGAAGCTGGGGGCGATGATGCACCTGAAGCCGTAGTCCAGCAGCGCCCAGGCGGCATGCTCGCGGGACGAGCCCGAGCCGAAGTTGCGCCCCACGACCAGCACCGACGCCCCCTCGTACCCGGGCCGGTTCAACTCAAACTCAGGCCTCGGCGAACCGTCGTCGTTCAACCGCCAATCGAAAAACAAGAACTGCCCGAACTCGGTCCGCTCGATCCGCTTCAGGAACTGCTTCGGTATGATCTGGTCGGTATCGACATCGACTCTGTCCATCGGCGCGACTACGCCGGTGTGTCGTACGAAGGGGTTCATGGTCTTTTCCTATGCGCTCAAGGTTTTTCCGGCTCTCTTCGATCAATGTGGCTCCGGACTACCCGGCTGATTGGCTACTCTAGATCATACTGCCTGCGACTAGATGGCTGAATACCTCTCCTCAATGGCCTTCCTTTTTTCCGGATAGGTCGAGATCTCCCTCAAGCCAAACAAGAGCACAAGAACAGGGGTTAGGACGAAGATACCCAAAAAGAGTATGCCTGCAGGCGGCTCATTGTCGTCTTCTCTCCATATATCCATCCCCCTTCCAATGGCTAGAGGGACTGGTGCCAAATAACCAAACATCAACCACCAGGATGTCATTCCTAAGAACGCCCATGCCTCAGATGCATTGACGAAAGAATCGCCCGTAAGGAACGTCACAAGTAAACCCAACCCCCCCAGGCAACCACCAGAATTCCCATCCTTCAGTGCTAACAAACGCCATAAATCCCACGAGAGAAAGTCCCGTCAGCGCCACAGACAGCAATAGTAGACCAAGTGCCTGGCGTAGTAAGGACAGCTCGTCTCTTTCTTGTCGCATCCTTTGGGCCGCATACGCATCACGCCGCAGCTTCCTCAGCCGACTGAGGCCGCGCGTGAAAAGAAGTTCTGCCTCCTTGAGATTCTCGTAGCCAGGCACCCCGGCAAGTTCCAAGGCCCGCTCGCAGGGACGTGACCAGTTTTTCGTGGTCCGTGGTCGCTGTATTCATGTCAACAATGCGCCCCTATGACCGGGCCAGTCTCTGAGCGAGGCACATCGCAACCTCATAGTGTGCGGCGGCGTCATCCAGCACCAAAGCTGCTGCCTGCTCTACTCTTTGCACCACTTCATCCGCCATTCCCAGAGAGCGGTGAGCGCGGCTCAGCAGAAGCAAGGCGTCGTGTTTGTAGCCGGGCGTTCTGGCGTAGTCCGCCGCGGCCTCGAACGACTCTCCCGCTTCGGGAATGTCGTCCATTCTCACGTAGGCGTGGCCAAGGGTGACTAGCACGCGACAGTCCCCAGGATTCAGGTCCCTGGCACGGAGCAGCACCCTGAGCGCGTCCAGGTAGCGTTGCCTGCCGAAGCTATCGGTCCCCATGTGGAAGAGCTCGGTGACCTGGGTCGCGCTCGGGTTCTGAATCATGTCGTGGATGCCTGTCAGCAGCTCGATCTGTTTCTCCATCCGCCATGCGAGCTCGGAGTGAGACCAACTGAGAAAGCTCTGGAGCTCCTGAATCGCGTCAACGATCTCGGCGGTCTGTGCGGCCTGAGCTTCCATCATGGAATACGCCAGGTCTGTTGCCTCGGCAGTAGCCGCTTCCTGCTGGGCAACAACTCGATCAGTACTTTCCGTGACGGCAAGGCTGACGCAACGGCTAGAGTTATGGCCGCCGGAACAGTAGAAGCATGTCGCCATTACTACCTCCCCAACTCTTCCATCTCCTCAGCCTGAAGGACCTCCAGGCAGCTTCTCAGCACCGGTATCGCCTGAGGAATATCTACAGTAACTGGGTCCCACACGACCCAGAGTCCTACTGAGGGATAGTCATGAATCAGAACATTCCTCATACCCGCCATTCGGCGCCAGGGAACCTCCGGAAATCGCGTCCGAACTTCGCTTGGAATATGCCTTGTCGCTTCCCCGACAATCTCTATCGCCCTTATCACGGCAAAGTTGGTCCTGTCATCCTGGACGAACGCGTCGTAGTCAATGCCATCGACGAACTGCTGCGTTTTCCGATGCGGCGTCTGAGAGCCCCCTTCATGACGAGGTCTACCTTGATCCCAAGCAGGTCGGAGAGGTCATTGTTGAGCCCGGCGAAGCCAAATAAGCCAATGGTGCCGCTGAACTCCACCAGCACATCCAGGTCGCTGTCCTCTTTCTTCCTCGCCGCGGACGTACGACCCGAAGATGCCGAGCGAACTCACCCCGTAGCGCTCTCAGAGCTCGGGAAGATGCTCCCGCAGAACCCGCGCTTGCCCGGCGGCCTTCCCCTGAAGCTGTATCCTATCTTCGCTCATCTCTCTCGTCCCCTGGCACCCAGCCTCCACTCTCTCACATCCACGAACCGGCCGGCAATGGCAGCCGCTGCGGCCATCTCGGGGCTTACCAGGTGCGTGCGGCCTCCCTTGCCTTGCCGCCCCTCGAAGTTGCGGTTTGACGTGGAGGCGCAGCGCTCGCCGGGCTGCAGGATATCAGGATTCATCCCAAGGCACATCGAGCAGCCCGCCTCGCGCCAGTCGAACCCCGCATCCTTGAAGATGCGGTCGAGGCCCTCCTGCTCGGCCTGTTGTTTGATCGCCCAGGAACCGGCCACGACCATGGCGCCGACCCGCTCGCTCACGTTGCGGCCTTTGACGACCTCCGCGGCATTTCGAAGGTCCTCGATGCGGCCGTTCGTACAAGAGCCGAGGAATACCCGGTCGATCTCGATATCCTGCACGGGCGTGTCGGGCTCCAGGGCCATGTACTCGAGCGCCCGCTCCGCCGCCTCCCTGTCACCGCCGTTCTCGAAAGACGCCGGGTCCGGTACCCGCGCCGTCACCGGCACCACCATGCCCGGATTGGTCCCCCACGACACCATCGGCTCGATGGCGCCGGCGTCGATCTCCACCAGGCGGTCGAACCGGGCGTCCGGGTCCGTGGATAGCTGCTTCCAGGCACCGACGGCGGCATCGAATGCGTCGCCCTGCGGGGCATGAGGGCGGCCGCGTATATACTCGAACGTCGTCTCGTCCGGGGCGACCATCCCTGCGCGGCCCCCGCCCTCGATGGTCATGTTGCACACCGTCATGCGCCCCTCCATCGACAAAGAGCGGAAGGCCTCGCCGGTGTACTCAACCACGTAGCCGGCCGCACCGCTCACGCCGATCTCGGCGATGACGCGCAGGATCAGGTCTTTTGCCGTCACTCCGTAGGGCAGCGGACCGTCGACGCGGACCTCCATAGTCTGCGGACTCGACTGGCGCAGCGTCTGGGTCGCCAGGACGTGCTCCACCTCGGAAGTGCCGATGCCGAGGGCGAACGCCCCGAACGCGCCGTGGGTCGACGTATGGCTGTCGCCGCAGACAATGACCATCCCAGGCTGCGTATAGCCCTGTTCCGGGGCGATGACGTGGACGATCCCCTGGAGCGGGCTGTGCATGTCGTAGAGGGTAATGCCGAACTCCTCGCAGTTGCGGGAGAGCGCCTTGAGCTGCTGCTTGGCTATCTCGTCGGTGATAGGCAGCGACCGGTCCCACGTGGGGGTGTTGTGATCTGCGGTGGCCACGGTCAGATCGGTGCGCCGCACCCTTCGCCCGGCCATGCGCAGGCCGTCGAACGCCTGGGGCGAGGTCACCTCGTGGACCAGGTGCAGGTCCACGTAGAGCAGTGACGGCTCCCCAGGCGCCTCGTGCACCACATGGGAGTCCCATATCTTCTCGAACATCGTCTTGGGTGGCATAGTGTTGTCTTCCTTACCGCCCATTCGGGCGCACGGCCATGCGCCCCTACGCGTCTGGGGACGCGCCCGCGGCCTGCTCTAGGGCCAGCAGGCGATTGAGGGCGTTCATGTACGCCTTGGCGCTGGCGACGATGATGTCTGGGTCGGAGCCGCGGCCCACGTAGTACTGCCCGCCCTTCTCGATGCGTATCGTCACGTCCCCGATGGCGTCGATCCCCTCGGTGACGGCGTCCACGCGGAACTCGGTCAGGCGGTTCGGGACCTGTATGATGCGGTTGATGGCCTGGTACACGGCGTCGACCGGCCCCGTGCCCGTCGCGGCGTCGGTCTTCGCCGCGCCGTCCGGGCCGGTCAGCCTGACCGTAGCCGTCGGGATCTCGTGATCGCCGCAGGTCACCTGGATGTGGTCCAGCGCGTATATCGAGGGCTCGGCCCTGGTCCGCCGCTCGCTGGCCATCAGGGCCTCCAGGTCGGCATCGGTTAGCTCCCGCTTTCGATCAGCCAGCTCCTTGAAGGCTTCAAAAGCCGCGTCGAGCTGCCCCTGGTCGAGACTGAACCCCAGCTCTTCCAAGCGGGACCGAAGGCCGGCGCGGCCGCTGAGCTTGCCCAGGACCAGCGTGCTACTGGGCCAGCCGACGGACTGGGGCTCTATGATCTCGAAGGTCGTGCGCTCCTTGAGGATGCCGTCCTGGTGAATCCCGGAGGCATGGCGGAAGGCGTTGGCGCCGACGATTGCCTTGTTGGGCTGGACGGGGAAACCGGTGATGTCGCTCACCAGCCGGCTTGTCCGGTATATCTGCCGCGTATCGACGTTGGTGCCGACGCCCAGCAGGTCCTGCCGGGTCTCGATGGTCATGATGACCTCTTCGAGAGACGCGTTCCCGGCGCGCTCGCCGAGGCCGTTGATGCACCCCTCGACCTGTCGCGCGCCCACATGGACCGCCGCAACGCTGTTCGCGGCCGCGTTCCCCAGGTCGTTATGGCAGTGGACGCTGAGGACCGCACGGTCGATGTTTGGCACGTTGTCTCGGACGCCCTGGATGCGCTCGGCGAACTCCGAGGGCAGGGCGTATCCGACGGTGTCGGGTATGTTGATCGTGGTGGCGCCCGCGTCTATCGCCGCCTCCACCAGCCTGTATAGGTAGTCCAGATCTGTGCGGGTTGCGTCCATGGGCGAGAACTCCACATCGTCGCAGTACCCTTTGGCCCTCTCCACCGAGGCCACTGCCATGTCCAGCACCTCCTCAGGGTTCTTGCGGAGCTGGTGCATGATCTGGACGTCAGAGCTGGATATGAAGACGTGGATGCGCGGCCTCTCTGCGTCCTTCAGCGACTCCCAGGCGGCGTCGACATCGCCGGGATGGCAGCGGGCCAGCGCGGCAATGATGGGCCCGCGGACCTCTTTGGCGATGGTCTGCACCGCCTCGAAGTCGCCGGGAGAGGCGGCCGCGAAACCGGCCTCGATGATGTCCACCCCCAGGCGTTCGAGTTGCCTGGCGATGTCGAGTTTTTCAGCAGTGGTCAGTCCGATGCCAGCCGACTGCTCGCCGTCTCTCAAGGTAGTGTCGAATATCAGTACCTTGTCTTGAGTCATGATGATGGTCTCCTTGCACTAGCCATAGTGAATGGAGGGCGATCGGCCGCTGGGTCATGGACGCGCTTCCGCGGGTCCGGCCAGGACCCGCCACTTATGGCGAACTACGTGATGCACCTCACTTGTGTGCATCCGGATTGCCCCTAATTTCGCGTTCCTGAATCGACGGCGCCGATGACGCTAGTCCCCGTCCTTTAGGAACGACATCATGCCGCGAAGCTCCTTGCCGACGGACTCGATTGGGTGCTCGGCGTTCTGGCGGCGCAGTCGGTCGAACCGGGGACGCCCCTCGTCGTTCTCCGCTATCCACTCGCGGGCGAAAGTGCCGTCCTGGACCTGGGCCAGCACCCTCTTCATATTCTCCTTGACGTGCTCGTCGATGACGACGGGGCCGCGGGTGTAGTCACCGTATTCAGCGGTGTCGCTGATCGAGTAGCGCATGTACTCCATTCCGCCTTGATAGAGAAGGTCCACGATGAGCTTGAGCTCGTGCATGCACTCGAAGTAAGCGGACTCCGGCTGATAGCCCGCCTCCACCATCGTCTCGAACGCCGCCTTGATGAGGGCGGTGACACCTCCGCAAAGGACGGTCTGCTCGCCGAATAGGTCGGTCTCGGTCTCTTCCTTGAACGTCGTGTCCAGCACGCCGGCGCGCGTGCAGCCGACCCCACGGGCGTAGGCCAGGCCGGTCTCGCGGGCACTACCCGATACGTCCTGGTGGATGGCAAGCAGGCCCGGCACCCCGGAGCCCTTGGTGAACACCTCGCGCATCCGATGCCCCGGCGCTTTCGGCGCGACCATGGACACGTCCACGGTATCCGGCGGCACGATGGTCTCGTAGTGGATGTTGAATCCGTGGGCGAACATCAGGGTCTTGCCGGACATCAGGTGCGGTAGCACGGCCTCTCGATAGATCTCGGCCTGCGAGTGGTCCGGGATGAGCATCATTATGATATCGGAGTCCCGCGCGGCGTCGGATACCAGGCTCACCGTCAGCCCCTCTGCCTCGGCCTTCTCCTTGCTCTTGCTGCCCTCGTACAGACCCACCATGACGTTGAGCCCGCTTTCTTTCAGGTTAAGCGCGTGGGCGTGCCCCTGGCTGCCATACCCTATGATGGCTATGGTCTTGTCCTCGAGGACCGAAAGGTCGGCGTCGTTCTCGTAGTACATCTTTACCATGCGTGCCTTCTCCCCTATGATCGGTTTTTCCGCTCGCCTTGAGCTTGTCGAAGGGTCTCGTGTGGTTCGACCGGCTCACCACGAACGGGCTTAGTGCCTGCTGCCGCGGCGCTCCGCCTGGCGTTTCGTCCTCTTCTCAGTCGAGGTATCATCACACAGAGGACGCTTCGCCCCAGTCGCTGGCGCGCGATTGGCCGCGGCCCGTGTTGCTTCCGGCGCCGCGATTCAGGGCGATGGTGCCCGTTCGCATGACCTCCACGACCCCAAAGCTTTTCAAGAGCTCCTGGAGCGAGTCTACCTTGGCCTCATCTCCGCTCACCTCGACGATAAGTGACTCGGCCGCCACATCCACGATGTTTGCGCGGAAGATGTCCACGATCTGCATGATCTCGCTCCGCGTCTGGACGTTGGCCTTGACCCGGATCAGCGCCAGCTCCCTGGAGATGATGTTCTGGTCCGATATATCGGAAACCTTGATGACGTCGATGAGTTTGTGCAGGTGCTTGGTCACCTGCTCGACCACCCGATCGTCGCCCTCCACCACGAACGTCATCCGAGACAGCTCGGGGTCCTCGCTATGGCCCACCGCCAGGCTGGCGATGTTGAAACCGCGGCGCCGGAACATGCTGGAGACCCTGTTCAGGACCCCCGGCCTGTCCTGCACCAACGCGGTGATGGTGTGCTTTGGGGTTGTGCCGTTGATAGTCATCGGCGAGCCTCCTCGTGCACGGGCTCCTCGATCATGTCGTGGATCGTTTGACCGGCGGGTATCATCGGGTAGACGTTCTCTTCCTCCTCGACGACGAAGTCGATGAGCGCCGGGCCGTCGTATCCCATCGCCTCCTCGATCGCCGCTCTGACCTGGGTCTTTTCGGTGACCCTCAGGCCCAGCATGCCGAAGGCGTCGGCCAGTTTTACGAAGTCCGGGTTGTGAGAGTACTGCGTCGCCACGTAGCTCTTCTTGTAGAAGAACTCCTGCCACTGCCGCACCATCCCCAGGAACGAGTTATTCATGATGGCGAACTTGACCGGGATCTTGTTCTCCACCATCGTCGCCAGCTCCGACATGGTCATCTGGAATCCACCGTCTCCGGCCACCGACCACACGACCTTGCCGGGCGCCGCGACTTGGGCGCCCATGGCCGCCGGTACCTCGAAGCCCATCGCCCCGGAGCCGCCGGAGGTCACCAGGCTGCGAGGCTCGGTGAACATGTAGTGCTGGGCCGCCCACATCTGGTGCTGGCCCACCCCTGTGACGATGATGGCCTTGCCGTCCGTCGCGTCCGAGATCTGGTTGATTATGTACTGGGGCAGCAGCTTGTCCGTCGGCCGAATCGTCATCGAGGGGTGATCGCGCTTCAGCTCGTCGATGCGCCGCAGCCACTCCACCCGAGTGGACGGATCGACCTGCTTGTTGAGCATCCTCAGCACCGTCTTCAGGTCACCCACTATGGGCACGTCCACCTTGACGTTCTTGCCGATCTCGGATGGATCGATGTCTACGTGGATCTTCCTGGAGTTCAGGGCGAAGGCGCTGGTCTTGCCCGTTATCCGGTCGTCGAAACGCATGCCCAGGGCTATGAGCAGGTCCGCCTCCTCGATGGCCAGGCTGGCGTAGGCCATGCCGTGCATGCCGGGCATTCCGACGCACAGCACGTGGTCGTCCGGGAAGGAGCTGATTCCCAGGAGCGTGGTGATCACCGGTATCTGGGCTTTCTCCACAAGCTCCCTCACCTCATCGAACGCGCCGGAGATGATGATGCCGTGCCCCGCCAGTATCACGGGCCGCCGCGACTGCTCGATCAGTCCCGCCGCTCGCTTGATCTGGCTGGAATGCCCCTTTAGGTTGGGCCTGTATCCAGGGAGGTCCACGGAGTCGGGATACTCGAACTCCGCCTCCTCGGTTAGAACGTCCTTGGGGATGTCGACAAGTACCGGCCCCGGCCGGCCTGTGCCGGCAATGTGGAAGGCCTCCTTGATCGTCCGCGGTATGTCCGTCGGGTCCATGACCAGGTAGTTGTGCTTGGTGATGGGCAGGGTGATGCCCGTCGTATCGGTCTCCTGGAACGCGTCACTGCCTATGGATGCCCTTGCCACCTGGCCGGTAATGATGACCATAGGCACGGAGTCCATCTGGGCGGCGGCGATGCCGGTGACCAGGTTCGTGGCCCCAGGCCCGGAGGTGGCCCACGCCACGCCCGGCCTGCCGGTAATACGAGCGTAGCCGTCGGCCGCGTGGGCGGCGCCCTGCTCGTGCCGGACAAGGATATGGCGCAGCTGCGGGTATTCGGGTAGCGTCTGATAAAGCGGCAAAATAGCCCCGCCCGGCAGGCCGAAGATCACCTTCGAGCCCTCTCGGATCAGGCTTTCGCACACCATTTGTGAACCGTTGAGTTTCATTTCCGTCTGGCCTCTCTCCATGTGGTACAGTGTCAATTCGCCCCATAAAAAAACCCGTCCTGCAAAGGGACGGGATGTCGAATCTCGTGGTACCACCCTAATTGCCCCCCGAACTATCGGAGGACCACTCGAAGGCTGTAACGGCGCCGACCGCCCGACCCTAGCAGAAGCGGGGGGCAACAATACCGCGCACAGAACACGAGACGACATGTGTGTTCCGCAGCGCCATATCCCCTC
>CAZJDV010000051.1:6993-18293 GCA_964544865.1 uncultured Dehalococcoidia bacterium | reverse complement strand
GAGCGCCTGCCCATCAAGACCTACGTGTCCGAGTTCAGCGACGAGCTCATCCGCGAGGCCATCCGCCGGGAGATAGACCGCCAGGGCCAGGTCTTCTTCGTCCACAACAGGGTCTACAACATCGACTACATGGCCGGCTACGTCCGCATGCTGGTCCCCGAGGCCGCCGTCGGCGTTGCCCACGGGCAGATGTCCGAGCACCAGCTCGAGGACGCCATGATAGCGTTCTCCGAGGGGCGCATCGACGTGCTCGTCTGCACCACGATCATCGAGTCGGGTCTGGACATACCCAACGCGAACGCGCTGATAATAAACCGCGCCGACGCGTTCGGCCTGGCGCAGCTCTACCAGTTGCGAGGCCGCGTTGGACGGGGGAGCCGCCGCGCCTACGCCTATCTGCTGATACCTGCCCACAGGAGCCTGAGCGAGGTCGCCGAGAAGCGGCTCAAGACCATGCTGGCGGCCACCGAGCTTGGCGCCGGCTTCCAGATCGCCATGAAAGACCTGGAGATTCGAGGAGCCGGAAACCTGCTGGGGTCCGCCCAGAGCGGACACATCGCGGCCGTCGGATTCGACCTGTACACACGGCTGCTGAGCGACGCGGTCGAGGCCCTCAGGGCCGAGAGGGCGACCGGCCTCGCGCGCAACGTAGCCGAAGAGGGCGAGCCCGCCGGGCACGAAGAGGCGGCAGACGACCCGGACCACTCCGGGCCGGCCGCCGTCGACCTGGAGATCCCATCCAGCATCCCCGGCGACTACATCGAGGACCTGTCTACGCGGCTGGAGATCTACCGACGGCTGGGGGCGGTCTCCGCCGTGCAAGAGGTCGAGGCGATGGAGAACGAGCTGCTGGACCGCTTCGGCCCTCTGCCCTGGCAGGTGCAGAACCTGCTCTACGTCGTGAGGCTCAAACTGACGGCGGGCAAGGCCGGCGTTGAGGCCGTGGTCAGAGAGAACTCGCACATCGTGCTGCGACTCCACGACGAGGTCGGCGGCGCCAGGAACGCCCTACAGCGCCTTCTCGGCCGCAACACCGCAGTGGGCCACATGCAGATACGGCTAGACCTGGAAAATCTCTCCGACGGCTGGGAAGCACCGCTCATGTCCGCCATCGAGAAGCTGGCGCGCTTCAGGGAGCGGCTGGGAGTGTGAGCAGAGTTAGAGCGGCGCAGGGGTCAACCCTGCTGCGTCATAGTTCCCAACGGATCCAGGTCGCAGGCGCAGTGTCGGTCCCAACCGGCTCCTCTGATGTCTCGATGGTCTGGGCCGGGTGGGAAGGTATACACGTCGGTCGTCGCGGTCGGGGTGGTGGTTTACACCCGTTCCGACGACCTCCATATTGGCCATGTTGATCGGGGTCCCGCAGCAGACAATCGCCCCATTGGAAGTGGCCGCGCCCACGACCTCCACGCCGGTGCATTCAACCCCCTGGAAGGTCAGCCGTAGGTCCAGCGCCATGCTGCCTGCGACCTCCGACGCGGCGCCACCGCACGCCATGCCGATCGCCATCAACGCTGCAACTCCAAAAACGACTGCAAGATCCCTCATCCTGTTCATTTCACGTTGCTCCTCTGTCCCGGCATAGGGACGTGTGTTGTTTAGTCCATTCACATATATAGACAGATTACGTTGCACGTAGGTTCCTGCCGCCACTTACCGCCCATTTGACCGAGTGACGATGCTCACGGCATAGAAGATGTCGAGAAGTCCATCTCAGATAGTCGTGCCCGCTGACCTTGCTGCGCGAACTCGGCGGAGACATCTCTATGAGTCTTGTCGTATGATTCTCTTGAATCGTGTGCGAAGCACCAGAAGCGGGGGCTCGATCGCGCCAACCGCGACCTGCATCCCTTTTCTTATGGGCGAAGAGACGACATCCCTTCGCTCGGCCTTCGAAGGCAGGCCCCCGCGGTGAGGAATCGAACGGATGAGGAAGGGTCGGCCGATATAATCCACCGCGGACCGTGATAAGGAGTAAGCATCATGCGTGAGCGTCTGATGGCACTGGAGGAGGCAGGGACGCCGATCAAGGTGTCGATAATCGGGTGCGGGCGTTTCGGCTCGATGATGGTCGCCCAGATCAACCGCGCGCCCGGAATGGCCGTCTCCGTGGTGTGCGACATCGACGGCCGGCGGGCTCTCGATGTCTTGAAACAGGCAGATTACGATATCCGCGGCGCGGTGACGACCTCGAAGGTCTCCGAGGCCAACGACGCCATCCGCGGGCGCATCCCGGTCGTCACCGAGAGCGCCGACATCGCGATCCAGGCCGACGTGGACGTGGTCGTGGAGGTCACCGGGAACCCCGACGTCGGGGCGAAGAACGCCTTCGACGCCATCATGGCCGAAAGGCACATTGTGAACGTGACCGTGGAAGCCGACGCGCTGGCCGGTCCGTTCCTCAAACGCATGGCGGACCGGGCGGGCGTGGTATACAGCCTGGTATACGGCGACCAGCCCGGCAACATCGAGGAGCTCTACGACTGGGCCGTCAGCGTGGGCTTCGAGGTCGTCGCCGCAGGAAAAGGCACGAAGTACCTGCCCGAATACCGCAAGGGCGCGCCGGACGACGCGTTGCTCCGCTACGGCTACCCGCCGGACGAGATCCCCAAGTCGAGCCTGAACCCGGAGATGTACAACTCGTTCCTGGATGGAACCAAGTCGGCGATCGAGATGTGCGCCGTGGCCAACATGACCGGGCTCGTCCCCGACGTCCCGGGCATGCACACGCCGCCGGCCAGCGTGGCGGAGATCCCGTCGCTCCTCATCCCCACCGAGGACGGCGGCATCCTCTCACGGAGGGGCGTAGTGGAGGTAGTGAGCTGTCTGCGGCCAGATGGCACGGAGATTCCGAACTCTCTGCGCTGGGGCGTCTACGTGGTCATCACCAGCGACAACGCCTATTTGCGAAGCTGTCTTGGAGACTATGGGATCGCCATGGACCCGACCGGAAGATACGGCGTCATGTACCGGCCCTACCACCTGGTGGGCATGGACGCGCCTATCTCGATCGCCAAGGCATCCCTCTACGGAGAGGCGACGGGCGCGCCAAGGGAGATGGTCGCCGATGTCGCGGCGGTGGCAAAACAGGTGCTGAAGCCCGGAGACCTGCTAGGGGGCGAGGGCGGGCACACCGTGTACGGGGCGCTAGTCGAGGCCGCCCATGCGCGGGAGGCACGCCTCCTGCCCATCGGACTGGCCGCCGGTGCGAGCGTGGTGCGCGGAGTCGCCGAGGACCAGATGCTCAGCTACGACGACGTGAAGCTGCCTGAAGGCGGCTTCGCCTACCATTTGCGCCGGATTCAGGACAGCGCCGCCCTTGAGTCGTGAGCCAGGGGGCTGGGTATTTCGCGCGGCCGACCGGTGCTCACCTTGCCCCTCGCCGATGGTGAGCGTAGACTGCGTTTATGACCACGGCTTCCCAGGCCGCTCAGGGGGGGCCACCTCCCATTCCGTCCCGACGAAGGGCACGCTTGCGCTCACCTCGCACATCAGGGTGGACCTACGCCTTCAGGTCCCTGGCTAATCGCGACTACCGCTTTCTGTGGTTCTCGATGCTGTTCTGGGTGGCCGCCGGACACATGCAAACGGTCGCCCGCAGCTACCTGGCCTACGAACTCACCGGTTCCGCCAAGGTCCTCGCCGTCATCGTCGCGACCCAGATAGTGCCGGTCCTGGGACTGGCGCTGATCGGCGGCGCCTTAGCTGACCGTATGGACCGCCGCAAGCTCATGCAGATCTGCCTGCTAACCTCCATGGCCGCCACGTTGTTCGTCGCGGTCTCCATTTCCACGGGCACCGTGACCTGGTACCACCTGCTGGCTGCCGCCGCGGTCCACGGGGCGGTCTGGGCGTTCATGTCGCCGACCCGCCAGGGCCTGATCGCCGAGCGGGTCGGACGGGAGGGGCTTGGCAACGCCATCGCGCTGACCGGCGCAGGGCTCAGCACTGTCGCGCTGCTCGCCCCCGCCCTGGGCGGGCTGCTCTACGCCGTCATAGGGCCCGGGGGCGTCAGCTACCTGAGCGCGGCGCTGGCGCTGGTGGGAGTCGCCCTGGTCGGATTCATACGCAGGCCGGCGGCAGGGAGGCCGCCGCAGAAATCGAACGTGATGGCCGAGATCTGGTCGGGACTGTCCTACGTCCGAGACAACAGCCTGGTCCTCGTCCTGCTTGTCGTCGTCTTCGTGACGATGATCTTGCTGCATCCATTCGTGTTTCTGCTGCCCGTGCTGGTCACCAAGGTCTTCCTCCGCGAGTCGGGGGCATACGGCCTTCTGCTCAGCATGCTAGGGCTCGGGTCACTGCTAGGCTCCCTGGCGGCGGCCTGGCTGGGGAAGTGGCGGCGAGGGATGCTGCTGATGGGGGGAAACGTCGCGGCGGGCGCGGCGCTGCTGGTGATCGCCTTCGTGCCGCGGTACTCCGTGGCGCTGGTCATAACGGCGATAGTGGGGCTGAGCGAGGCGGGGCGCAGGGCGCTGAGCCAGGCCCTCATCATGGAGCAGGTCGACGACGAGTACCACGGCCGGGTGATAAGTCTTTACACCATGACCTTCGGCCTCATGCCCCTGGGGATCCTACCGGCCGGTTTCGCCGTGGACACGTTCGGAATCGAGCGCACCATAGGCGTCCTGGGTGCGACGATGTTTGCCGTCTCCATCCTGGTCATCCTCACCCAGAAACGCCTCCGCGAGTTGCAGTAGAGGCGCGCGTGTCATGCGAGCGTTGTCGCTCCGCCCCACAGCTTGACATGACCATGGCCCCATCCCCCCTACGGGTACGCCACCAGCACCGTGCGGTGCTTGTCGATGAAGTCCCAGTCGTACTCGACGCCGAGGCCGGGGCCCTGGGGCACCGGGAAGTGGCCGTTCTCGTCCGCGGCGTCCAGCTCGTCCCTGTAGCCGTCTTTGTAGACCGGGACGTGGTTCTGGTTGGACACCTTGGGGTGAGATCCCGACAGCTCGTAGTAGTTCGTGTTTCGTATGGCGGCCACGCACTGCCTCTGGGCCGGACCAGGGCTATGGAACTCGATGTCGAGGCCGAGCCCCTCGGCTGCGTGGGCCAGCTTCATCGTGCCGGTGATTCCCTCGTACATCACGTCGCCGCGAACGAAGTCCGTCGCCTCGGCCACCATGAAGTCCACGTGGGGCTCCAGGCCGCGGATGTGCTCCGTCATCAGCAAGGGCGTCTTGATTAGCTGCCGCAGCTTGCGATGGGCGAACATGGATGTCCCCGCGTCGCTGAATGGGTCTTCGTACCAGAAGAACTCCTCGGCGTCGCACGCCCTGCCTAGCTTGACGGCGTCGCCGAAGGTGGCCAGGGCGTTGAACGGGTCGAGCATCATGTCCATCTTGCCGCCGACGCTCTTTCCAACGGCGTGTACGGTCGCGATCTCGCGCTCGACCAGGCCGTTCTCCCAGCCATGGATCTTGAAGCCGGGATAGCCCATCTCCAGGCACTGCAAGGCGAATTCGCCGAAGGCCTCGGGCGAGTCCAGTCCGCCGGTCTTGCCCTCCTCGGCGTGCAGCGTCGCCACGTAGGTGGGCAGCGTCTCCTTGTATCCTCCCAGTAGCTGGTGGATGGGCGCTTCGTGGTGCTTGCCCGCCAGGTCCCACAGAGCGATGTCCACCGGCGCCAGGCCGACCCGCGTACTGCGCAGAGTCTGGTTCACCCTGGTGTAGATCAGCTCCCGTTGAAGGGCGTCGTGGCCCAGCAAGTAGCTGGCGAACTGCGGCAGGGCTGCATAGTCCGTGGCACTTCCCCCCACGAACTCCCCGGTCGGCCCCGTGTCGGTGAACACCTTCAGGGCGTAGGCCGTTCGCGTCGATCTCGCGCCGGGCTTGTAGCCCTGGCCGAGCCCATCCTCGCTGCGGCCAACGTCCGTCCGCTCGAACTCGAACTGATGCACCTCGATCCTGGTTATCCTGGGTCCTTTCGCCATGTGTCGCCCTCCTTGCTATCAGCCATGAGGCCGAGGGCTCTCGGTCGAACTCCCTAACGACCACAAGCGGCATTGAAATATCGTCCTAATCAGTAGGCCGTGTACTCGGTCCCGATCTTGGCGACCCCAGCGGGACGACGGCTTCGGACATGGTTATGTAGACGCGCCGTGCCAGGGCGCCGGTCGCGAGGGCTTGATCGATGCCTCCGGCGTCGGCGACGGCCTTGGGTACACGCTACAGGCGCGAGTCTGTCGCTGATGTAATGTAGTCTAGAATCGTCTTCTGGGCGTGTCAACTTGTTGTTTCCGTCTAAAGGTGCCGGGCGTCTCCCAGTGGGCCCTCATCGGAATGGCCGTTGTTCTGATGTGGCGGCGCAGACGCGGACTGGGGCTCCCAGGTCTCTGACACACCTGCCGGGCGCACTGAGACCAGATATGGCGTGAGTTGCGACTGTGCATGCCTTTGGGCTCGCCCCGCGAACAATGCGCGCCGCCACCGACGCACTGCGTTGACGGCGTACCGCGCCGGTGCTAGAATCGGGCCGCATGTGCCACCGGCCCGCATCGCCTTAGCTACAATCGCCGCCGTTGGAAAAATCCCACTTGCGGCTATTGGCGTAGTCCTCACTACGGCCATCTCTGTTTGAGGTTACATGAAGCAATCACGACTTCTGAATTTGGTCAGGCTCTGGCATGTTGCCCCGGAATGCCGGCCCGCCATCACATCACGCCCATCTGGCCGGCGGATGTTGCCCGCTGCAGTGTACCTCTCTCGGGGCCGGTCAGGCCGGGACGGGCTTCGACGGTGCTCGTGATGAACCCAAGGTACACCGTGTTGATCATGACTGCCGTGGCACTGGCGGCACTCGCAGGCTGTGGCGCGGAGGACGGCGCCCCGTCCGAAACTGCCGGGGCCTCGGCGAGCCCTTCCGTGGAGGATACGCCCTCGGCCAAGGTATCGGCCGGCGGCGCCACACGCGTCCGCCACATGAACAACACCCGACAGAGCCATACCGCGACCCTGCTTGCGGATGGCAGGCTACTGGTGACCGGTGGCTCCGACGCGTTCGGCGCATCCCCAACGGCGGAGATATACAATCCGCCGACGGACACCTGGACGGCCATCGACACGATGAGGCAGGCTCGGACGATTCACACGGCGACCCTGCTTCCCGACGGCACCGTCCTCGTCGCCGGAGGCGAAGACAGCGCCGGGCGGCTCAAGAGAGTGGAACTGCTCGACCTCGCCACGCAGACCTGGACGCCCGTCGCCGACATGACGATACCACGCGGCGGCCACTCGGCGACCCTGCTGAACGACGGGCGGGTGCTGATCGCCGGAGGCGTCGGCTTCGACGCCCCCGTCAAGAGCGCCGAGATATTCGATCCGGCCACGGGCCAGTGGTCGTCCACCGGCGCCATGTTCAAGGCCCACGCCCTTCACGCGGCGACGATACTGCAGAACGGCAGGGTGCTGGTTGTCGGAGGGGACCCCCTCACCGGCCAACCGGGGCTCACGCAGTCGGAGATCTACGATCCCACCACCGGTACATGGTCCTCGACCGGTGAGACCAACGCTCCGCGGGCGTTCCAAACGGTGACGTTGCTGCTCGACGGCACGGTCCTAGTGGCGGGCGGCAATGGAGACGCGCCGACCACGGAGCTCTATGATCCGTCCACGGGTGTCTGGGAAGACATCGGCAACACGGAAAAGACCCGATTGGGCCACACAGCGAATCTGCTCGGCGACGGGCGGGTCCTGATAGTCGGGGGCGACCAGGATGACGCCCCCATCGACCAGGCCGAAGTGTACACGCCGGAGACTCGCAGGTGGGAGCCCGCCGGCGTAATGGACTTTGCGAGGCTGGCCCACACGGCGACCATGCTTGGCGACGGCCGGCTGATGGTCGTGGGCGGCCGCGGCGACGACGGGACGCTGGACACCGTGGATATCTACGATTCCGTCCAGCGCAGGTGGCAAGTCGATGCCGCCAGTGGCGGCTGGGCCTGGTCCGGAGATCTGGCGCGCGAGCGCACAGAACACTCGGCGACGCTGCTCGACGACGGCCGGGTCCTGGTCGCGGGGGGAAGGACACGCCTGGAGTCCGAGGACACGATTCCGCAGGCGCCAGAAACAGCGTTCCTTGAGTCCGCGGAGACCTTCGAGCCTTCGACTGGAACATGGTCCGCGACCGGGGGCCTTGCCGTGGCCCGGGGAGACCACGCTGCGGTCCGCCTCGACGATGGCCGGGTCCTGGTCACCGGCGGGTGGGCGCTGGGCGAGCCCGATCCGGAGTCCGGACGCCGTCCCCTCGATTACTTCGACTCGACGGAGGTATACGATCCATCCAACGGGTCCTGGTCGCAGGCCGGCAGTATGGCGGTCGCCCGCCGCGGCCACGTGGCGGTCCTGCTGGCCAATGGCAACGTCCTTGTCGCCGGCGGTGAGAACGATG
Organism: uncultured Dehalococcoidia bacterium; assembly: GCA_964544865.1. GTDB lineage: Bacteria > Chloroflexota > Dehalococcoidia > Lucifugimonadales > CAJWER01 > CAZJDV01. Next base: position 9,899 of record CAZJDV010000051.1, on the reverse strand, counting down.
AAGGCAGCACGCTGTCCGCGGAGCTATACGCCCCCCGGACCGGCGAGTGGTCTCCCTCGGGCGATATGCTGCGCCCGCGCGGTAGTCCCTTCGCCACGCTCTTGCAGGACGGCCGTGTGCTGGTGCTCGGCGGCGTCGATGGAACGGCCGAGATATACGACCCTTCCACTCGAACATGGGAGGAGACGGGGGGCATGGCGACAAAGACCACAAGGGCGGGAGCGGCCCTCATGGCCGACGGAAAGGTCGTCGTTGCGGGCGGCTTCGGCGGACAGGGAGGACTGGCTTCCGTCGAGGTCTACGACCCCGTTTCCGGGACCTGGGAGGCGGCGCGGGGCATGCCTTCGACGCGAACAGGCCCCACCGCCACGACCCTGGTGGGGGGCGCTGTGCTGGTAGTTGGCGGCCGCCCCACTCTCGCGCTACTCTTCGACCCTCGGAGCTCCGCTTCACAGTGGATCGACGCCGGCAACCTCGGGGTGTCCCGGCGAGACCACACGGCCACCTTGCTCGACGACGGTCGGGTACTGATCGCCGGCGGCGAGGGCAGGAACTCGGGAATTCTCGGCAGCTCGGAGATCTACACTCCCTAGCCGCGCCGGGCCGATCCTGATGCCCCGTGCTCCGGCCGCAGCCGAAAGCCGCATGCACGAGCAACCGTTCAGTTGAACCGGCTCATGGCCTCGTCGACGCCCTCGGCCAGAAGGCAGACGACCGCCTGGGCGGCGCGGTCGATGGCCTGGTCGACCATCTCGCGATCGTCCGACGGCATCGCCCCAAGCACGTGTCCCACGTCGTCGTCCTCCGGCGCGGGCCGCCCGATTCCGATCCTCAACCTCGCGAAGTTCTGCGTGCCGAGGGCTTCGATGATCGATTTCATGCCATTGTGCCCGCCAGGGCCCCCCTGGGGGCGAAGCCGGATCTTACTCGGCGAGAGGTCCATGTCGTCGTAAACGACCAAAAGATCGTCGACGGACGCTCGGTACCGCGCCATGAGCGACACCACGGCCCGGCCGCTCTCGTTGACAAAGGTCCGCGGCTTGGCCAGGGCAACCGAGTGGCCGCCGATCTCCCCCTCGCCGAGGACGACCAAACGGTGGCGCTTGGATATGGAGATGGAGCTGTCGCACGCCAGACGGTCCAGGCACCAGAACCCCACGTTGTGACGAGTACGCTCGTACTGCCCGCCCGGATTGCCCAGGCCCACCACGAGCTTGGAGGCCTGGCGACGCCTGCCCAGGAGGGAGTCCAGCATGCTCCAGCGGTTTTTCGCCATTGTTCACCACTGCTCGTTCACGCTCGCCAAACGCGCCCACAAGGCTGCCTCTGCAACGCCTCCAGGAGTTGGGAACCGGGCTTATCCAGAATGAAACGGCCCTAGCGCAGATCCCTGAATCGCTCGGGGTCTGCTCCCTCTGTCTCGCCGGTCGGTACCTCGCCCGCGATAAGGGCCTGCACCCCGGTCACCACCTGTGACTCCGGGACGGCGCCGACCCAACGTCTCTCCACGATCCCTTCTTTGCTAACGAAGAACGTAACCGGCAGGCCGACAACGCCATAGTCCACCGTGATCTTGCCGTCGAGGTCGGGTCCGTTCGGGTAGGTGACGTTGAACTCTTTGAGGTACTCCAGTGCGTCCTCTTTCGCATCCTGGATGTCGACGCCCACAAACATAACGCCGGCGTCCCGATAGGTCCGCCACGTCCGCTCCAGGCCGACGGCCTCTTCGCGGCAGGGCCCGCACCACGACGCCCAGAAGTTGATAACGACGGGCCTGTCCGCCAGGTCGGAGAGCGTCAGCTCTTCTCCGTCGAATAGCCGGAGCGTGAAGCCGGGGGCCGTCTCCTGGACGCGGGTGAATCCGCTCATTCCCGTGACCGGGGACTGGTTGGACAGTGCCCAGGCCATGAGCGCCATCAGCCCGACGATTCCCAGGCTCGCGGCGGCGAAGATGCCGGTCCGAAGCTTGCCGTTCATTTTATCCACTCACGATAGGGCGAGGCGACGTGGAGAATCGCCGGCGTCCGCCGGAATCCGAGGGCCAATGGTGAAGTCCGGATCAGCGCCGGTGGACCACGCAGGCCGGCCCCCACGGGCCGGTCAATTCTTTCGCGCGACCTACGAGTCGAGCACTCCCACCAGGGCGGCGGTGACCAGCAGCCTCTGGTCGTACACGAAGCGTGGAGTGCAGGTCACGAGTGTGATGTCCCGTACGCCAGAGTCGGAGATCCGCAGTTCTTCCTGCGGCATGCCCACTGTAAGGTACACCTGGTACACGAACTTGCTGTCTTCGGTCTCCAGGAAGACATAGATAGGCGGGCTATTCTCCTGCTCCAACATCTTGGCGATCTCGGGCAGGCGCTGGAACACGTTCCCCTCGCCCCTTATCGGGCTTCCCAGGTGGCCGAAATACCAGCCCTGGCCATCCCCGCCGGGGACAGGTGTCGTCGGGATGTGCCCCACGACGTGCTTGGGAGTCTCCCACGCGGAGCTATTCGCTGTTCGTACGACCTCCAACTCCTTGATCTCGGTGTCGATATTTAGTACGGGAATCCTGATTCGCGTCGCGGGGCCCATTCCGGCGGTGCCCAGGTCATCGATGCTCGGAGAGTTATATGTGGCGGCCTCGGCCCTGGAGGCGTCGAACATCCTGGCCAGCAAGACTGGCCGCGGGTCCTGGACAACTATTATCTGGGAGAGGCCGGCGTCGCTCTCCAATGACTCCGCCTGCACCGCCGCTTGGGTGCTTTCAGTCCCCTTCGGGTCCAGCCACCCGGCGAGACCCAGCGGCTCGCTCCGGTCGACGCCGCCGGCGGGACTCTCCATTCCGGCGGCGGTCGCCGAAGCGATCGCTACGCCAGGCGACGCGATTTCCGCCTGCTTGACTTCGACCTTTTCAACTGCGC
>CAZJDV010000051.1:0-6983 GCA_964544865.1 uncultured Dehalococcoidia bacterium | reverse complement strand
CTGTTCCGGCGCCGGCACCCTTAGCCGCGGCCGTGGGCGCGCTCGCAGCGGCGCTCTGGCCTTCGGTGGCGGAGGGGGCGGCGATACCGGCAACGCTGTTTTCTCCCTGCGGCGGCGGCTCGCGATCGACGCCCGGCTGAGGGGATTCTATCGGCGCCGGCCTCTCACGCGCGACGTTAAGCTCATCTAGGCGGGAGCCAGCCCACGCGCCATATATGTAGTATGCGCCGGAGGCGAGCAGCAGCACCGCACCCAGACCCAACAGTACGCCGCCCAATAGCCCTCTGACGCCGAGGCTCCGAGTGTGTTTTTCTACCGCGTCCAAATCCCCACCTCTTTCATACCACCCTACACCCTAGAAGGCCCAGCATGCCGGTGTCAAGGCTAACAGCCCCCTCGATCGGAATATCGGCAACCACTCTGTTTCCGCGGATGGCCAGCGATTCTTAGGACCCCAATCGTAGACCTATCATCTCTACAGTTTCTCCTGCAGTTAGGTCACCGTTATCAATTAGTATTGCGTCGGCATACCCACGCCACGCAAGCATATCGTCGTACATGATTTGCAACGTGGATTCATTCAGATGCGCTCTTCCTGTACGGGTGCGATTCCGCTCCACTACCCTCTCGAAACTCGGCAACAGGACCATCAACTTTTGCTGAATAGGTCCCAGAGCCGCTTCCCACCGCCCATGTCCCACATCCGGCCAGTTAGGGACCACGGCGACGTCGATGGCGCAGCAGTAACCGCCTCCAACGTATTCGTGTGTCATCATTGAGCAGACGCCTAAAGCGAGGTCGTATTGCCTCTGCGTCTCCTCATTTCATCCATCCTCCGGGTTCGCGTACCTCGATTTGACAAGTCCCCTTATTGTGTCAATGGAAAAGTGGACCGCTGGGTGTCGGTGACTCTTAGCCCATGCTACCGCGACCGTAGTCTTTCCAGCGCCGGCCGGGCCGGTAAATAATATCACGTGAGGTGTTCCCACAGTCATACGCCCGCCCTCCCCAACACCTAACACCCAACCAACTCACCCAATCTTCACCGCCCGGCCGGTCTCCGACGACTCTATGGCTGCCTCGATGACCTCGAGGACATGGATGCCCGCGTCGATGGGGACCGGGGCCGGTGCGCCGGTGCGCGACGCCGTCAGAAAGTCTTTTACGAACTGCAGGCCGGCGATGCCCCCGTAGGCATCGGACTTCGGCGGATCGAAGCTGCGGTACTGCATTCCGCCGTTCGCCCAGCCTGGGGCCTGGCTGAACAGCGTGTACCCGCTATCCTCCATGGGCAGGCGCACGTAGCCCTCCGTGCCGCGAAGCGCAAGGAAGGAATCGTAAGACGCGCCCGAGTATCCGCCCTCACTCCCCGGCAGGTGATACCCGGCGTGCAGCGTGCCGAGGGTCCCGCCCGCGAACCTCAACGTCAGCATGGCCGTGTCCTCGACCTCGAGCCTTTCGGGGTTCTGGTTGCCGAGCATGGCCGCCACCTCGACGATTCGGTCGTCCAGCATGTAGCAGAGGATGTCGATGTAGTGACAGCCCAGCCACCCGAGGATACCACTGCCGCCGGTCGCTTTGCCAAAGAGCCAGTGATTGGGGTCGCGGTACCTGACCTGCGACGTGACCATCCGCGCCTCGGCGGCCATCACAGTGCCGAGGGCGCCTTTCTGCCGCGACTCCCTCGCCTCGGCCACGCTGGGCTTGAAGCGGTTCTGGAACATCGTGCCCATCGTCAGTCCGCGCTGTTTGGCCAGCTCGGCGACACAGCGCAGATCGGCGGCCCGGAGCGAACCGGGCTTTTCGAATAGGGCGCCCTTACCGGCCTTGATGCCGGCCTCCAGCACGCCCGGGCCGATGTCGTTGCGGACGCACACGATCAGGGCGTCCACGTCGTCGCGGGCCAGCAGGCTATCCAAGTCGTCGGTGGTTGAAGCGGCCTTGGAGGTGCCTGCAGCGATGGCCGCCGTGTCCTCACCCTCAAGCCCGCAAAAGTGTACGGCCTTCACCGAGTCCAGTAGCTCCAGCGTCCTCACATGGAAAGGCGCGTGGGGGTGCGGCGATGAGACGTAGCCGACTACGAACGAGTCCTTGTCACCAGCCATGATACTAGTCCTCCCTGCTATACGATTCTCTGTGTCTTTCCGGTTTCGGGGCCTGCACTGAATGCCTCCGCGGTCTCAGCGATCTCCGCGGCGAGTTCCTAGAGCTCCGGACGCAGCGTGTGCCACCCGGTTGCCTGCTCGTACGCGTAGGCCGCGCGCAGGAGCGTCTCCTCTCCCATGTACCCGGCCGTTAGCTGCAGCCCCACCGGCAGACCTCCGGCCATGCCGCCCGGCAGCGATATGGCCGGAACGCCGGCGATGTTCGCAGGCTGGGTGCAAATGTCGTTCAGGTACATCTGAATCGGATCCTCCGTCTTGTCGCCCAGCTTGAACGCCACCGAGGGCGACGTCGGCGTCACGAGCACGTCGTACCTCATGAATGCCTCCACGAGCTCCCGGCGTATGAGGGTGCGAACCTTCTGGGCCTTCAGGTAGTACGCGTCGAAGTATCCGGCCGACAGCGCGTACGTCCCGAGCATTATTCGGCGCTTGACCTCGTCACCGAAGCCCTCCTGCCGGGTCCTCTCCAGGGCATCCCACATGCTATCGGCCTGTTTAGCCGAGTAGCCGTACTTGACCCCGTCGTACCGCGCCAGGTTCGCGGACGCCTCCGAAGGGGCGATTATGTAGTACACCGCCATGGAGTAAGACGTGTGCGGCAACGAGATCTCTTCCACTTCGGCGCCCAAGTCCTCGAAGACTCCGATAGCGGCGCGCACCGCCTCCTCGACCGTTGGGTCCATTCCCTCGACGAAGTACTCGCGGGGCACGCCCACCCGGAGACCTCGTACGTCGCCGCTCAGGGCGCGGGAATAGTCGGGGACCTCGAACTCGATAGACGTGGAGTCCGAAGGATCGTGCCCGGCGATGACATTCAGCACCAGCGCGGCATCGGTGACGTCCCTGGTGAGCGGGCCGATCTGGTCGAGGGAACTGGCGAACGCCACCAGCCCGTACCTGCTGACCAGGCCGTATGTCGGCTTGAGTCCAACGACCCCGCACAGAGCCGCCGGCTGCCGTATGCTGCCGCCGGTGTCGGAGCCCAGCGAGAACTGGCACTCGCCCGCGGCCACCGCGACCGCCGGACCGCCGCTGCTGCCGCCCGGGACCCTGTCCAGGTCCCAGGGATTTCGCGTCGGGAAGAAGGCCGAGTTCTCCGTCGACGAGCCCATCGCGAACTCGTCCAGGTTCGCCTTGCCGACAAGCACCGCGCCCTCGGCGTATAGCCTGCGGGTCACCGTTGCGTCGTAGGTCGGGACGAAACCCTCAAGCATGCGCGACGAGCAGGTGGTGGCCACCCCTCTGGTGCTCATGTTGTCCTTAAGCGCCATGGGGACGCCGGTCAGGGGAGTGGCGCTACCCTCGGCTATACGCGCGTCGGCCGCCCGCGCCTGCTCGAGGGCGAGCTCTTCGGTGACCGTGACGAAAGCCCCGGTGCGCTCGTCGACCTCGGCGATGCGATCCAGGGCCGCCCGCGTCAGCTCGACGGACGAGACCTCGCCGCGAGCCAGCAACCCGCCCGCCTCTCGAACGCCCAGGTCTGTTAGATCTAGTGAGTGCATCAGACCCTATTCATATTCAACAGGAGGTGATGGCCCCATCTCCCCGGATTCTTGGCGTTGCTCAGAATGACATTCCGTCTCGTCGCACTTTCTCGCCTGCCTTGGTCCGCCGTCGCGGACAGGGACTCGCGGACTACTCCAGTACGGCCCAGACGCGGAGGAAATCCTCTTCACAGAGAGGGGCGTTGGACAGCACGTCCTCTATAGTGGCCGATGGCCGAACCTCATCGTCGCGCATTGCGGACCTCACGTCCGCGGAGTGGGCCGTGGGCTCAACGCCCTCCGTGTCGACCTGCTGAAGCACGTCGAAGTGCTCAAGGATGTTGGCCATCTCATCGCGCATTCGCTCCAACTCTTCGTCCGTCATCGCCACTCTGGCCAGCAGGGCGATATGCCGGACCTCCTCGATGCTCAGCCGCATGTCCAAAGAACCTCCGTGGCGCGCAAAGCAGTGTAGCAAAGGGGGACATGGACGACAAGGCGCATCCGCCTACCCCTTAATTCCAGTACAGCACGTTGTCAGCATATCACCGGCGTGCCGCACCGGCCATGCGACGCGACCGTCGGAACAGTTGACGGCGGCTGGCCACGATGGTAGATTCGTCTCACGAGCGCAGTCGCGGCCCCCGGCGGCTGCTGCTTGTCTGCGGAACCCGATGCGTAGCCAGCGCATCCAACCGTGTGACTCAAGATCGGTTACGAGCGGCAAGACAATTACCGGAGCGCGTATGGCCACGAGGTGGATTGTGAGCTGGCCGGCCCCATTGGCCCTGGCGGGCGTCGCGGCGTTCCTGATTGCCGGCTGCGGTCTCTTCGGGTCGAAGGAGGGCGCGCCCAGCCCGGCGCCCGACGGGCCGGTGAAGATAAGCTCCTCGATGTTTCTGCGAGACACTCACACCGCCACGCTTCTCGACGACGGCAGGATCCTGGTCGCGGGGGGCTTTGACGCGAATCTATGGCCCGTGGCGTCAGCAGAGTTATTCGACCCGGCCACCGGCGAGTGGTCTGGGGCCGGCGCGATGAACTCGGCGCGGGCATACCACGCCGCGGTCCTTTTGAGCGACGGGAGGGTGCTGGTCACCGGCGGCCTCGGGCCGGAACTGACGCCGATCGCGTCCGCGGAGGTGTTCGACCCTGATGCGGGCACGTGGTCACCCTATCTCAGCATGGCGGCCAGGCGCAGAGGACACTCGGCGATCACCCTCGATGACGGCAGGATCCTGATCCTCGGCGGTATCGGCAGCACGGGCCCTCTGTCGCTGGCCGAGCTCTACGACCCCTCCACCGGCACCGGCTCTATTACCAACAACATGCTGCAGGCCCACAGCGAGCACTCCGCCATCGCGCTGCCGGACGGCAGGGTGCTTGTGACCGCGGGCATAAGAAAGGCCGGCGGCCTCTCAAGGGCGGAGGTCTATCAACCCGAAACCGAGGAGTGGTCGTACACCGACCGCATGAAGCGCATGACCTTCTCCCACGACCTGGTGCTCCTGAAGAACGGCAGCATCATGCTGTCGGGCGGATACGGCAAGGGGACCGGCCCCTTCTCGGTGGAGATGTACGAGCCGGGGACCGATACCTGGAGCGCGTCTGGAAAGATGAACGATGGCCGCGCTCTGCACACGCTCACCGTGTTGAACGACGGACGGGTCCTGGCCGTGGGCGGCACCGATGAGAACGGCGCCAAGGCCGCCGCGGAGCTATACGACCCATCGACCGGGATCTGGACCTCGATCGGCGATCTATCCACCAAGAGGGCATCGCACACCGCCACACTACTGGCCGACGGAAGAGTTGTGATAGTCGGTGGCGGCGTCCTGGTGGTGGAGATATTCGATCCGGCCACCGGCGCTTGGACCTCGAGCGGGCCCTAGCCGGCATGCCGCGTCACGCTCGGCCGCGTAGCCGATTGCGACCCCACAGTTGTGCCCTAGCCCACGACGTGTACTGTGGCGACGGACCTCCAGAGGGCCGGTAGCACCCCTGGCATGTCACGCCGGGATACTCCGTATTGACGCGGGTACGGGCGGCTGCTAGTATCGCCCTGGCACGGAGAGCGGCTTCCGCCGCATCGCTTCCCCACGCAACAAGGCTATGGACCGATGGCTAATCTAGACCCTGCCGAGCGGAGCGGCGCCGTGGTGGCCCATGGACGCCGCTCGTCGTCGTGCCGCATCCCATTGCGGCGCCGTACCTATCACCGCCCTGCGCTCGGTATGATGCTGGGCGCGCTGGCCATCCTGCTCGCCTTGTCGTGCGGTTCCGACGGCCAGTCCCCGGCAGAAGCGACACCGACGGCGCTTGCGACCCCTGTGCTCAAGGTATCGACGAGTCCGCAACCTATCTCCGACGAGCCGCGAAGGCCCGATTTGCCCGACGTCGTGCGCCTGGCGCCGGAGGACCTGGCGGCCTACTGCCTCGACTTCTTGCGCGAGCTGGAGAACGATGTGTCTCGAAGGGCCATGCTCGAATCGGTTCTGGAGGGGCCCCTCGACACCGACGCGCCGACGATCATCAACATCATCGACCTGGCCCAAGACTACCTTCACATCGGCGAGGCGGAGAAGGCCCTGGACCTGCTCACGCGGGCGCTTCGGCTGGAGGGGTTGGACGAGCTTGGCGGAGGTTACAAGGCCCTGTTGCTCGAGGATACCGCGATAGGTTATCTGAAGATGGGGGAACTGGACAACTGCCTGAGCCCCGCCGGCGCGCTCATATGCACCCTGCCTCTGGACAGTTTCGTCGCGCAGACCAAGGGGGATGGCACCAGCAACTCTCTCATACTCCTTGGGCAGCTCCTGGAGATGAAACCGGATAGCATCAAGGCCCGGTGGCTGCTCAACATCGGACACATGGCCCTGGGGACCTATCCGCAAGGAGTGCCGGAGGAGTATCTGGTGCCGCGCGAGGCCCTTGGCTCGGGCTACGACATCGGCAGATTCTACAACGTCGCCGCCAGCGCCGGTCTCTACACATTGGACAACGCCGGCGGGAGCATAGTGGACGACTTCGACAACGATGGCCTGCTCGACATCATCACATCCACCCTGAACCCGTGCGGGCCGCTGGACTACTTCCACAACGACGGGAACGGTATTTTCACGGAGTACTCCTCCAGGTCCGGACTAGACGGACAGTTGGGCGGGTTGAACATCATACAGACCGACTACAACAACGATGGGTGGATGGACATCACCGTGGTGCGCGGGGCATGGCTCTCGGAGATAGGCCAGATGAGAAAGTCCCTGCTGCGCAACAACGGCGACGGAACCTTCACCGACGTGACCCACGAGTCGGGGCTGGCCCAAAACAGCTA
>CAZJDV010000050.1:0-18412 GCA_964544865.1 uncultured Dehalococcoidia bacterium | reverse complement strand
TCGGTGGTACAGTTTTGCTCCGCCCCACCGGTACACTTTCCCATCGCCCTTGACAGTGGGAGTTGCGTCGAAAAGCAATGATCTCCTTGAATCATTGATTCCGCGCATCAGGAGCTCCATGCTCTGCTGCCGAAACTCCGCGTGTACCCTCCAGGTGGTGAGACTGTGAACGACGATGGGCTCACCCCCCATCTGAAAGAGGGAAGGGATTACACCCAGCGTCCCGACTATCGCCCCGTTTGACCTGAGGAGCCAGCCTCTTTTAGCGTTACCCTCGAACGCCGGGTTGCTATCCCACCAGGACAACAAGCGTGCTTGCCAGGCCCGGCCTTCCATCCTCTCGCCGGGAAACTCGGCGAGAAAGCTGGACAGCTCATCGTAGTCGGCCGGACCTATGGGCAATACCTCGGCTATGGTGGCGGTCCAATCACGAGCGGGGGACGGCTATGCGAAGAAACAACTCCTCGTACTGGTCGGCCATGGACTCCCAGCGAAATCGCCGCCAAACCGACTGCTTTCCGCGCGCCGCCATTCGGGAGGAGAGGTCGGTGTCGGAGAGTAGCTGCGAGGCAGCGTCGGCCACGGCGGCGGCGGCGTAGGGCACGGCGCGCCCTGTCTCGCCGTCGAGCACGACCTCTCCGCAGCCCGTGGTCGCCGTGGTGACCGTGGGGACGCCCGCGGCCTGCGCCTCCAGCAGGACCCGGGGCAGACTGTCGCTGGAGTTGGCGGGCGTCGCGTACAGGAAGAGGTCCGCCGTGGCGAGAAGATCGGGAATATCCGTTCGGTTGAAGTCCAGCCTGACTTGATCGGGACGGGCCAACCGCCCGATGCGCTCCCGCACGCGGGCCGTTGTCGTCGGGTTGGCGCTCTTCGCCGCGATGAGATAGCTCAAGTCCGAACGCCGCTCGCTCAGGGCGTCGAATGCGTCCAGAAGAAGCATGAAGCCGTCGGTCTTTCTCTCGAAATCCAGTGAGACCACGGAGAGGGCGCGCACCGCGCCCGATGGCCAGATATCCGGACTTGGTTTTCCGGAGTCGATGGCCTCGTAGTCGATGCCGTTGTATATGGCATGGACCTTCGAGCTCTGGGAGGGGTACCGGGCTCTGAGCTCTTCAGCCAGAAATCGGCTGTTGCCGACGACGGCATCCGCGCCCGCCACGACCATTTTCAGAAGGGCGGGGTAGAGCAACGCCTTCGGCCTCGACAGCGACCAGGAACTCCAGCGACCCCAGATCGGTCCGTTGGAGTTGAAAACGAAGGGCCTGCTGGTCAGACGTTTGTTGGCCAGGAGTTGGAGGACGGGCACGAAGGCCTGCGAGGTGAACAGCACGTCGTGTGACAGATGCCTCAGAACGCGCAGTCCCCCGAAGAAGCCGCGGCCGACATGCACGACCCAGGCAGGGTCGTCCGGCACCGGCAGGACATGGTAGGTAGTTACGCGATGTCCCCGGCGCCGAAGATGCTGCGCCAGGGTAGCGCCCCGTTCGGGCCGCGGGAACCACAACCCGATATCGAGGCTATGCGCCTTGGCCATGGTGTTACCGGACTACGCCAGGTCGGAAGAGTGCTTCACAATGTAATACCTTCGTGACAGCTTGTCCTCGTGAATCGTCCCGACCCCCGCAGGCAGGCCGCTCAAGAACTCGTCGACCGCGCGTCTGGCTCCGCTCCACGCCTCTTGCTGGTACTCGTCCAGGGCCGCTATGCCGCCGACCGCAAGCCTGGGCCATAGCGCCTCGAGAGGGTCCTTATATGAGGTATAGAGGTCCCCATCCAGGTGCAACAGCGCGATCTCGGGACCGGCGTATCCAGGGGTCGTTTCGGAAAACCATCCTCTAACAAGGGTGATGTTCTCAGCGACGCCGGCCCGGTCGAACCCGTACCAGGTGAACGTGCTCTTGACCCGCTCGATGCTTGTCTCTCCGAACATGCCCCTTTTTCTGCGCGAGTCGGGCAGGTACTCGTCCTCGCCCTCGGGCTCCGGCAGGCCTTCCCACGAGTCGAACCCCCAGAGATGCCTTTTTCGATTACTGCTCCGCACGAGGCTGGCCAGCATGGCGAGGCTGTGACCCGACGCCACGCCGCACTCGACGATGTCTCCCTCGACGCCCTCGAGCTGGCTGAGAAGTCTCTGGAACCAGAGCAATCGATCAAAATGCCCCTTGGCGACGCCCTGGGTCCTGGCCGCGGTAATGCGGACTCCCAGCCTCTGGATGAGGATGCGGTTTACAAAGCTCGCCACCTTGTAGAGGTGAAACCGGTCTACACTACGAAATACCGGACTACCGCGTCTTGCCATGCTCTCCTCCTTCCAAGGACTCTCGCGCACGGGGGGCCAAAGCTCGCGCTATAGCCGTGTAGGCTATCTCGAATGCGCTCCGGTCCTTTCCGTAAGGGTCCTGTATCACCAAAGGCCCTTTTCGGTTGAGGACGCCCAAGAAGTGAATCTTGCTTCGACTAAATGGGTAGCGGCGTCGTAGGAAATCATAGTTCTCGCCGTCAAAAACGAATATGGAATCGGCGTCGCGGACCATCCTTTCGCCGATGGCAGCCGACCGGTGCCCGGCCAGGTCGACGCCCATGTAGCCGGCCACTTCAACCCCCTCCTCGGGCGTCCTACGTCCTTCGGTGCGAATATGTCCCACCGATCGGACCTGAGTGGATCGTGGCAAGAGTGACCGGGCATACGACTCGGCAAAGGGACTCCGGCAGATATTGCCCTTGCACACGAACAGGATGGACTGCCCTTCCACCAGCGCCCGGCGGGCCCTTCGTGCGTAGAGCGCCCGGACCGGCGGCAAGGTCATCATTAGGATTCGCGGCTTTCGTGTCATCCGTCTGGCTACACGCCTTGCAAGCGTCCCCAGTTCAAAGAACCCGACTCTCAGGTCACCCCACACAAAGGTGTCGCTGCTCTCGCGGAGCCTTAGCACGTTGAGCAGCTCCGCAGCTACCCGACGCGTCGACCGGGCGCCCTGGGCGTTGCGAGATCGAGCACCTCTGAAGTTTCGTACGATCCAGGCCGCGTCCAACGTCAGATTGCGGCAAAACAGGCCGGTGCGGTAGCTCTGAGGAAAGTCGCGCTTGCCATCGACCAGGAATTCGTACAGATAGAATGGGAAGTCTGCCCCGGCGGCCACCGCCAGCGGCAAGGAGCCCCAGAAGCGGCCATTTATCTCCATCAGTACCCAGTCGCCGCTCTCGGTATTCACTCTAAATTCGACCATGGCCACGCCGGTGTAGCTGAGAGCTCCCATGAGCGCGGCGGCGGCGGCCATCAGGACCGGGTCGACGTCGACGCTCTTTCTGTAGGTGCTACCCCCGCCGCCGAAGGGCTCGTGCACGCGGAGGTGCTGGAAGGCGACCAGGATCTCTCCCTTGTCCGCGAGCAGCTCCATCCCGGCCCCGACGCCATCGAAATGCTCCTGGACCAGTACCTCGGGGTCGTGGAACAGCATCGATTCCAGAACCATTTCGAACCTCTCTCGATCTTCGACCTTGACGACCCGGTGGACCGCGTCCGGCCTCCGGAGGCTGAATGAGGACCGGGGCTTGAGCACGAGTGGAAACCCGTATCGGGACAGGACGGCATCCGGATCAGTGCCCCTGGCGACTGTCTCTCCTTTGGGCACGGCCACCCCGAGCGATTTCGCCATCCGGTCTGTCCGTGTCTTGCTGGACGCGACCTCGAACCCTAACTCTTTGGGAATTGTGAGATGGGCGTGTCGCTCGAACTGGGCCCTGCTAGCCTGAAGCGGGAACATGGAACTGTCGTTGCAGGGGATGACCAGGTCGAACTTTTCCCGCTCCAGGATTGATGTCAGCTCCCGCCGCCAGGCATCGTCCTCGGCGTTGTAAGGCGGGATCTGATGCACCTTCGCCATGTACTTGGAGCGGATGGCGACCGATCCCGGCAGATGCCATCCGCCGTGGATCTCCAGCCCGCGCCGTCCCAGAGAGCGGACGACGGCCAAAAAAGCCCGTGTGTCATGGCCTAGCACCAACACCTTGCCCGTCCGCCTACCGGCGTTCGCCGACGTCGGATGGCTCAAAGGAACCTGCCCCGGCGCCGCAGACCATCGACCACCACGAGCCCGTCGCTGACATTGAAGGTGTGGGTTGCGATTAGGCCCTCCGCCCAATTGGGGAGGATCTTGAAGGCCTCCGTCTCCTCGTAGCCGCTCGTGTCGATGCGGACGATCCTATTCACCGTTACCGCATAGGCGTGGGCGGTGGGAGCCGAGCAGTCCTGCGAGGGCCGGTACAACTCGCCGCCGGCGCGGAAAATCCTGCCTGCTGGCCTCGCCGACGACCGGTCAGACTTCACAGGATTGCCCGCATGCCTCTGCCAGGGTCCCAGAGGGCTGTCCGCGTACAGCAGGTGCAGCTCATCCTTCGCGGAAGCACCGTCCGGCGCGATGGACGTGAACATCCACCATCTGCCGTTGATCTCCTCCAAGGTTGCGTCCACCGCTCCAACATCGTCGATCAGCGTGTCCACATGCTCCCACCCGAACGGAAACGCGGTGCACCTGTACAAATCAACGGTCCTGTTCCTCCTGCTTTCGGGCACCATGAAGTACTCGTCCCGCCACTTGAACACGAACGGGTAAGACAGGTGGTACTCTGTCTCAAGGATTGGGACAGGACCATCGACCACTCCAGAGGGGTCTATCTCCAGGACCGACAGATGTCCCTTGCCGGTCTTTCGGACCAGCTCCTCCATGAAAATATAAAATCTGCCGCCCTCGGTCACGGGAAAGGGATCGGCCCATTTTCTGTCGGTCGGAGGAAACAGGTGGGTTAGCCCGCTCAAGGTGACAGAAGGCCCGGTCTCGAAGCCTCCGAACCTGTAGGCCAGGAACCACTGCTTGAAGAAAAGGGCACGATCGCCAAGGCTGGTTATCAGGCGGACCGGGCCGTTTCGATTAAGAGATGGCACGCTCAGGCGGCTCAACTCCGCCCCGGCCCTGAAACCACTTGTTGCGCCCCGCGGCCCTCGATGAGCTCGGAGAACAGAGCTTCGTACTGGCCCGCCACGTTCGCCCAGCTATAATCTTTCACGAACTCCGTTGCTCTCCGCATGAGGGCCTCTCGGAGTCCGGGATCGGCCAGCGCACGGCCCAGCTCCCGGGCGAAGCTCTCGGCGTCGCCGGCCCGGGCTTGGAGCCCGTTTTGCTCGTGTATCACGACGTCCCGGCACCCCGGCGCGTCAGTAGTGACCACCGCCGCGCCCGCGGCCATAGCCTCGAGCTGCACCATCCCGAAGGTCTCCAGAAGCGACGGAAAGGCGTATATGTCGGCGGCCTGGTACATCGTCACCAGCTTTTTATCGGGGAATCGCCAGTCGTCATCGAGGTCTCTGGCGACGCCCACTTCGTCGTGGGTCTGGACGAAGTCCGCCAGCCCGCAGGAGCGGATATCATCATCGATCCTGTCGGCGTTAAGGCCGACGACGTACCATCGGAACATGTGACCCTGCGCCCTGAGGATTTCGGCGATGGCAGGAATGAGATCGTATCCCTTTTTTCGGTGGTTCCGGCCGGTGGTGAGGATGATTGTCCGGTCGCTCGGCCAACCCAGCTCCGATCGTGCCGCCGAAGGTTCGGAGTCCGGCGCGAACCGCTCCAGGTCCACGCCGTTAGGGATGGTCGCGATAGCTTCGTTGGGAACGCCTAGCTCAAGGAAGTCGGTGCGGACACTCTCCGTAAGGGCGACAAGCCTGTCGTACGCCCGCGCGGTCCTCCCAATTCGCGCCTCCAACGCGGAATCGAGCCTGTACCCGTAGCCTAGCTCCTCGGACTTCTGGATATCCTCGCCGGAGGCCCTCAGCACGACGGGGACCGTGCCTCTCAGGCAGGTGGCGACGTACCCGCTGGGAAAGGTCACGATCACCAGCCACGCGTCATAGCTCTCGGCCTTCTGCCTCCGCAGGAGGAACCGCTGCGCCCACCAGAGGCCCAGGACGGGAACTCGCCTAACCGCGCCGTAGAATTTTCGCGGAAGGGGCTCCAGGAGGTCTCGAAACCGATGGCCGAGGGCCTCGTAGTTCTCGGCGGGAACGTATACCCGCACATCGTTCCCGGCTGCGGCTAGCTCGCGGGCGATGTTGTACGAGAAGATCTGGGCCCCACCGACCTTGGGCAAGAAGGATGCCGTGAGAATCGCGATCTTCATCTGGACTCCCTAGCGGCCTGAGACAAGCAGCCGCGCGACGGAGGACTCGTACCCGCGCTTCGTCAGGACGTAGCCATTGCACGACGAGAGACCCAGGGACTCGGTCGCCCTCCTGGGCCACTCCAGTCCGAACCGGTAGGGGGAGTGGGCGGGAAGCCCGCGGATCCTGCCGGCCAGATCGAACCCCCCCTCTTCGAACTTTCGTTTCCAGAAGGTGCCACCCATGCCCATGAACTCCGAGACGTGGCCCGTGTACTCACCGTGCACCGGCGGCCAAATGTTCCGGCGAAGGAACGATGGTCCATCGCTGCTAAGGTTGTTGCCGCGGGAAGGCCGTGCCTCGTTCTTTCTAGCCGGACGGCCCGGCAGGACGATCTCCGCGGCGGTAACCACCTGCGTGGGATAGAACAGGGCGAGCTGCAGCAGTTTCCAGAAACGGTTGGGGATCACGTGGACCATCACGCCGTCGTCCCGCAGGACGCGATGCAACTCTGAGAGCGCCCGGTCCGGGTGGGGCAGGTGCTCGAAGACGTTCGAGGAGTAGATGAGGTCGAACCGCGCCGCCTCATATGGCATGTCCTCAGCGTCGCAAATGCCGTAGGTGATCTTTGGGTGCGGATCTAGGACCAGGCGTTCCTCGTTCAGGTCCGTGCACAGAACCATCCTGGCGCTGCGGGCGATGAGTCTGCTCTGCGCACCATCTCCCGCTCCAAGCTCCAACACGTCTTCAAAGACGTCGTCGGGCACGTCTCGCAAGACCGCCTCGACCTCGCGGCGCCGCAGCATCCGTCTCAGGCGGTCGCTGTCGGCCCGGAGTCGTATCATGCTCTGTGCGCGGACCCCACCGCCCAGCTACCCGCTGGTCTCGGCGTAGCCCGATTGCTCCAGGAAGTCTCCGGCGATCTCCTGACACCGTTGCTGCTGTCGAACCGTGAGCTCGTTCTTCCAGTTGCCGGCGATGCCCTTGCGAAACTTGAACTCGCCAGTCGTGGGAGCCAGCTTCGCCACGACGGCCTCAATTGACAGTCTCGGTATGTCCAGGTCGTAGTGGGCAAGTATCCGCGAGAGCTCGTCAGCGGTGTTTTGGGTCACGTCCTCGTACCGCAGCAGCAGCACGTGGTCCTGCTCTTGCTGGTACTCGTACCAGTCCAGGGACAGCGATGCCAGGCCCGGCAGCATGTTCTCGATGACAATGTCGAGACAGCGCTCATCGTCAAGATCCAGCGCGTCTTTCGGAAGCGGGGTCCACGGAAGCTGCCTCTCGATGCCCTGATCGACGAATGCGGAGCGCGGATGTGCACGCGCGTGATGGAACAGGCTGACGACGATATCGCGCACGTCCCTGATCAGCACTACGTATCGGCCGAATTCGCGCTCCATCGCGGCGCGGTTCTCGGGCGTGGGAGTGGTGAACGAGCGTACCACAGCAAGCTTCCCACGCAGCTCGTCAATGACCGGCTGAGTCACATCGTAGCCAGTCTGGGCCGAGGGGTGATGCGACGGGTAATGGTATCTGAAACCGGGGAGGAGCTCCACGAGCAGATGGTTCAGCCACGTGGACGCCGTCTTGGGAGGGCAGGCGACGTAGATGACTCGATAGGCGTAACGCCCTCGATAACGAAGGTAGCTAAGTGCGTCGCGCGCGTTCGAGCGCCCCTGGTTGATCGTCTTTCTCAAGGATCTGTATTCGGACGTGCGCTCGTTCGCCAACGCGCGTCAGCTCGCCCTGGTGAGGCGGTCGCCGCCACGCTCCGCCACCATGCGGACGCAAAGATTCGCCAGCCTCTCCGACGATTTGGAATCGATGGGCCCGAATGAGTCTTCCAGGACACCGGCTATCCGAGATAGATAGCTGGACGCGTACCCGGCTTCGCCTACGAGCATGTTGACACTCTCTCTGAGCTCCTCGGTGGTGGCCGCCTTGAGCACCGGCGCGGGGCGGCCGTTGTACAGGCTCATGTCTGGAGTATGATTCGGCAGGAGTAGCACGACCGGGATCTGGAACGCCAGGGCCTCCACGGACGAGGACGAGTAAGTTCCAAGAAGGATGGCGGACCGGGTCATCCACTCGTAGATACTGCCCTCGCGAACCACCGTGAGCCTGGCGCCCCGGCCCTCATCCCCGCCTTCTCTATCGCCGACAAGCTCGGTCAGAGCCCGGCCTGACAGCTTGGGATGGGGCTTGAGCACAAGTTCGAGCCTCGGATCGTCGCCGAGGGCCCGCAGGACCATTCCGAGCACAAAGGGCGTATCGTGCAGCCCCGACGCGATAAGGATTCGCGTCCTGGGACGTTTTCGGTTCTCTTGCACGTCCAGCAGACGCCGCGCCTCGGTCCATACGTCGTCAAATCGGGCCGCCCCGGTTATCTCGAGGCGGTCCAGAGGGATCCCACGCTCATGCATCAGCTCGACCGCCTGCGAACCGTCCATCGCGTAGAGGTCCGGCTCGGGCATCGGAACTCCCCCGGACGGGGACAGGACCCTCTCAGCCTTGCTGCCTGCATACAAGAGTTGCATGGGGCTGATGGGCCCGTGCTGCAAGCCCACGATGGGAACCCCGGGTCCGCCCCGCCGAGTACCCTCGATAAGCGCGCGGCCGTACACGAACTCGAAACAGTAGACGATGGCCACGCTGGGCCTCACGTGCCGGACCGCACGCATGGCGGCGCCTTGCAACGCCAGCAAGTGGGGCCAGTTGACCAGTACCGAGCGCCAGAGGCCCGGCTTGAGAAGCTCGGTCAACTCGATACCATCCCAGGTTAGCGCGCGGTCGAAACCGGTGTGCCGTGTCATCCGGCGGAACCTCAACACATCCCGAGGGCTCACGTAGCTGCGCAGCACCTCAAAGACCCTGCCGAACGACTCCAGGACCACATATCTGCCGGGCGCGCGTCCGGGCGTGCTGAGGAGCCTGATCCGGTCGAGATAGACCGCGGGAGTGACGAACTTAGTTCTGTCGAAGATACGAAGCGCGAGGACGGGCTCCTCATCGAGGCTCTCTGCGAGCCGGCGCACCAGACCGCCATGGTACATGTCCTTCCAGCCGCCGAGGCGGTCCGTCCAGACTCGGGGATACCAGCTAAAGAGCAGCGGGGGGCCTGAACCACCGTGCCTGTTCCTGGCGGCTCCCGACGTCCGGCGATGGTGCCACTTCGCGGCGAGAATCGCGACGACGAAAAAGACACACCCGACTGCCCTGATCGCGAGAACGCGGCGCCACCGGAATATCTCTCCCTGTCGCTCGACTGCGGCGAACCGGAGGTCCGCTTGAACAGCGACCTGTCTCATGACAGGGACGAAGTCGGTATCTCCCATCGCCACACAAACCGAATATGTCTGCTCCCGAAGGCACAACCGCAAGGCCGCCGCCCTGAAGAGCTGCCACCAGGAACGGTCGGCAGGACTGTTCTTCTCGGAGATTCCGGTCTTCCACCACAGCGAGCCAAACCGCTCGGCCCATCCGGGGCCGCCGGTCGACAGCGCGATGGAAACCAACCGCTCCCGGACATCCGCGACGAACTCGGAGATGCTGTCCCTGACCTCGTAGTCGACCTGGGCCAGGTATCTCGCGCCACCGAGCTGGCGCACCTCGCCCTGCCAGATCGCGCGGACCTGCCCGACGACAGTTTCGGCCGGACCCTCCTGGAACAGCAGCACGTCCAGCCGCGACTCCGAGGGGACGCGCTTACCGATCTCGCCGGCGGCCCGGGCGAGGTCGTCCCCGGCCACGGGGCCCGGTCCAACGACCAGCAGCGCCGCCTGAACGGCCTTGTCAGCAGTCACGCCGGGCATTTGCCTGCGCCGGGCACAGGTATCAAGAACCGGCCCTCGTGAAGATCACGTTATGGGCTTCGCGTCCCGGGACCGTCTGCACTTTCTTGAGCACCGAGAACCCGGCGTCCTGGAACACGGCGAACATCGATCGGATCTCCTCGGCGTTTTCGGAGCTTTCGGTTATCTCAAGCAGGACACTCCGGAGCCTGGGATCCTTGAGCACCCGGCGCGCGCCCTCCACGACCGCGTACTCATGCCCGTCCACGTCCACCTTGATATGGGAAGGAAAGTCGAGGCCGTACGAGTAGCACAGGTCGTCGAGCGAGATGCCGAACATACCCTGGAGGTGCACCGGAGAGAAGGACCGGCCAAAGTCGTCGGTGGCCTGGCGGAACTGATGGATGGCCTCGCCCGCGCGCAGGTGCCCGCGCACGAAGAACGTGTCGACGCGGCAAGCGTCGGAGACGGCCAGGCAGAGCGTCATTATGGAGTCCGAAAGACCGTTCAGGAAGACATTCCTGTTGAGGCTTGCGTAGTTCTGGGACTCGGGCTCGAAGCTGTAGACCTTGCTGCGTCCCTGAAGGCGCTTGGCGGTGAATATGGAGTAGAGGCCGATGTTGGCGCCGACGTCGTAGAATACGTCGCCGGGCTTGACATACTGACTGATCCACTCGACCGTGTCGGGCTCTTTCCCCACGTACGCCTTGATCCGGCTCAGCTCGCGCGGATTGCCGACCTCGACGACCATGTCCGTGTCGCCGATGGTGCAGAACCTGGTGATTCGGGTCGCGTCGTGAAGCCTCAGCCGTGCCCGGTCCAGCTTGACTCGCGCGTAGTCGCGTCCCCTCATGCCGTTAACTCTCGGATCGCCCCGGCCACCGTCTGCATCTGCGCCACGGGCCCCAGGGACGTTCTTATGCAGTCCTCCAGCGGAGGACCCTGCCGGCCGTTTATCAGAATGTCACGGTCCGCCAGCCCCTGGGCGACAGCGCCCCGGAGCGACTCATTTTCGATCCGGACGTGCATGAAGTTCGCGTGGGTCGGGTGGGTGTGAAAACCAAGGGCCTCCATCTCGGCCGCCAGGTACCGCTTGCCCTCGTCGACCTGCCGTACGTACTCCTCGACGACGTCCGGGTGGCCGAGTATGTAACAACCGAAGTGGACGGCGATCCCCGTCACCTCGTACATGGGCCGGACCTTCATCAACAGATCGATCATCTTCTCGCCGCCGGCAACGTAGCCGAGCCGCAGGCTGGCGAGGCCGTAGGCCTTGGAGAACGTGCGCGTCACGACGAGGTTGTCGTAGTCGCGGATGTAGGGCAGCATGGTCTCGGCGTGGAAGGGGTAGTAGGCCTCGTCGATCAGGGCCACGACGCCGGCATCGCTCGCCTTCTCGATGACCTTGAGCAGGTATGCCTCTTCCATCACCGTGCCGGTCGGGCTGTTGGGGTTGGCGATGGCGACCAACTGGACGTCGGGCTTGATCGCGTCCAGGAGGGCGTCCTGATCGAGCGTAAGGTCCGGCCCGTACTCGATATTGACCGCGGTCGCGCCGTACATCCTCGCGTAGACGTGAAACATGGCATAGGTCGGTTTCGGAAGGACGACGCGGTCGCCCTCACCGACGAACAGCTCGTACAGCGACTTGATTGCGGGGTCCGAGCCAGCGGAGAGCATCAGGTTGCCCTCGGCCACACCGAGCGAATCGGCGAGTTTCTTGTACAGAGGCCGCACCTCGGGATAGACCGCAAGCGATTCCGAGGTCAAGGTCTTCAGCGCGCCGGCGACGATCTCTTCCGGCAACCCCGCGACGTGCTCGTTCTTGTCAAGCCTGAGCTTGCCCGCTCTGCCCTCCGGATTGAGCATGCGGAAGACGGAGTCGAACCTCGCTTTGGGTCGGACGTTCAATATCGGCCTCCTGCGGTCAGTACCAAATCCATGGACCATTCTCCCCGAGCCTTCATCGCCGGGCTAGGTCGCCACGTCAACCGTCGCGCCGGTCTCGGCCGACTCGTAGGCCGCATCCACGACCGCCAGGACGTGGAGAGCGTCGGCGGTGCTGACGGGAGGATCGCCGCCCTCGGCCAGTGCCGTGAAGAATCGGTCCCGGAACACGTAATAGCCTGCGTCGTCGTCCCGCTCGGGGGCCAGCTCAGGTGTTTCCCAGCCCTCCTCGCCGGGCCGGAACACCGCCAGCGCCGCGCCCTCGTGGTCGAACACGAACGAGCCCTTCGAGGCGTGCAGTTCGTACACGCGTTTGGCGACGTACCGTCCCGCCACGATGCCCCAGCCGGCCTGGATGCTGCTCAGCGCGCCGCCCTTGTGCTGCAACATGACGAGTGCGGTGTCCTCGACATCGTAGTCGTGGGTAAACGTCCTGACGCGCGCCTGCACGGACTCTACCTGGGACCCAAGCAGATACTCGGCGATGTAGATGCAGTGGTACGCGTTGTCGATCAGGCAGCCGCCGCCGCCGTGGGCGCGCTGGGTTCGCCAGCCGGGCTCGATCCCGCTTCCCGGCCGATGGCTGGCCCCGAGCATCTCGTCTCGGTACAGGAACGGATTCCCGAACTCACCGGTGTCGATCAGGGATGCCGCCGCCTCGATGGCAGGTCGGAACACCTGGTTGTGGACGACGCTGAGCTGCGTCCCCTCTTTTTCGCATTCGGATACCATCCGCTTCGCGACCGCGACATTGTCCGCCAGGGGCTTTTCGACGAGGACCGCCGGCACCCGTCCGGCCGCTTCGATGACCGGCTCGTCATGGTGGGCAAGGGGAGTCGCCACGATCACGAGATCGAGCTTCTCTTTGGCCAGCAGCTCTCGGTAATCGGTGTATCGGTGTCCAGCGCCCACACCAGCCCGACCGGCCAGCAGGTCCACACGCTCGGCGGAGATGTCCGACATGGCTTTGATCTCCACTGTGTCTCTCAACTCCAAGAGTCCAGGGAGATGGCGCCGCTCGATTATCCCTCCGCAGCCGATGATTCCAACTCGCAGCATGCGTATATCGCTCCCTTGCACCTAGCCTATCGACCGAGCCTGGTCGAAAGGTATCAGGAATCTCATCCCCGCTTCGCGATACTCGTCCAGCTTCTCGATTATTACGTCCGCCAGGTTCCAGGCCAGAATGACGAGATAGTCGGGCGGTCGCTCCGTCAGTCTCGCGCTAGACACTATAGGTATGCCCGTCCCGGGGACGTAGCGGCCCTGTTTCAACGGGTTGTCGTCCACGACGTAGTCCAGAACGCTTCGGTCGATCCCTGCGAACCCCAGCAGGGTGCTCGCCTTCGCCGGGGCGGCGTAACCCGCAATGCTGGCGCCCCCGTTCTTCAGCGACCGCAAGTCCTCGGCGAATTCGCCGACCTCCTCCGTCGCTTTTCGGCCAAACTCAGAGTACATCGCCGGGTCGCTCAGATAGCGCTCGTCGTCCAGATACCTGCCGACTGACTCGTCTATAGGCCGGCCGCCCTCCGAATGCTGGACGAAGACCCTGATCGATCCGCCGTGGGTCGATATCGCTTCGACCCTGAAGACGTTCATCCCCATGGAGTCAAAGAAGCCGGCCAGCGGCGTCGCGCCGAAGTAGGACAGGTGCTCGTGGTACACCAGATCGAACGTCCCGGCGCGGAGCATGACGGGGAGATAGGGGACCTCGATCACGAACGCGCCGTCCAGCTTCAGGAGCCTCTTCAGGTCTTCCGTCAACCCCCTTATTCGGTCCACGTGGGCGAAGACGTTTGCCGCGGTGATCAGGTCCGCCTCGTCGTGTTTCTCGAGGATGCTATCGACGACGCTGCCGGAGAAGAACCCATGTATCGTCGGAACTCCGCTCTCGTTGGCGGTCGCCGCCATGTTGGCCGCAGGCTCCACTCCGATCACTCTCGAGACGCCTTGGCCCTTGATTTTGCTCAGCAGCAGGCCGTCGTTGCTGCCGATGTCCACCGCCAGCGAATGGGCGCCGAGGCCAAGCATCGCGACTAGATGGCGGGCCATATCGTCGAAGTGGCCGCCCAGGTGCCCGCTGCTCGAAGAGTAGAGATAGTTGCCGAACAGAATGGCGGGGTCGACGACGTGCCCTAACTGCACCAGGGAGCAGGATGGGCATGCCGCCAGATCCAATGGGTAGCGGTCCTCGTGCTCATCTGGACCCCGCGGAAGGTTGTTAGCAGGAGGCATGCTGCCGAGGGACAGGAAAGGGGAGGGAAGGGGGGCGCCACACGCGCGGCACTCAGTAATTTGGCGAAAGGTCAATCCGCTGGATCCTTCCTTCTTTTATGAGCACCTCGGCCCCGCTGGCCACCGGGATCGATCCGGTGACGATGTCTCGAATCAAAATCGCAACCGACATGGGTAGCTGCTGCTTGCGGGCATCCTCCCAGCCGAACAGTTCCGCCCTCATCCCTGTGGCCATCCCGCCGGGGCAGATGGTGACGCAGCGGACGCCCGTATCTTGCATCTCTTTGGCCAGGGCCTGGGCCATGCCGACCAGGGCGAATTTCGTCGCCGAGTAGGCGGCCAGCCTGGGCACGGCGCGCTTGCCGGCCTGGGACGCCACGTTCACTATCCAGCCCTCGTCCGCCAAAAGGATGGACGGCAGAAGCATTCTGGTCAGCAGGAAAGGGGTCGTGAGATTCAAGGCTATGTGAGTGGCCAGTTCTTCATCCGTGGTGTCGGCCAGCGTGGCTAGCCGCCCGCCATAGCCGAGGTTGTTGACGAGGATATCGATGCGATCGTGAGATTCCATCAGGACGCGGGCGAAGGCTTCGACACCCGCAGGGAGCGAGAGGTCGGCGGTGTGCCACTCGGAGTACCAGCGTTCGCCCGAGTCGCGAGTGGCAGCCTCCTCGGTGGACCTGGCGCAGACGGCCACTATGGCGCCCGCCTCATGAAACAGCGCGGCAAGGTCCCGGCCCAGTCCTCGGCTGCTGCCGGTGACGACGGCGACCTTGCCGGCCAGGTTCAAACGATCTTGACCCTTATCGTGTGCTCCTCGAACCGGCTGGTCTCGCGCGAGTCCAGCGTCAGCGCCAGGAAAATTGAGTCCTCGAGGAATACCTGTGCGTGAGCTATCATGGGCGGGCTGAGCACGAGACTGCCCGCCTCGACCATCTGCTTTTCCACAGGACCTCCGGGATCCCTCATGTCCTTGGCATAGCTCTCGAAACGCCCGCTGACCAGATAGCAGTACTGGATGTCCTCGGGATGGTAGTGGTTGCCGCGCACGGCGCCGGCCGCCGAGGTGATGACTGCGACGTGTGTGATCGGTTCATCGAGGATATTGGTGATGTCGCCTCGGTCGTCACTGAAAGCCACCTCGGGTTTCGTCACTGTTTCCAGCATCAATCTTGGTCCTTAGGGGAGATTGCACGGTCCGATTCTACGCCGGGCGAGTCGTTGTCCTGGCTTAGAACGCCGCGATAGTAGGCGATGGTCTTTTGCACCCCTTGTGCCAGAGTGGTCTGAGGCTCCCACCGGGTCGCCTGCTTCATACGGCTGATATCTGGACACCGCCGGTGCGGGTCTTCCTCCCGGTCGGGCAGATGCTCTATTACCGCGCGATTGCCGGTGAACTGGGCCACGAGCTGCGCCAACTCCAAAATCGTGCGCTCATCGGGGTTGCCGATGTTGAAGACTTGCCCTTGCAACCCTTCGGTCTGGCTGACCAGCCAGATCGCCTCGACGGTGTCGCCGACGTAGCACAGACTGCGGGTGTGGGTCCCGTCGCCGAATATCTGGATCGGTTCCCGGGCAAGGGCCCGCCGGATGAAGGCCGCCACTACCCGCCCGTCGTCGATCTTCATCCGCGGCCCATAGCTATTGAACAGGCGGACGATTCGAGTGTCCATCTCGTAGCTTCTGTGATACGCCATCACCACAGCCTCGGCGAAGCGCTTGGACTCGTCGTACATGCTCCTGGGCCCAATCGGGTTAACGTTCCCCCAGTAGCTCTCGGGTTGCGGGTAAACCTGCGGGTCGCCGTAGACCTCGGATGACGAGGCCACCAGGTACCTGGCTCCCTTGGCCCTGGCAAGATCGAGCGTATGGAAAGTGCCGTTCGAGCCCGCCTTGAGCGTCTCCACCTGATACTTGAAGTACTGGACGGGACTGGCCAGACTGGCGAAGTGAAGCACGAGGTCCACGGGTCCGGGAATCCCCATCGGATCGGTGATGTCGGCCTCGACGAGCTCGAAGTCGCGGTTGTCGATGAACGAGGCCAGGTTCCGGCTGGTGCCCGTTATGGAGTTGTCGACCGCTACGACCCGCCACCCTTCGGCGAGGAATCGCTCGCAGAGGTTGGAGCCCACAAAGCCGGCCCCACCAGTTATGACGACCCGCTTTCTGTCCGTCATGGCCTGCCCACGGAGGTGTAGCGGAAGCCCAGCGCTCTCATGCGGGCCGGGTCGAGCAGGTTCTGGCCGTCGATCAGGACGCGCGAGGACATTGTCTGACCGATCCGGTCAAAGTCCAGCTCTTCATATTCAGGCCAAGCGGTTAAGACCAAAAGTGCCTCCGACAGGCGGGCAGTCTCATATGTCGAGTCGCAGTACTTCACGGTGTCGTGCGTCTCGGGCACTTCCCTGCGGGCGTTCGCCATGGCCTCGGGATCGTGGAGGCGCAGGCAGGCGCCCTCGTCCAGGAGGCGTCGCACGACCTCAATGCTCTGCGACGCGCGCGTGTCGTCGGTGCCGACCTTGAAGGCCAGCCCAAGTATCCCGAGTGTTCGACCCCTCACCGAACCCAGGGCCGCGGTCACTTTCGCCAGGAACCGGTCTACGCAAGCCCTGTTGATCTCCTCGACGGTCTTAAGCAGCGAAAAGTCGACTCCCATCTCCTGTCCCATGTGTATGAATGCCTGGACGTCCTTCGGGAAACAAGACCCACCGTAGCCCAGGCCGGCCTGCAGATGCGCTGGGCCGATCCTCGGGTCCAGTCCCATGCCGGCGGCGACCTTGGTGATGTCGGCGCCCGTTGCCTCGCATGCATCGGCGATCATGTTGATGAAGGATATCCGCATCGCTAGGAAGGAGTTGGACGCGTGCTTTATCATCTCGACCGTGTTCAGGTCCGTAACGAAGATCGGGCAGTCGAAGGAGGTGTAAAGGCTCTCCAGGACCTCTCTTGCCCGTTGAGACTCCACGCCAAGGACCACCCGGTCAGGGTTCAGGAAATCGGCCACCGCCGACCCCTCTCTGAGGAATTCTGGGTTGCTGGCCACGTCGAAGTCGACACTGCCGTTGGTGTGGAGCGCCACGGTACGCCTGATCCAATCCGCGGTAGTGACCGGGACCGTGCTCTTTTCCACGACGACTCTATAGTCATCCATGTGCCGCGCGATATCCTTGACCACATCCTCTACCTGAGAGAGGTCCGCCTGGCCATCCTGGGACTGGGGGGTGCCGACGCAGATGAACAGAACGGTCGCCTCGCGTACGACGGACGCTATATCGTCGGCGAAGCGGAGATTGCCGTTTGCGGTGTGTTTGTCCAGGAGCTCCTGCAGGCCCGGCTCGTACAGGGGCGAGCGCCCTTCGTGGAGCACCTCCAGCTTCCTCGGATCACTGTCGGTCCCGACCACGGAAAATCCAAGCTCGGCGAATCCCGCCGCGGTGGGCAGCCCCACGTAGCCCAGTCCGATTACGCCCAGCTTCATGTCCGTCGTCGCATTCATCCTACCCGGCCTCCAACGGTGCATCTCTTTGTCACGCTAGCTCACCTTCTCCAGCAATATGTCTCTGACGCCGCCGATATCGCAAAGCAGGCTCTCGACATCCTCGTCGGCCACGTTCTCATATATTCCGCGGTAGCGGGTGTCGCTCGTCTGAACAAGCGCGATAGGCTCATAACCCTTGTTTCTGATCTTGGGCTTTGTTTCGTCCCCCGAGGTCAAGTACCTGGCGTGGTAGCCATGTTCGAACAGCATCTTGAGCGGTTTCCTCATGCTGTGGGTCTCATCGTCGTACCTGGGAAAATGACACTCGAAGAGTATCTTCCCAGTCCACGAGCCGTCCTCGATCGCGGGCGCAAGGCCGTTCAGGACCTCAATCTCG
The DNA here is from genome assembly GCA_964544865.1 of uncultured Dehalococcoidia bacterium. Lineage (GTDB taxonomy): Bacteria > Chloroflexota > Dehalococcoidia > Lucifugimonadales > CAJWER01 > CAZJDV01. The sequence goes on along the minus strand of CAZJDV010000050.1, from coordinate 410 downwards.
TAGCCCTCGATGTCCATCCGCAGCAGGTCGATTCGGCGCTTCCCCTGCGCGAATGATGGCACATCCGTGAGTGGCACATCGATGATCGAGAGTCCGTCGCCGCCATCGCGTTGGGTACTGGTCGGCGAGTGGAACGAGTGCAGATTCGATTTGGTGGAAACGTATAGGCGTCCCATCCTCGGGGCGTCGGACGCACCTATCGGGAAGGTCTCGGTGAACGGATCGACCTCATTTAGCCGGACGTTTTCCTGAAGGAGTTGATAGTTTCGAGGCTCCGGCTCCATGGCGTACACCATTCCAGTGCTGCCAACTCTTGCCGCGAGCATTATGGTGTAGTAGCCGATGTTGGCTCCGAGGTCCAGGATGACATCGCCCGGTCCTACGATTCGATCGATTACGTACTTGAGCTG
>CAZJDV010000049.1:0-18910 GCA_964544865.1 uncultured Dehalococcoidia bacterium | reverse complement strand
GTATCGTCACCCTGTCGCCCCGCGCGACGTGTTTCGCCATCGTGCCTCCCGCGTAGAGTATTGCGTCCTTCGGGTGCCCTCCGAGATTCAAGATGCTTAGCGGTCCTGTCATGCTCCGGTTTCCTTCCCGTAAGATTTGCACGGGCGCGTCGGCGATGGAACAGACACATGCCAGCGGCGATTCTACAACAAAGGAGTACATAAAGGGAGGCTCGGCGTCGGGATACACGAACGCATGATCTTTCTTGGAATTGGCGACAGCCCTGTCTACGTGCGTAGGGGCGTTTAATTGAACGCCCACTCCCCCGGACCTCCTGCCGCCGCAGGATGGCCCGGCGCCGCGATCGTCTAGCCCTCGAACCGCCACAGCGGCCGGGTCCCGACATCGACGCCGCCGTCGACCGCCAGCACCTGGCCGGTCACCCAGCCGGCCTCGCCTGACGCCAGGTAGAGGGCGGCGTAGGCGATGTCCTGCGGATGGCCCGTGCGGGCCAGGGCAGGCGGCGCGGGCGTCACAGCGCCCTCGGGCAGACCGGCCCTGAATAACCCGGCCGCGATGGAGTTCACCCGGATGTTGTCGTCGTAGAACTCCCGCGCCAGGCTCTGGGTCAGGCCGATGACGCCGCCCTTCGACGCGCCATAGGCGGAGTTGCCCGCCTGGCGGACGCTGAAGCTCGCAGCGATCGTGACGATGGCCCCGCCCCCCTGCTCCCGCATGCCGGGGCGGACCGCCTGGGTCATGTTGTACAGGCTGCGCAACGTGTTGGACAGGGCCTTGTCCCAGCGAGCCTCGTCCACGTCGGAGAAGTCGAGGGACGGCTCGAAGAAGCCTCCCACGCCGCAGTAAAGAATGTCTATTCGGCCGAATCGCCGCAGCACATCCTCGACGATCCTGTCCGCGTCCGGCTTCACCGACGCGTCGCCCGGCAGCGCCAGGGCCTCTCCGCCCTGGGCCTGGATGCGAGACGCCATCGCCTCCAGGGGCTCTGGCCGGCGGGCCACGACGGCCACCTTCGCACCCTCCTGTGCGAACAAAAGCGCCGTCGCCCTTCCCATGCCCTGACCGACTCCGCACAGCAGCGTCACCTTGTCCCGTAGTCTCATCCCATCCCTCCGATGAGCGCGGCCTGGGGCGAGCCGGTCTCAGCGACTTTTCCGGACGCCAACTCCTTCCGGATGATACCCTCGATGATATCGCAAGATTTTCTTACGCCGCGCGGTCCGAAAAGGCGATTGAACACCTCGTCGACGAGCCGGCTGAACAGGCGTCCTCGAGACCTGCTGCATGCGACCGTCAATCTTGCGCCGCCGTCGGTGAGAGTGAGCGTGTGAGTCGCCAGACTGCTGGCACGGGGAAAGGTCGAGCTGCTCTCAAGTGTGAACTGCTCGAAGGGCTGCCAGTCGACGATCATCTGGGGAAAGACGAATTTGCCATGGGCGCAGTAATAGGTCGAGCCGGCGCCTAGCTGGCCGTCGTTAAGACCGTCAACCGACGCATCGTGGGAGCCCATGAATATTGCCCTGTAACGCAGCTCGGTCAGGTAGTCCCGCATCAGCGCGGGGCCGACGAGAAAATCGCGCGAGACTACGAAGAGGGCGTCCTCCGGGTCGACGGTGATCGGATTCCTGGACCGATCTTGCCGCCATACCGGGTGCACATCTTGGACGAGGACCTCGACCTCGTCTATGTGCTCGTAGGTCTCCGTGTGGGGCGTCATTGCTACGCAGATCTCCTCGATGCCAAGCGCGTCCACGGCGGCACGGGTGTAGGCCACGTATCCGGTGATCCCGGTCTGCTCGGTGATGCCGTTCTTCGCCAGGCGATGGACCAGGTTGACGTCCGTTCCCACCATCTCGACGTGGCCGCCGAGCTGCTGAAGCATGAATTCGCCGTAGTGGACGAAGAACTTGAGGTCGAGACTCCGGATATTGCGGCAAGCGGTGCAGTTGTAGGTTGTATTGAGCACCATTCGTTCGAGAGCCCGCCAAAAGTCGACGTAGGTCCGCTCGATGATCTCGACCAGGGTCTGGCCCTGGATAAAGCTCCCCTTGAGGGAGTAGCTGATAACCGCGTCACCCTCGAGCCTCGACACGACCAGGGGTTCCTCGGTATGTTCGATCAGCAGGTTCAGCAGGCAGGACAGGCTGTCCTGCGCGTGCTCGAGCTCAGACTGGCTGAGGTAGGCCGTGTAGCCGGTAATGTCCGAGATGACCATATAGCCTTGCTGAGACATCGATACCTCCTCGCGCTTTTCCGGTGCCCGGAGCGCGACGTTCCTTCTTCTGGCTATCTTGGCCCTCCAGAAGCCTGCCGTCTCGGCCCGACCGGCATGGACGTGTGATTCAATTTGCCAGGGCTTACCGCGACAACTTGACTGTGAGTATAATACATCCAATATTGACCCGCGCGAATCACCGGCCTTCTCCCCGCACTCCAATCAGGGCAGACTCTCCGTACACTTGAGAGAGGTGAATCGTGGAAACTCCCAGCACTGTGGAAGAAATTACGGCTGAATGGCTGACGAATGCCTTGCGACAAGGTGGATCGCTGGGGAATGGTCGCGTGTTGTCCGTCCAGTACGAGCCGATTGGCGTGGGCCTCGGATTCGCAGGGGTGGTAGAGCGGGCAACGGTCACGTACTCCAGGGACGCTGAGTCCGCTCCGGAAACCCTCATCGCCTAACTCCCGAGTCAACATGCGAGAACACGCGAGGTTCTCACCGAGTTCGGCCTCTACGAGCGAGAAGCGCGTTTCTACCTCGAGCTGGCTGACGAGGTCGGCATACCAGTGCCAGAACTCTACTGCGCAGATTTTGACGCGGCAACGGTTTTTTTCGTTCTCTTTCTCGAAGACCTTAGGACAGCCAGGCTAGGCGATCAGATCAGCGGATGCTCGATCGACGACGCCCGGTTAGTGGTGCAGAACTCGGGGGTCATGCACGCACGCTGGTGGAATAGCGACCGACTCGGTCAGCTGCCCTGGTTACCGCGAACGACAGACCCGGCTTTGGCGGCAACGTACCAGGCACTATATCTGCAATCGTGGAGCCGGATTTCCGATGAACTCAGGACGCTATTCCCTGTCCAGCTCTATGAGATCGCCGAGAGACTCGGCCCCAAGTTAGTCGAAGTCGTCACTCTAAATCACGGCGACTGTCGTCTCGGCAACCTCTCCTTTCGCGACGGCGAAGTCGTGTCGATCGACTGGCAGTTGGTTAGTCAGGCTAGACCCGCAAGCGACGTCGCATATTTCTTGATGTGGAGCCTCTTGGTCGAGCAGCGACGATCACACGAAAGGCCGCTGCTCGACTCGTATTACGAGGCGCTCGTGGACGGGGGAATCCAAGACTATTCGCGAGACCAAATGATAGAGGACTACAGACGCGGCATGTTCCTGAATCTGACCCGCACTGTGAACGTTCTCGCCAATTTGGACATGGATAGTGATGGTGGCAAAGCTACCATTGATGCTTTGGTGCCACGCCTGGTCGGCGTCGTTGACTGGGATCTCGGCGCGCTCATACCGAATTGACGGGTGATCCTTGACATTTGGGGCGGAGCGCATCTACGGTGAGGCTAGGCGTATGCCCCAACACCTGATATCGCGAGGAATGCCATGACAGACCGGATGGACCACCAGGAGCGCGTCCGCGCCGCGCTGCGGGGAGCGGACGTGGACCGGCCGCCGGTCAGCATGTGGCGCCATTTCTATGGGGAGGAGACCTCGCCGGACCGCCTGGCTGAGGCCATGCTAGGCTTCCAGCGCCGATACGACTGGGACTTCATGAAGCTGAACCCGCGCGCGTCCTACCACGCCGAGGACTGGGGCCTGAAGATGCGGTACTCGGGCGACGACGCTCCTCTGGCGGCGGGGTGGCCCATCCGGCAGCCGGAGGACTGGCTGGAACTGGAGGTGCTGGACCCCAATCGCGGCGTGCTTGGAGAGCACCTTGGCGCACTGGATACGATAGCGCGGGGTCTGGATAACCAAGTGCCGGTCCTCATGACCGTCTTCACTCCCCTCTCGATCGCCGCCCGGCTGGCCCCCTCGGAGGAAGTGTTCATGTCACATCTGCGCGAGCATCGGGATAGCGTTGAGCAGGCGCTCGAGGTCGTTACCGAGACCTTCGTCCGATTCGCCAAGGCGTGTCTGGAACGAGGGGCCGGCGGACTCTTCTACGCGACAACCAGTTGGGCCACGACGGACATCATGACGAGGGAGGAGTACTCCCGCTACGCCCGCCCCTACGACCTGAAGCTGTTGAACGCCCTGCCGGAGTGCGAGTTCAACCTGCTGCACGTGTGCAAGGAGAACAACATGCTGGCGGATCTGGCGGACTATCCCGTCCACGCGTTCAACTGGGACTCCCGAAGCCCGACGAACCTGTCGCTGGCCCAGGGCAAGGCCCTGCTCGGCGGAAAGACCGCCATCGGAGGTCTGGACAACGGGACGGATCTGATCGAGGCCGCGCCCGAAGAGCTGGCGTGGGAGGCCCGTGGAATCCGGTCTGCGATGGGCGATGAGGGATGGATGCTGGGCACCGGCTGCACCTTCAAGCCGGAGACCCCGGAGGCCAACGTCCGCGCCATCCGCGATGCGGCGGGGGAAATACTGGAGCGGTGATGGGCCATCCGAATTCGACGGTTGAAGGGATCACCGGCAGCTCACGTATCACCTTGCGTGAAATGACGTCCGAGAACTTCGAGTCTGTCTTGGATCTGAAGGTCGCACCTGGCCAACAGGAATTCATAGCGACGAACGAACGCTCGATCGCCAAGGCCCATTTCTCGGACCAGGCCTGGTACCGCGCGATCTATGCCGGCGAGACACCTATCGGATTCGTGATGCTCGCCGACGAGACGGTTGGCCGGAGGGCGAATCCGCGGTGCTGCTCTCTGTGGCGGCTCATGATCGACGCCAGGTATCAGCGGATGGGATTTGGTACGCTCCCGGCAATCATAGCGCCGAACGCTTCTACAACAAGTCCAGATTCAGACCTATATCCGGACCTGCGCCTTCCGGAGAAATCCAGTTGATCTTCGACCTGGGTTCAAGCTAAGACGCCACCGGGCCGCTCGGGCCCTCATGAAAGGACCGGCTATCATGAAGATTACCGATGTCACAATGGAGTCGTATCGCTGGCCCAGGAAGCGGCCGATCCGAAACGGCAGGTACGTCTATCCGACGGCGGGACTGGACGTGCTGACAATCGAGACCGACGAGGGGGTCACCGGCGTCGGGCTCTCGGCGGGGGTCCAGGAGGCGGAAGGCATCGGCAGGCAAATTCTCGATTACCTCAAGCAGTACGCCATCGGCCAGGACCCCTTCGACACCGAGAGGATCTGGGACGACATGTGGCAGCCCAAGCTAGTGGGCCGGCGGGGCATTACCACGCGCATCATCAGTGGCGTCGACATCGCCCTCTGGGACCTTAAGGGCAAGGTCGCCGGCAGGCCGGTCTACAAATTGCTCGGCGGCTTCGCCGACAAGGTCCCCGTGTACATCGCCGGCGGCTACTACGAGGAGGGCAAGGGCCTCAAGGAGCTGGCGGTCGAGATGGAGGTCGCGGTCGATTCGGGCGCGAACGCTGTCAAGATGAAGATCGGCGGCGCACCCATCGCCGAGGACGTGGAGCGCGTGAGGGTGGTGCGCGAGACCGTGGGCCGGGACGTCAAGGTCATGGTCGACGCCAACTGCGCCTACCGCTACTACGAGGCCATCGACATCGCCGGGAAGATCGAGTCCTATGACATCACATGGTTCGAGGAGCCGGTCAACCCGGACGACTACCGGGGACACGAGCTGATCAGCCGGGCCACGTCCATACCGATCGCCACGGGCGAGAACGAGTATACAAAGTACGGGTTCCGCGACCTGATCGAGAGCCGCAGCGCCGCCATCATCCAGCCCGACGCGCTGATAATGGGAGGGGTTACCGAGTTCATGAAGGTCGCCGCAATGGCCCAGGCCCACGACCTGCCCATCGCGCCCCACGGCACTCAGGACGTGCACATCCACCTGGTGTGCGCGATTCCCAACGGGCTGATCCTCGAGTACTACAGCACGTCGACGGACCCGCTGCGGGCCGAGATGTTCAAAGAGAACCTGCAGGTAGAGGACGGCTACGTCCGCGCGCCGGACAGGCCCGGCCTCGGCATCGAGCCCAACGAGGAGGTCCTGTCGCGGTATCGAGTCGCGTAACAAGTATGCTCGCGACTCGCCGCAGAGCAGTCGGGCCCGCCTCGGTGCCTACCTTTGGCGGCGGTCCGGAGTGCTGGCCTCGTCGGCGTCCTCCTCCGCCTCACCAGCCTCCTCGGCGCCTTCCTCGCCCTCTTCACCCTCCAGAAGCTCGTCCTCTTCCACTTCGTCCACCGGCTCTTCCTCGATCCTGGGCGGCACCACTCTGGCGATCATCTCTTCCGAATCACGGGTAATGATGACGTCGGCGGCGACGGCGATGTCACCGATGCGGATGGACATCGCGAAGTCTTCCAGACCGGTGACATCCACGCGGAATGCCGCGGGTATGTTTATGGGAAGCGCCTCTACCTCAAGGGTGGAGAACGGCTGCAATAGTATGCCGCCCAGGTTTTCGACCGCGGGCGGCAACCCTTCGAGTATGACGGGCACCTCCACCCTCACCACGCGCGTGGCCTCGACGCGCAGGAAGTCCACGTGCAAGAGCTCTTCGGTAACGGGGTGTCGCTGCGCCTCGCGTACAAAGCAGATGCTATCGCCATCCGTCCCGTCTATGCCCACCGTGATCGGAATGTTGCGGCCGGATTGGGCGAGCACTCGAAGCAGGGTTCCCTGCTCTACTTGAAGCGCAACGGACTCCATCCCACGCCCGTAAAGATGCACGGGCACCAGACCCTCGCGCCGCAACTGTTTAACCTTTTTCCCCGTCACCTCTCTGGGCGACAGTGTCAACGTTAGCGTATCCATCGCAGGACCTCTCCCCGGCCGTTCCACATTGACATGAAAGAGCCCCGATACCGCATCGGGGCGTGTGAGGATATTCTACCACAGCCGTCGCGTCTTCGGCCATATGCCGCCACGCCCAGCCAGGGCAATCCGCCTCGTGATAGATCGGCCAGGACGTTGCCGGAGCGGCAACTTCGAGCAGCTTTACTCAATGAGGCAGGCCTCCGGTCAGCCGTCCGCGACCCGCGCGATTGCGTGGAGGTCCTGCCTTCCGGCGCTCGAGTGCAGTATCGCAACGGCCACCACGAAAATCGCCACAATCGCCCCGTAGGTTGGCAGCATGAGGCCCCAGTCCGTGATGAGCACGAAGGGCGGCACCGCTCGGTCTCCCGTCTCGGTAATCGCCACCGCCGAAACCATGAGCCGGGCGGTCTGAAAGCCTGCCCAGGTGCCGAGTCCAAGTCCGATCGCAGCGATCGCCAGGTGCTCGAAGGCGAGCAGCCTGAGCATCTGGCGGCCCGAGAGTCCCAGCGACTTGAGGAAGCCGATCTCGGCCCTGCTCCTGCTGGCGAATAGCAGCAGGTAGGTGGAGTAGCCCAGGCCCGCCATCAGGACGACGATGACCAGCGCCAGTAACACCATCGAGTTCCAGCCGGAGGTCGCCAGGGGGTCCAGACGGGAGGACTCCAGCAGTCCCGTGCGGTCGTAAACCCGGCCGGTGAATCGGAAAATATTGTCCAGAGTATCGCGAAAGGTCGAATACGTCTCAGGAGATCCCGAGATGAAAAGCTCGTTCGGGGCGATCGACCTCAGGTGGCCCATGAAGTTGACGTGGCCCATCAGATTGTCCAGATCGGTAAGTACGAACCGCTGGCCGTTCGGCGACATCGTCGGAAAATAGTCCACGGTGCCGTTGATAACCATGGGAACGCTTCTTCCCGAAACGCGGGCGATGATGATGCTGCCCACGCCCAAGGAGGTCTCCTCGGCGAACGCGGTGCTCACCACGACCGGAAGCGGGCCTCCGGTGGGACTCTGGTAGAAGCCGCGTATACCCTCCTCGTTCTCCTCGCCGAAGGTGAACACCCCAGCCCTGGCGCCCCCGTGCGAATCGCGCGCCGTGGACGTGATGCGGTCCGGGATAAGCGTGGACGTGATAATCGGCATCCATCGCCTCTGGCCTTCGAAGCTCTCCAGCACTTGAATGCGCTCTTCGGGCCCAACCCTGACGTGGATGTCATCGATCAGGATCTGCCCCGCGGTGTGGATATTGCCCACTCCCGGCTCCGATATCTGGACCGACACGAGATTAATCGGGTGTCGTACCCGTCGAGGAATCTCTGCCGTCATGAGCTGCCATCCCGGCGGTCCCAAAATTCCAGCCGGAAGCATCAACACGCCGCCGCCGGTCTCGATCAACATCCACATCGACAGATTGGGTATCTCCTCGCGTGGATTGACCCAAAACCTGATCGTGGTGGCCCCCTCGGGAATCACTACCCTCTCTACACGGGGGTGGGTCGTCATCGCCGTCATGACGCCGCCGAGGGACAGAGTCGAGAAGTCGTCTCTGTACCAGGACATGTACGGGAAATCCCTGGACTCCAGCGCCAGAAGCTGGGCGGTGACGGCGGCGGCGCTGCTATCCTCTCGAAAAGCCACCGTCGCGGCCGTGACACCGGGGATGTCCAGATACGGCGCCTTCACGGCCTGAAGTGTCCTGCCTCGGAGGGTCTGGACGTTGGCGATCCGGACATCGGTTGCGGTCGTGTACTTGATGCGGTCCTCCTGGTTGCGCTCCAGCGTGCCGCCCACCGTGGTCGATAGTATCCCCACGCCGGTGACGAGGACCAGCAGAAGCATGAGCCAGGCGTACTGGAGCGGATTGCGGGCCATCTGCCAGAGACCCATCGAGAGCCAGACCGGCGCGGCCCTGGTGACGCCCTTCAGCAGAATGAAGGCGATCTGGGCGGGAACCAGGCCAATGAGCCCGATAGTGGGAAGAAACAGGAACTGGCCGGAGTTTGGCGGCTCCAGGAAGACGAATCCACCTATCAGGGCCGACTGCAGTACGAGTCCTGCGATGCGGGACCATTGCGCTCGTGCGCGGGCCGTCGCCAGGTATATGCCGCCGGCGGCCGACGCCAGGGCGACCGGCATGAGCCAGCCGAGGCCGCCGCCTTCGCGCAGCCCCGTCACGGTCACGATCGCCGCGGTCGAGATCACCGCAGCGCCCGCCCCCACGTGCAGCAGGGCCGGCGAATCCCCGCTCACAAAACGTACGGCGAGGGGGAAGAAACGCATGAAACCCAGCGCGACCACTACGAGAAACAACACCGGTGCCAGCAGCAATGTCTCGTTGACACCCGGCTGGCTGAGTAGCCCGCCCGATATCAGATGACCCCCGGATTGCAGTTCCCAGTATGTGACGCCTCCCAGCACAAGCAGGGCAATGTCGATGTTGTATCGGTGCAGCAGCGGCAACGCCGGAGGGCGCCCGGACCGCAGCCTGTGACCCAGAATTCCTCCGCGGGCGCCCAGGACACCAGGTAGCACCACGATCGCCAAACAGAGGAGGCCGATCGCGCCGGCCACGTAAAACGGCATCGCTTCCAGCTCCACGGGCAGGAATTCGCCCCCGGTCATGTCTCTGAGGTACAGCACCTTTCCTGCGACGGCCACGGCTCCCAGCGCGACGAATAGCGCGAGCGGCACGGCCACGACTGTCATCAAGAGACCTTCCAGGAAGTGCAGTCGCAGGAGCTGGACGGTACCGATACCCCGGCTCCTGAGCATCACCGAGTCCTGCGACCGGCTGTGCACGAGGTATGAAACGATCATTACCAGATAAAACAGCACTGACGCCAGGGTGATCGCCAGCAGCAATAGCAGCGGCACCCTCGAGAAGAAGGCCTTGCGCTCGAACTCGCCGAGGATCTGGCGAAGCCGGGAAGACATGTTCGATCCAGGCATGGACCTGGCGAGGTCGATCTCGAAGCCCGTGAAGTGGTCCCGGGCCTCCGCCAGAGACCACTTCTTGTATTGCTCCGTGTCCGTCAGCAAGATCCAGACCGACTCCACAAGCGAGAACGGATAGGTGCGGCCAACCCCCTCGGTCAGCACCCGCTGAGTGGTGAACAGTGGGGCGGGCGGCACCTCCGGCTGCACCGGCGTATCACCGAGTCCTTCCTCCTCCTCGGGGGGAGGCGGATCGAGAAACAGGGTGGCGGGCATGGCCCAGTAGTCGTCGGAGGGGTCGGTCGCAAACATGATTCCGGCGATCCGGACGTCGATCCTGGCCATCTCGCCGATGGCCGGAGTCACGTCGATAACGTCACCGACCGCCAGACCGAACAGATCGGCGGCGACGGTGCTGATGACGGCCTCCACCAAGGGGCCATTCCGCCCCTTGAGAATCTCGCTGCCCGCCATGCGTCCCTCGATGAACGTCACGTTCTGGTCGAGGTCCGATAGGTAGCGGAAGTAGGCCCGGCAACACCTCCCCGGAGACGTACGCGGCGGGGGCAGTGGCCTGCCCGGCAAGCCGGCCCGGAAGGTGTCTGCAACCAGGAACCTTACGCGGCGCTCGTATATGGGCGTGATGTTGTCTTCGATGGCCTCGTCGAGCATGCTATCGGTCTGGCGCAGCTTCTCCTCGGTCAACAAGATGTTGGAGGCGAACACGCTTATGTTCGAATAGGGCCTTTCGAGCCTGTCGATCGCCAGGTTGAGGCCGAGACGCTCCAAGGATTTTACGTAGACCGGAGCGGCTGCCGCCAGCGTCGTGGCGACGACTATCCCAACGAAGATGCTGGCCAGGAGAGACCAATCGTCGGCGAATCGTCTCAATACAAGGCTTGGAAGAGAGAGAGGGCGCATGGGCTAGGCAAACCCGCTGAGCTCGATCATCCGGCGAGGCACGATCGTGCATATTGTCATTTGAATACTATATCCAAAATCGCCAGGTGCGTCACCCATTAACGAGGCACGCCACCGGCAGCGCCCCGTGTGAGGCGCCTGCAGTGCTGACTCCTAGTACGCCGCTACGACGCGTTGGCCTCGGGAAGATTGCCGACACTCCATGCTACCAGCCTCTGGAGTCGGGCACATCCAGCCACCGCCCCCCCTCGGCGATGGACTGTTGGCTCACCAGGCCGGGCAGGGTCATGTCCATGGCCTGGTGGATGCCGATCTCCGGCTCGGCGCCGCGGCCCATTGCATCCACGAACTCGATGATCTCCAGCAGGTCGCCGCCGCCGTGTCCCGCGGACGCGGCCAGGTCACCGTGACTGCACCACAGATCGGGCAGGAACTCGCCGGCCATCTCGTCCAGGTCCATCCATTCGAGCCGGCCCTCGCTCCGCGAGCGCAGCCAGATGCGGTCCTTTTCGCCCGGCGTGCGGGCCGACTCGTAGGCACCGTCGGTGCCCTGCAGTTGGAAGTTCGCCATCGAGTGAGGCCTGTCCGAGAGCATGTCCACACGTATTTTCACCAGTCCGCCGCTACTCATCTTGCACAACATGACACACGAGCCCTCGTTCTCGTAGCGGTCGCCGCGCGGGTCCATGTGGTTTTGGCCGCTGCCAGCGCAACACACCGCCGCGACCCGGTCTTCAGACATCCACTGGAGAATCGGACCCAGGCTGTGAGTCCCGTATGTGATGCCGTTGACGCCCGTTTGCCAGGTGCGCCTCCATCTCGTGACCTCGTTGAGGCCCTTTAGCTCGTGGATGTACTCGCCCTCGGCGTAGTAGAGCACGCCCATGAGCCCCTGCCGGACGATCTCCTTGACGATCTGGATGGGACGCCGGTACGTGAAGTTCTCGCCCATCATGTACGTCGCCGAGCTACGCCGCGCTGCCTCCACCAGCGCCTTGCACTCGCCGACGGACACCCCCGCTGGAACCTCGCTTAGCACGTGGATGTTCTTGTTCAGCGCCGCGATGGCCTGGGGAACGTGGTACGGCATGGGGGTACCCACGATCACGGCGTCCACGCCCGATTTCTCCAGCATCTCGTCATAGTCGAGGTACTGCTCCCGCGCGCCAAGACGCTCCGCCGCCACGGCCAGGTCCTCGGCGGAGATGTCACATACCGCCTGGACACGGACCGCCTCAATGGCGTCGAGCGCCAGCTTGAACCGTCCCCCGCGGCCGGCCGCTCCCACGATCCCCAGGGCTACCTGGCCAGACGCTCCCATGTTTCAGCTCCTTCGGACCCTCGGCCTCTGCCCGATGGTAGCACGGCCCTACCTGGCGCTCAAGGCGACGGCTCCGGCCGGGTCCTCTCATGCCCCCGGAGTAGGTGCCTACCCTCCGCCCCGCAACCGACGTCAGACCGACTAGGTCTAGCAGATATTGAGCGCGTCCGCGGGCTTCGCTCCTCGAAAGTCCGTACAAGCCCCCCTGGAGGACCAAGAAGTCCTTTCCGGTTGAGAGGTCGTCGAGCCCGACCTCCTACATGGCGAATCCGATGCTCTTTCTGATGGCCCTTGTGTCCGATTCGATGTCATAGCCGGCGACCGTCGCGGCACCCGAGGTCTTCCTGAGGAGCGTCGAAAGGATCTTCATGGTGGTGGTCTTGCCGGCGCCGCTGGACCTCAGGAAACCGAAGAAGTCTCCCCAGCGGACCGAGAAGTCGATCCCGGAGACGGCCCACGCGCCACCGGGATAGACCTTCACAAAATCTCTGACCTCCACCATCATTTCTCCGTTAGACAAGCCGGCTCCTTTCTGCGCGGTCCCGCCGCCCTAGACTAGATCATTCAACCGTTGCCGATCGCTATTGAAATTCGCGCGCCCGGCGCTCGCCCAAACCGGATTTTTCCTGATCAAAACGAGCCGCCGAGACCCGGGCTCCGCACCGTCCTCGATGAGAGCCATAGTAGTATCACTCACGATATCCATCAAATCCGATGCCGCGTCCGATGTCTGGCGTACGTTGGCTTACGATGGCGAGGAATGGCTTCGGGAGCACCGTCTGGCAATGGAATTCCTTGCAGCGGCTGCGTCTCCGGCACTGGACGCCACGGGCCTCCTCCTCTAACCTAGTGTGAGCATGGGGCGGCACTCGCCCGGAGCCAGACATTTTGGGCGTGCAAGGAGATCATCCATGGAGCAGCGAGCCGTCGGACGCAGCGGCCTCACCGTCAGCGCCATTGGGCTCGGCGGAGGCAACTGGGGCAGGGAGATCGACGAGGAGTCGTCCTATCGCGTGATGGACTACGCCATCGAGAAAGGCATCACATTCTTCGACACCGGGGACGCGTACGGCGGCGGGCAGTCCCGGGAAGGACGCAAGCGAGACTACGGTATCGAGGACGAGCGCGAGGTCTCCGGCGAAATGTACTCCTCGGAAAAGATTATCGGCAGATGGATGCGAAAGCGCGGATGCAGGGACGAGATCACTCTCTGCACCAAGGTCGCCACCGGGGGCGACCCCGAGAACATAGCCGTCGCCCTCGCCGGAAGCCTCGAACGACTGGGTACCGACCGGGTCGACATCTACAAGCTGCACAGCCCCGATCCCTCCGTCCCCATCGCGGAGACGGTGGCGGCCATGGGAGAGCAGGTCCGCGCCGGCAGGACCAGGGTCATCGGCGCGAGCAACCAGACCCTCGAGCAGCTAGAAGAAGCCCTCGAGGTCTCCGCCGCCGGAGGGTACGCCCGCTGGGAGATCGTGCAACCGCCGTATAGCCTCGCCTCGCCCAAAGCCGAGGACGACCTTTTCCCCCTGTGCCGTGAGCGGGAGATCGCCGTCACGTCCTACAGCCCCCTTGCCGCGGGTTTCCTCACGGGCAAGTACGGTCGCGACCCGGCCTCCTGGCCCGTCGGCAGCCGCTATCACATAGTGCCCTCCCACGCAGACATCTACTTCAGCGACAGAAACTTCCGCATCCTGGATCTCCTCAAAGAGAAGGAGGCGCAGATGGGCATTCCCTCTTTCCAGCTCGCTCTGGCATGGACCATGACCCACCAGGACATCACTTCGACCCTCGTCGGCGCTCGCAACACCGAGCAGGTCGACAACGCCCTGGCCGCCTTAGAAATGGGCCTGGACCCCGAGCTGCGGGCGGCGATGGCGTCCTGGACGACCTACGAAGGCGCTGATCTTGGAGACCAGAACACCAGCTAGGACTGGTACCAATGTGACCAGACTTGGCCCGAGCCTCGCCAAGATGTCCGTCCGCGACAACCTCCAGGCTGAAGATCTGATCGACGTTGTTGAGACCGATCGGATGTTTTGGGGGAGTGAGTGAGCGCTGCTGGGGCTCGGGCGGTCTGATATTTGAAATGCCGGGTTAACGCCCCCATGTGGTGGTCCATGGAATTCCCGTCCGAAGCGCAGACCGTCGCGGCACGGAGCGAGTGGGTGAAAGAGAGCCACGTCAGGTACACCAGAGAAGAAGTCGTAGGCGGGAACGGCGTGGTAGCAGCCGGTCACGAGTTGGTCGCCCGCATCGGGGTCGAGACGATGCAGCGTGGCGGGAACGCCATCGACGCAGCGGTCGCCGCGGCCTTTGCCGCCCAGGTCGCCGAGCCCGGAATGTGCGGACTCGGCGACAACGGCATCATCCAGGTCTACAGCCCCGTAGAGCCGGGTCGAACCGTGGTGTTCGACGACACAACAGTCCCGCCTGCGGCCGCGACTTCCCGCATGTTTGAGGTCCTCCCTGGCACCGGCGGCTTCTACGGCTGGGACAACGTCCGCGGCGACGCCAACATCATCGGCCACCGTTCGGTCGCCATCCCCGGCACCGTCGCAGGTCTCTGCGCCGCCCTGCAACGCTTCGGGACCATGGATCTCCCATCGTTGCTCGCCCCAGTCATCGAGCTGGCCGAAAACGGGCTGGAGGTCGACCGACGGACGGCGGTGGCCATCGCCTCTGAGATGCGTTTTTTTAGGGAATTTCCCGCCCTTGGCAACCTTCTCCTCGTGGATGGGCTGCCTCCCACACCCGGCACCTTCTGGGAGCCGGGGGACAGGATGGCCTTCCCCGAGCTCAGCGCCTCCTACCGGCTCATCGCGGAGGAGGGTCCTGACGCCTTTTACAAGGGCGGCATTGCGCGTTCCATCGCCGACGACATGGAACGAAGCGGCGGCATCCTCACATACGACGATCTCGCGACCTACAGCTCCGACGTTCACGAGCACGACTTGGACAGACTGCCCGAGTATCGAGGGCTGAAGTATTCACTCGGACACTCTACATTCCTGGTACAGGTCCTCAACATCCTCGGGAACTTTCGCCTCGACGAGCTCGGTCCGAACACCTCTGCCCACTTCCACCTGATGCTGGAGACCATGCGCCGGGCGTGGGTCAATTACTTCGCATACCCGCGCGAGCCTGGCCTTCTGACCGGCGCCTACGCCGCCGAAGTGGCGGGCTTGATCGACGCCCAAACGGTCTGCCGCGCCGGGCCCGTCGACCCCTCTCCTTACCAGGAGCAGCCGGCCGCGATTGAGAGGGGGCCGGCTGCACCAACGGGAGGCAACACGACCACCATTACCGCCGCCGACCGCCGGGGAAACGTCGTAACCCTGCTGACCAACCTTGGGAATACCTTCGGCTCCAAAGTGGTGGTCCCCGGAACTGGAATCGTGCTAAACGACCACATGTGCAACTTCGACCCGGTCCCCAGCCGGGCGCTTTCCCTTGGACCCACCAAGCGTCCGCCTCCGGGGCCACATGTTCCAATCTTCTTTCGAGACGGCAGCCCCTTCCTGGCCGCCGACGCGCCAGGCGCCCGGCGCAGCATGAGCGGTGTGCTCCACGTCCTGGTAAACTGCATCGACTTCGGCATGAACGTCCAGGCCGCCATCGAGGCGCCGAGGGTATGGGCGGAAGCCCTGTACGATGAGTCTTTCGTCTACTTCCGGATCCTCGTGCCGGTCCGGAGAGACCTTGAGAGGAAAGGGCATACCGTGGTCGCCATGGACCCGGCCGGCAGTGGCGGCTTCGGTCGCCCGACAGCGGTAAGGATCGACCCGTCCGGCATGTTGCACGCCGGCGCCGACCCCCCTCTACGGCACCGGCGTCGCCGGGTTCTGAGGACGAACTTGAACCACGCTAGGGCAGAGGTAGCCGCCGAAAACGGCATCGTGGCGGCGGGCCACCGGCTTGAGGCAGAGACCGGCGTTCGGATGCTCCGCTCCGGAGGCAACGCCGTCGACGCCGCGGTGGCCGCCGCATTCGCCGCCGATCTGATCGAGCCCGCCATGTGCGGCCTCGGCGGGCACGGCGTCATGTCCATCTTCATGGCGGACACGGGCAAGATAACCGTGATCGACTTCTACGACGTCGCGTCCTCCGGCGCCACGCCGGACATGTACGAGCCGCTCCCGCAGGCGGGCGAAGGGCCTCTCGCGGCGCTCGGCTACCCTGCCACGAAGGACGACGCCCAGCACCTGGGACACAGGTCCGTAATGGTGCCCGGCCAGGCGGCCGGCCTGTGCGCCGCGCTCGAGCGATTCGGCTCGCTGCCTCTGGCCCAGGTGCTGGCGCCGGCCATCTCGCTGGCCGAAGACGGCGTGCCCGTCGATCCGGCCATGGCTCGATACATCGCGGGAGCGGCTCACGGCATCCGGCTCTACCCGGAGACCGAAAACACATTCCTGGATGTCGTCCCGGGCGGCACGATCGTCCGCACAGACCTGGCAAAGACCCTGAGACTCATCGCCACCGACGGCGACGGCGCTTTCTACAGAGGCGAGGTGTCCCGGGCCATCGCCGCCGACATGGAAGTCAACGGGGGCATCCTCACGGAAGAGGACCTCGCCGCCTACGAGCCCTTCGTCTACCAACCACAGCCCTGCAGCTACCGAGGGTACGAGTACGTCACCGGCGGCAACGTGACCCTCCCGGAAGCGCTTAACATTCTCGAATACTTCGATCTGGCGGCGGCCGGGCACGGGAGCGTCCGGTCAACCTACCTCATGATCGAGGCGATGCGGCTGGCATGGGCCGACACCCTGATGCACGTCGGCGACCCTCGCGGAGACGAGTCGCCATGGAGCGGATTGACCTCCAAGGAGTACGCGCGTCTGCGGGCCGGAGAAATCGATCCGCTGCGAGCGGTGTCTGAATGCAAACCCGGAGACTCTTGGGCCTTCGAGGGAAGAGCCCGGCCGGCATCGCACCCGTGGCCGCTGGACGGAGCTCACCGATGGGGCGGCAACACCACCAAGGTGGTCGCCATGGACGCGGACGGCAACGCCGTGTCCATGATAATTAGCCTCGGGATCCCGTTCGGTTCAAAAGTCACCGTGCCCGGCACCGGCGTTATCTTGAACAACAGCATGCACAGACTCGACCCACGACCCGGCTACCTGAACTCCGTCGCCCCCGGGAAAAGCATGCAGCGCCTGACCGCCGCGGTGATGGTCCTCGAGAACGGCCGCCCGATGGCCGCTCTGGCCGGATCCCTCAGCATCTTCATGGGCGGGATGGGCGTCCATCCGCTGGTAAACATGGTGGACTTCGGGATGGGCGTCCAGGCCGCCATCGTGGCCCACCGGTTCCATCCTACGGGTGACTCGGTCTGGATAGACGACCGTGTCGCCGGCCACATCCTGCGGGAGCTCGCGGCAATGGGGCACGGGCTTCTTCCCAGAAAACAGAGCTTCGGCAACACACATTTTGGAAACCACGTTGGCATCAGAATCGACGCGGATAGCCGCCTCCACGCGGGCGTCGACCCCATGCACGCCAACGCGGCGCTCGCCTGCTAGCTGGGCATGCCGGTCTGGCCACAGCATCGTCCGCGAAAGGAATACCCGTCGACACCAACGCCGGCCCCATTACCTGCGTGGCCAATTCGCTGGTCTTGGGTTCTAGCACCCCCCCCACGGCTCTGGAGGTCATGTATTCGAGATATGGGTCCTTGATGAGTGAATCAATGGCCAACGCGCACAGATAGGATAGATGGACCATTGAGATCGAAGACAGTGATGGGACAATAGTCTGAGAAAATGGAGGCGCGGGCCACCTTGACCTGCGTGTTCCGAGAACGCCGCGGATCGCGAGAAAGGCCGATGGAGCAAGCTCGATCTCAATCATTCGACAGCACATCGACTGCCGTGACCGAAGTGGTCGAGCAGCCGTCGGTGTGCCCTAGATGCGCGACACGCCCCGAGTCCACCTACGACGAGCCGCAATGCCTGACCTGCCCCCAATAGCAGAGGCCGCGCAGCTGCACCGTGTGTGAGACTGATATCGAAGATGCTAGAAGAATTGCGGGATAGTGATCAATAAAGTGAGGGACTTAGCATCATACCTTTCGTAGAACCGTACCCAGGAGATAGAAAGTGAAAAAATATGAATTTAATCCGGAAACGTCACTATTCCATCAGTTTGATATATCGACAGCTACTCTTCATTCCAACGTAGAGTATGGGTCGATGACACTTCGATCATCTGACACCATTACGGCGGGTGAGTTTATTACGTGTTCCTTTGAATTCACGGTAGGCAAGAATGCTATATCACGTGGGGGAAGAATCCGGCTATTTACAGATTCAGATAGTGACTGGGATAGACCGCAAGTTAACGATCCTGTCGGATCTAATTATCTTTCAATCGAGTCACCTGAAACCGTCAGGATTTACCCTCATATAATTGACCAAAGGGGCATAACGCTGAGAGTAGTGAGAGGACGTCTTGCGCCAGGGGACAAAATCACTGTGACTTTTGGTGATACCTCCCATGGAGGTCTGGGAACAAGGTGTCAAACATTTTATGAATCTAGTATGCATTTTTACTGCGCCGTGGATCCAGATGGAGTGAATGGCTTACGGATTCTAGACAACCCGACCAAGATAAGAGTCATGGGAGGTACTATCGAATCCGGATTCGTTCATGCGCCATCTGACGTGTTATTGGGCAAACATTTTAGACTCATTGTAAAAGCTGAGGATCGTTGGGGTAATCCTGCCGAGGCATTCAACGGGGAGGTTGAAGTGAGGGCACCCGGGCTCAATATCGAT
>CAZJDV010000048.1:0-19256 GCA_964544865.1 uncultured Dehalococcoidia bacterium | reverse complement strand
CACCTCGTCGGCCCCCGCGCCTTGCAACACATCCTCCGCACTCGCCATTCTCTCCTCGTCGGCGCTGATCGCAACGCCGATGTATCCCTCAGTGATGCGAGTGTCGTATGCGCCCATGAAAAGGCGGGGCAGTCGGGACTCGAAAATTATGCCGAACACCGTAAACAGTATGGCGCCCAACATGGTCCCTTCGTATACGATGATCGCCATCGGCGGGATCGACAGCAGCGGCTTGCCGCCGGTAACCAGCGGGAAGGCAAGCTGGGTCCCCGCGGTCAGCAGCACGCCCACGATGAAGCCGCATGCCGCCCCCACAAGCGGAAACCGGTACAGCTTGTGGACGGGTTCCTCCTCGCCAAAGGTGCCCTCAGGGTAAGGGGTGCCGGTTAGCACCTCGTACTCACCCTTGCCGAAGCCCGCGGCAGCGACCGCGTCCATCGCGTCAGCCGCAACGTCCACGTCTGTAAAAAGCCCAAGAACACTCCGCTGTGCCATGACAGCACACCTCACTCTCGGATTGATGCAGGAACGGTCCGCCGGCCAATCTTGATCAGAGCCCGCCCCACCATGGCTTCCTTAATATCGAACAAAGGGATCAACGGGAAGAACCTCGAAAACAACAGCATACCCAGCATCACCCAGGCGAACGTCATGGCTACCATCGTGATCTCAATGATACTCGGCCGATAGGAGCCCCAGTCGAATATCATCTCGGACCTTCGCATGAGACCGGGTACGATTATGAGGAAACGCTCGAGCCACATACCGACGTTGACCGATATCGTCGTAAAAAACATCCAGAAAAAGCTCCGCCGCACGTTTCTGAACATCCACATCGGCACAGGGAAAAGGAACGCGGTGATAAGGAACAACAAGAACAGGCCGTTCCAGGGCCACTGGAACACCTGCAAGTCACGCATGGCGGTCTCCGCTTTCTCAAGGGTGTAGAGCGCGAAAACCCATTCCAGGAAAAAGAAGAAGAACCAGGTCACGGCGACTACGATAAGCAGCCGGCCGATGGCATCCATGTGGTCCGGGGTAAGGTACTTGTTCCATCCCCAGAGCCAGACCATCACGATCATGATGGTCGCGACGGCGGAGACGCCCGAGTGAATGGCCCCGATGATGAAATAGGGTGCGAAGATCGTGGAATGCCAGCCCTCGGGCCCTATCTGTGCGGCGAAGTCCCACGAGACGATGCTGTGGACCGATACGAAGACCGGCAGCACCAGGGCGGAAAGCAGGATACCGGCGACGGCCTGCAGCTTCCACTGCCTGGGACTTCCGCGCCACCCCATGCACAAGAACGAATATATGGTGCGCCGCAGGCCCGTGCTTCGGTCGCGCACGATCGCCAGGTCCGGCAGGAGGGCCACCATCACGAACAGGGTGCTCGCTGTAAGATAGGTCATCACCGCGCTTGGGTCCCAAATGAACGGCGACCTGATGTTGATCCAGATGCCCCGTGCGAAGTCGTAGGGGAAGACCCAGAGATCGGCGCGCCACGGGCGCCCAACGTGGACCAGCGGCGCCGCCATCAACGCACCCATAAGGGAAAAGACCGTCAGCACCTCCGCCGCCCGCGTAATGGGCCTGCGCCACTCAGCCTGAGTCAACCTCAGAATGGCCGAGATCATTATCCCCGCATGGCTGATGCCGATCCAGAACACGAAGTTGACCATGAAGAAGCCCCAGAACACCGGACGGTTCAGCCCGGTGACCCCGACCCCCTTGTTGAGCATATAGCCGAAAGCAGACAGCCCGGTAAGAAAGACTATCGTGAGGCCAATCACCGCCGGAAGCCACCATCTCGGAGTCTTTAGGACCCCGCTTAGCAACTCCTGGTTGATTTCCTTCTGGTCTAGCTGTACGTGTTCCTGCATTCTTGCTTCCTACGGCGCGAGGGCGAAAAGGCTCAGTCCGGCTTGCCCAGCACGAGTACCTCTGTCCGGTGGAAAGGCTTGTGAGACTTGTAGAGCAGCAGCTCCTTCTGCTCCCATATGCTGATTCCGGGCAGCACCCTACTGGCCAGCAGGTAGACCATCACCACGCCTGCGATCGCCCCGACCCAAATGAGAACGTCGGCTATGTCGGGCATCACCGCCGTCGGTATGGCGCTTATATCGAGCTCATGTTTGTCCTCGATGTCCGCGACGGAGTACGCGGCGACCCATATCCTGATCCGCTCGAAGAATACTCCCACCAGCACTCCCACGGCGATGATGGTCGGGCCCCAGATGCTCTTGCGGAGCGGATTCCAGATCATCGTGACCAGGGGCACGATGAAACACATGACGAACCCGGCCATGAACGCGGGTTGGTACGGTCCCACCATCATGAGCCGGAGCACCGACTGCTCGCCGGGCTTGGCGCCGTACCACAGTACGATGAAGCTCGAGAACCAGAACCAGAACCAGAGCAGCGACAGGGCCAGCAACAACTTCCCGAGAGCCCAAAACTGGTCGAGCTCAAAGTAGTCCTCGTAGCCGCCAAACTTGCGAAGGAGGAACATGGTCACCAACATGGTGGCCACACCGGCCTGAAGCGCGTTGTGGGCCTGGGTAACCGGGAACAGCGCGTCGATCCAGCCCGGCACCAGCGCCATTACGAAGTCGACGCTTATGACGAAATGTGTGAAGACCAGCATGATGAAGTAGAACGCGCTCAGCACTCCCACACGGTGGTGCTGCATGTTCCATTGAGCGGATGTGCCGCTCCAACCATTGGCGAGACGCGCGTATATCCCCTTGCTTCTGCCCATTGAGCTGTCTCTTAGAGCGGCCAGATCGGGAAGCGAGGAGGTCCAAAGCAGCGCCAGGCCGGCCACCACCAGGAACAGCAGGGACAGGGTCGCCACAATCTGCGGCATTTGCGCCGGCATGTTGAGGTCCGAAAAGAACCACAGGCTTCGCCGGCCGTCCTCCAGGCTGGGCAGAACCCATAGCATCGGAATGAACAGCACGAGGTTGAAGAGCCCCACGACGGTGAAAAGCTCGGCGGACCTCGTTATCGGCCTGCGCCAGTGCGCCTTGGCCAGTCTCGGAGCGATGGCCACCATGGGCGCGGCCTGCGCCGTCATGAGGATAAAGCCGAACAAGGCCGCGTAATAGCCCCAGACCGCGCGATCACTCACGCCGTCCTGCAGCCGCATGATGAACCCGACGATCCCGAGGGCCAACAGAGCGCCGCACACGGCGACCGCCAGGCGGAATGCGCCACCACTCTGCCGGTGCTTGCCCAGCAAGTCGTGCGTTATCCCGGCGGGGGTCTTCAAGGCCGCATGGCCGTTGCTGCCCACGACACTATGCATGCGAGAGTTCCTTGGCTTCCTTGTCGACCTTCTTCAAATATAGGACGTTCGGCTCGGTCCCTATCGCCTCAAGAAGCCTGTATCCACGACCGTGCTCCGCCATCTCTTTTTCTCGGATCTTGGTGACCTTGCTGCGCGGATTGTGAATGTCCCCGAACACCAGGGCGTCGGTTGGGCAAGAGTTTACGCAGGCCGGGTTGAGCTCGCGGGAGCCGTCCTCGACCTCCTTGCCGTCCCTCGCCGCCTCACGCGTCGTGCGGCGGATGCGCTGCACGCAGAAAGTGCACTTTTCCATGACGCCGCGACTGCGGACGGTGACGTCGGGATTCAACTGGTTTAGCAGACTCTCCGGCCAATCGGGCTCCCAGAAGTTGAAGAACCGCACGTGGTAAGGGCAGTTGTTGGCGCAGAAGCGTGTGCCGATGCAGCGGTTGTAAACCTGGACGTTCAGGCCCTCTTCGTTGTGGTAGGTCGCGAAAACCGGACACACCGGCTCGCAGGGAGCGTCGCCGCAGTGCTGGCACAGGATAGGAATGAACCTGGCCTTGACGTCGGGGAACTCGCCCTCCCAGTAGCGCTCAATCCGGATCCACTGGATAGCCCGACTCCTCTGGAACATCTGATCGGTGTTGATCGGGACGTTGTTCTCGGACTGGCACGCCACGACGCACGCCTGGCATCCCGTGCACTTGTCGACATCGATCACCATGCCCCATTTCTCGTTTGCCATCGTTTACTCCAACCGGCTTCGGGTCAGTCGTTGACTTCCCCAATCATCCGTCGAGCCCGTCCCGTTTGCAGGGCTCCAAACACCAAGACTCCAGTCTTAAGTGTCCGTGGGCGTTAGCTGAATTATGTGGCCGTCCTCGTCCTCAGCCAGGTCCGGTGCGGCGTTCTCGAACTTGGGAAGCCTCTCCCACTCGTCGGTCTTCTCGATATTCACTCGGGTCGACGCCCACGCCAGGGCGCCCGTCTCTTCATCGGTCAGGGACGCCAGGATGGAAAGCACGTTGGCTCCGCGTTTTTCAGCATACCGGCCTCCCGCCGAGTGACCCTGCCCTATTGGGATGGACACGACATCGGGCGACATGCCAGGGTGCGGAAATGCCAGTGCCTCGATTGAGCCTGCCGCGGATGTGACCTTGACCACATCCCCTTCCTTAATACTCATCTCCTCGGCAACCTTCATGCTTATCTCGATCCACGTACGCCATGTCGCGGTCGAGATCGGGTCCGGGGTCGCCTGCAGCCAGGGCAGATGGGCCCCGCGGCCGTCGGTGAGCGATGCCGAGGAGAAGGGTAGCAGCGAAAAGCGATAACTTCCGCTCGCCGATCCGAAGTTGGGAGTAATCGGGTTTGCGGGGAGGGGCTTCGCCGCTGGGGCCGGGCCGTCGAACCCGGCCGAGGTGTCCCACCAGCCGCCGCGCTGGAGGACGCCGTTCCAAAACGACCGGAAGTCCCCTGCCCTGACGGAGCCCCGTCCGGCGTCGAAGAGCTGCATCGCGCTCTCTTCAAGAACGTCCTTGAAGCTCTGGCCCGGCAGCTGAAGGTCCATTCCCAATGCGCCCGCGACGCTTCGGAGCACGTCCGGGAAATTCCTTGTACCCAACTGCGAGCCCCTCGAATCGAAGAAAGGCCGCACCACAGGCTGCTGGAACCCCACCGTCTGGTAGCCGGGACCGGGGTTGGGAACGTCGTCGCCCCAGTCCTCCAGGCTGTGATGCTCGGGTAGGATCAGGTCCGCCATCGCCGTCGTATCGTCCATAATGCCGCTGAAGCTTACTATGAGGGGGACATTGAACTTTTCGCCCTGGCTCCCCAGCAGCGCGTCCTTCAATCCCGCTGAGTTGGGAAGGCCGTAGACCGGATCGGCCCCACGGACCATCAACACGCTTACGCCCCCTTCGCTCATTCTCCTCAAAAGCTGCGCCCATACGCCAAATGAAGCCGTGGCTGGACTCGCGGGAACGTCATCCAGAGCGAGGGCCGGGTTCAGGACTACCCCGCCCTCTCGTCCCACGCTTCCGACCAGGAAATTGAGGGCGTATATTGCGGTCAGATTGAAAAGTCCGTTCGTGTGAGCGGCCGTGGAGCCCCCGCCGATTGCGAGGCTGGGCCGCTGACCGGCGAACTCTCTTGCGATGCGCCTTATCCGCTCTGCGTCGACTCCCACCGAGCCGGACACCGACTCCGGAGCATACCGGTCGAGATCAATGGCTCCGCCGTCCGTTAGCGCCGCGGCCGCCTCGGCGTCTCCCAGGTCCTCGGAGATTATCACCTGGGCGATGCTCAGGGCCAGGTGTCCCTCCCAGCCGGGCTTGACGAAGACCCATTCGTCGGCGTTGGCGCCTGTCATCGAGAATCGGGAGTCCACGTGGACCAGAGTCCCTCGCTCCCTATCGCCCTGTCGAAACTCGCCGTATCCGGTGCCATACCTTACGGGCGAGAGCCAGGTGTTGAGGAAGTCAGCGCCGAAGGACAGGACGTACCGTGAGTTCCCGATGTCGAAATCGGGCAGCACGTCCTGGCCGTACACGTTCCGAATAGCGGTGCGCAGGTTAGTCTGCTCCAGGGTCTCGTAGGGAACATGGCGGCCGCTTATGGTGGACACGAACCGTCCCACGACCATCCCGACGTGCGCGCCGAGAGGCTCGGTCACCATCACGACGGACGATGGGTCAGGTGCGTCGCGTATCTGGCCGGCGAGACGTCCGATCGCGTCGTCCCAGGTAATCTCGTCCCATTCGCCGGCGCCGCGGGCGCCCGATCGGACCAGTGGCGCCGAAATCCGGTCGGGGTGGTACAGCTCCTGAAGCGCCGCCTCGCAGCGGGCGCTATGCTTTCCACGATTGATGGGATAGTCGACGTTCCCCTCGATCTTCTTGGCTCGGCCGGCCATCACCCGAACGGTGACTCCCTCGCTGGTGGGGCACTGCCGGCACAGCGTGGCATAGTGATTGTCGTACCCGGCCACAAGGTCCTCGGGCATCTCAAGCGGCGCCTGGACGAGCAGCTCGTCCTCGGGCACGCCGCACGCCTGGAAAAGCACCGCGCCGGCGGCGGAGCCTCCAAGCAGGGACAAGAATCGTCTTCTGGTTAACGCCATAGTAACCTGGCCATTAGTAGTGGCATGTGGTGCAGTCGGTGGGCGCGCCGTTATCGCGGTGGCAGTTAACGCAGTCGCCCATCTTCAAAGAGCGCACCTGCTCGACCTTGACCATGCTACCGACGGCGCCGTGGCAAATAGAGCAAGTCTCTGCGGCCATGACGTCGTCCTTCGCCGTAAAGAATCGAACGTGGGCTTCGTGAACAAAGCGGACATGGTCAGGCGCGCGATGCACGCGCACCCAGTCGATCGGCCCGCCCTCCGTGCCGACCCCGAATCCCGCGGCCTCTCGAAGCTTGGCGACCTCCGGGAGGTCTCCCCCCAGCACTCTGTGGCACGTCATGCAAAGGGCGACGGAAGGGATGGTGGCCGCGGCCTCTTTGGTTACGGCCCTGTGGCAGAACGTGCAGTCTATCTGCATTTCCTGCACATGGACGGTATGGGGGAAGGCGATGGGCTGGTCGGGGCCCTCGTTCATCCCAAACACGCTCAAGGGCAAGCCAAGCCAGGCCGAGATGACAAACGCCGAGAAAGCGACGGTGGCCGCGAGTCCCGACAGGCCGGCGACACCAGAGAGAACAATCTTTGTCTTTGGGAGTTTTGGTGTCCTAAAGTCCCCTGCTAGCAATTACATTGGTCCTGTCGTCCCAGGATAGAGGGCGTCGAATGTAACATCAGTCCACGCCGCCGTCTATCCAGTACGTGTCATAGATCCGCTCCAGTACATCGGAAAGGGCGATGGTCTGGACCAGAACGACTATGACCAGCCCAAGCGATACCACCGCCAGCGCGAGAAACACCGGCCTCGCCTTGCTCATACCGACAGGGAGTTGGTGGGAGGCGACCAGCGAGGGGATGAAGATCTGGCCGACGATAATGTTGGAAGCGAAAAATATAACCAGCGCCACCATGAGCCACAGATTGCGGACAAGGCTGCCTATGTCCGTCCACTCGGCGCTTCCCAGTGGGCTAGGGTCCATCTACCACATTTCCTCAAGAGCATCCGCAAGCTTTCGCCCGCTTTCGCCCGGCGGCGCGCAAGCGTGGAAAAACTATCACACCGCCTCCCATGTGTCAACATCTCACCGGCCCCCTGAATACGACGATTCCACCTTGTCTCGAACGTGAGAGGGACGCCACGGGTCATCAATTCCCGGTCGAGAGTTCATCTCAAAACGCGATGCAGCTTCGCCCCACAATGCCCGTGCACTGAGTTCTTCAAGTCTCGGGATGCCTCCCCCAATCGTTCCATGCCACGGGGGTCAAATCCCCTGGATGCCCCCTGGGGAAACCCGACGCCATGACTCCGTCCGTATGCTACACTCTGCCTGCCATCGACCGCCCCCGCCGGGGCTGGCTCGAACCCATTACCGAAAGGAGAACCAGGGTCATGACAAAGGTGGGATTCATAGGCCTCGGCCTTATCGGCAGCCCCATGTGCTCAAACCTCGTCAAGGCAGGCCACGAGGTCACCGTGTGGAACCGGACGCCGGCGCGCGTCGTCCCGCTGGTGAAGACCGGCGCCACGGCTTCGTCCTCCGCCAGAGAGGTCGCCGAGCGGAGCGCCGTAACCTTCACGGCGGTCTCGGACTCGCCGGACGTGGAGGAGGTGATCCTCGGCAAAAACGGCGTGATCAAGGGCGCGGCGCCCGACAGCGTGGTGATCGACATCAGCACGATATCGCCATCCGTAACAAGGGACATAGCCCAGCGGCTTGCGGCAAAAGGGGTGCACATGCTGGACGCCCCGGTGAGCGGCGGCGTTGGCGGTGCAGAGGCCGGCACCCTGTCCATCATGATCGGTGGAGACAGGGCGATGTTCGACCGGTGCCTGCCGCTACTCCAGGCGATGGGGAAGCAGATCACGTACTGCGGCGCGAACGGCATGGGGCAGGTGACAAAGCTCGCCAATCAGATCGCGGGCCTGGGAACCATGGCGGCGATGTGCGAGGCGCTGGTCTTCGCGGCAAGCAACGGCGGGGACCTCAATGCCGTGCTGGGCGCGTTAGATGGCGGCGCAGCAAGCTCCTGGATGGTGAAGAACCTTGGACCCGCAGTGCTCCGGGGCGACTTCGACCCGGGTTTCATGGTCAAGCTGGCCCTCAAGGACCTTCGGCTCGTACTGGAATCGGCAGCCGAAGCCGAAATGCCGCTATTCACGACCTCCCTGGTCGCCCAGGTATTCCGCTCGGCGCAGCGGTCGGGGCTCGGCGATTCGGGTATCCAGGCATACGCGAAAGTGCTGGAGGGCCTGGCGGGCGTAGAGGCCAGGACAAAATGACCCTCGGCTCATAACGGCCATATCGCATAATAAATAAGCACACTGATGCATATATTGTAAAGAAGAATGCAGTGCGGTACACTGCAATCAAATGGAATGCAACCCGCAAGAGAAAAAATACCTGAACATCAAAGAGGCATCCGCCCACTACGAAGTAAGCCGGGCGAAACTGCACCGGCTTATCCGCTCGGGCCGGCTGCGTACCGAGGCGGACCCTCGGGACGAAAGGGCCACATTGCTGAGCGCCCGGGAGCTGGATGCCCTCTTCAAGATCCGGCGGGAGGACGGCATGGACACCGACATATACGCAGCATCGGAGGGATCGGGCATGAGCTACGGGGCGGGTCGCTTAACTGCAAGTGCGCGCGCTCGCGTCGACGAATTGCGCATGCGCGTGTCAAAGGGAATGCGCATCGGCGGCGACAGCGTTGATATATTGCGCGAGGCCAGGGACGAGCGCGGCGCGCAGCTCCATAACGACCTCGATGACGACCCTGTGAGGCGCCAGGCTTGACCGTGGTCGTCGACGCATGCCTGGCGCTGAAATGGTCCCTCGAAGAAGAGGACACCAAAGAAGCGCTGGCACTCTGGGACCAATGGCAAGACGCTGCGGAACAGGTCATCGTGCCGCCCATTTTCCGGTCGGAGGTCACCAATGTGCTCTATCGGAGAGTGCGGCGGGCGCAGATGCGACTAGACGACGCGGCCTCGATACTTGATTTCCTGATTGACATCGTCGCCATCCGCGAGCCTTCCTCCCTCTACAACCGCGCCCTGGCTCTGGCCGAAGCGCTGGGCCAGGGGTCGGCGTACGACACCCTATACCTCGCCCTGGCAGAGCTCCATGATTGCGAGATGTGGACCGCGGACCGGCGTTTCGTCCGGTCCGCGCAGACAAAGTTTCCGCGGGTCCGATGGATCGGGGAGTATCGTGGCGAGGCGGTCGCCTGAGCTACGTCCGTCCCACCGCTCCCACCCAGGGGCGGCTGCGACCGCGGATGTGCTACCCTGTTGGCCGTGAGCGGACGCCACTAGAGCCTCAATCGCTTCGTGGCCCGGGTGGACGAGTACCGGCGTGCATGCTATTGCGGCTTCGACTCGATTCCAGCCGTAGCCGGCGTGGTCCATCCAGAACCCGCTCACTATCAAGGGCGGCCCTCGACGACCGCGGTTAATCACAAACACCGCGGTTAATCACAAACAAGGAGAGGCACTCATGAGGGCACTGGTGTACAAGAAGCCGTTCGAGGTGGCCGTTGAGAACGTACCTGACCCGACGATACAGCACGCAAACGACGCTATCGTCAAGATAACGTCGACATGCATCTGCGGATCGGACCTGCACATGTACGAGGGCCGCACCTCGGCGGAGCCGGGAATCGTCTTCGGGCACGAGAACCTGGGCATCATCCAGGAGGTCGGGCCCGGCGTCAAGGAGCGCACGCCCGGTGACCGGGTGGTGATGCCCTTCAACGTCGCGTGCGGATTCTGCAAGAACTGTCTCGGAGGGTTCACCGGGTTCTGCACCACGGTCAATCCAGGATTCGCGGGTGGCGCGTACGGCTACGTCTCGATGGGCCCCTGGGTGGGCGGCCAGGCAGAATACCTCCAGGTGCCGTTCGCGGATTTCAACTGCCTTCTTCTTCCGCCTGGGACCGAGCATGAGTCCGACTTCGCCATGCTGGCGGACATATTCTGCACCGGCTACCACGGAGCCGAGCTGGCCGGCGTGAAACCGGGAGAGAGCGTCGCCGTCTTCGGTGCGGGTCCGGTCGGACTGATGGCGGCATACAGCAGCCTGCTGAGGGGCGCGGCCGAGGTGTACGTGGTCGATCATGTGAGGGCTCGCCTGGACAAGGCCGAGGCCATCGGAGCGATACCGATCAACTACGACGAGGCCGATCCGGTCGAGCAAATAAAGGAGAGCCGAGGCGGCGCCGGAACGGACAAAGGGATCGACGCCGTTGGCTACCAGGCGACACGGGCGGGCTCTTCCGCAGCGGGCGGAGAGCAGGACGAGGTGCCCAACATCGTGCTGAACCAGCTCATTGAGACGGTCAACCCGACCGGGGCCCTCGGGATTCCGGGTCTCTATGTCCCGTCGGACCCTGGAGGGGTGAACGAGGGGGCCAAGAGGGGCGCGCTCTCGATCAATTTCGGCGCGCTTTTCGAGAAGGGCCTTCGGCTGGGTACGGGCCAGTGCAACGTCAAGCAGTACAACGCCTACCTGCGAGACCTTATCGTCTCGGGGAGGGCCGAGCCCAGCTTTGTCGTCTCCAACGAGGTCCCGCTGGATGAGGCTCCGGACGCCTACCGGAAATTCGACCGGCGTATCGAGGGGTACACGAAGGTGATCCTGCACCCCTGAACGCTCTGCCGAAGGGCGCTGGACAGGCCCCTGGTCAACCGGCCTGGTCGCCCAGCATTCGTTTGACCGCCGCCACGCTGCGCAGGACCACACTCCGCGGGTCCTGGCCGGTCTCGAGGGCTAGAACCGCTCCCTTGCCGACCTCCAGGACCAGCAAGAACGGCCTGGCGCGCAGAATCTCCTCGTATCGCGCCAGGTCGAGGTCGCCCCGCCCTAGCTCATGATGGTCGACGCCATCAACGCAGTCGTGGATGTGCAGGTGGCGCAGGTCCTCCCGGAATGCCTCGAAGGCGGAATCGATTCCTTCGGTCCGTTGCGCGTGGCCCGTGTCCAGGGTAATCCCTACGACGGGGCTGTCCAGGCGCCTCACCACGTCGGCCAGCTCCGCGTATGTCCGGGTTACGTCACCGGGCCGGTTGAGCAGGTTCTCGACCGCGATGGTCACGCCGTAGGCCTCGGCTTTGGGCGCGGCCCGGAGCAGGAACTCGACGGCATTTTCCACGGCCTCCAACCGGACCTGCTCCGACGCCCGCGCGGCCTCCACGCCCGGATAGTCGATGCCCCCCAGGTGAAGCACGATAACTCGCGATCCGAGATCGTGGGCCAGCCTCATCGTGCCCTCTAGCGCGGCATCATGCCGCGCCCGCCGCTCCGGGTCATGGGTTGCGGGGAACGTGGCCTGGGGATAGTGGATAGAGCATTGGATACCGTGCCTCGCAGCCAGGGTCTTCATGTGGCGGAGCTCGCTCCTAGACTGGTGGTCCTGCCACAGGTGCCTGCCATCGAGCTCCAACGCACCTATGCCACTCTCAACGGCGAAGTCCACCGCCTCCCAAACGGTCCGTTCTTCCCCGATCGACCTGGTGTTGAACCCTGTTGTGGTCATGACCTCTCCTCGAATGGGGGATTCGACCTTCTCGCGAACCAATGATAAACCTCTTATTCTGAGACCGGTAGTCTAGTCGCGTGCGCGGCCGCGGTCTCTACCCCCCGACAGCGCCATTGACACGCGTTGGCCCAGAGCTTAGGCTTCATCTATTGTTATCGCGCGGCGGGCGGCATGGAGGGTCCACGATGGCGATAGAACAAATCGACACTGGGGTTCTGAATGTCATCGAGCTCATGGGCACCATCGTGGAGAGCGAGGGCGGTTCACTGGAGCTCGTGGAGATGAGCGACGACCGGCTGACGGTCCGCTACGTCGAGGGTTCCAATGAGGAGTGCCCCGAGTGCGTGCCGACCCAGGAGATGGTTCGCCAGATGATGACCGCGTCTCTGAAGGTCCACGCGCCGCAGGTCAGCGCTCTGGAGCTGCTGTAGTAAGGCGGACATGATGTCGCCGCGTATCCTATGACCCGACGATTCGCGGATCGTCACGGACCGCCAAACGATGTTCCATGAAGCAGTGCATCGCTCCGACCCGGATGTGACCGGGCAAGTCGGCAAGATGTCCAGCCAGGCGGTGGACCTGTGGGCCGCCGAGCGGACCGGCGTCAATTCCCCGCAAGGAACAGCGTCCTCGGAAAGTCCATGAGGAACTCGGGGCCCTCATCGGTAATATGAACCTGGTCGCCCAGAGGCACAAACAACTTGCCCGAGCCCGGCAGCGCGAAGGAGGAGTGGATAACGACCGTCATGCCCGCCTTCAGCGTGGTCTGGTTGCTCTCTGCGGGAACGGGTATCTCGCTGTAGTCCAGACCGATGCCGTGGCCGACACGTCCGCCCTGGAGATCCCAGCCGCTTTCAGCCGCCTTCCGCCGCACAGCCCGGGCGATCTGGCCCGCCCGAAGGCCGGGCCGCATCGCCGCTATGCCAGCATCCTGGGCGTCCCGCGCGATCTGAGCGATCTCTTCCAGATGCTCGGAGGACCGGCCCATCGTGCCCGTGCGCTGGCCGTGACTCCAGTAGCCTCGGTAAACGATGTAGGAGCACACCGCCATCAGGTCGCCGTTTCGCAGCACACGCTCGTGGGGCTTGATGTCCAGCCGGGTGTCATCCCAGGTAGTCGCAGGGCCCGAGGCCATCCAGTATTTGGCGTGGTCGGCGCCTTCCCTGCGCGCCACCCGCTCCATCTCAGCCACGATCTCGATGCCGCTCATCCCGGGACTCGCCACCGCGATCATCCTCTCGAAGCCCAGGTCCCCCAAGTGAGCGGCGTGCCTCATCAACTCAAGCTCCCTGGCGCTCTTGACGGAACGCATCTCGGCGACGACATCGTCGACGCGGCTGAGCCTGTCGCCCAGATCGCGAGTCAGGGCCTCGTAGAAGGGCAATGGCATGTTGCTGAGCCCGACGACGCCTATGCCTGCTTCAAACACCTCTCGCTCCCGAAGGATGGCCGCCGTCTCGTCGGCGAAGGACCTCGGTCCATCCCCAGCCGGCCCGCCCGCGGACCGGGCGATCGCCACTGCGTTGGGATCCACGGCCTGGACCAGGCGCACGTCGCCGACCGGCGACACGCCGGCCACCTGCTCGAGCATGAAAGGCAGTCCAGCCACGAGCAAGGCGGGTGGACCCTCGACGGGAATCACCACAGCCGAGTCGACGATGCGGTCGTGATTGGCCCACCCCGTCAGGTACGAGACGTGTCCGGTCTGGCCCCATTTGTGCTCCGCGGGCGGGGAGTAAACGAAAAGCGCCCCCAGGTCGCGCTCCTTGAGTAACGCGCGTATAGTCGCGTATCTGTGTTCCAGCGTCTCGGCGCTGGTCGATCCGGGATCCATTGTGCTCGTCTCCCTTCTGTCCTGTCCTGGCAGCGCTGCGTTTCTCCCGCAGCAGCTATCTCAGTAGGACGTGGTGGCCCTTTCCACCTTATCGACCGTGGTCGTACTTTCTATCTGCGAAACAGCCGCCGGGCCTCCGCCATGCCCCTTGTCCATGCGCCCTCCCAGGGCCTGTATATTCTCCCCGCGGCGACGGTCTTGACGTGAGTTAGCATGCTGGTCGCCTCCACAGAAATTGGAGCCGCCCAGTCCATGCCTGCGATGGAACGCGCCTCGGTGAGGCGGTCGGTCAGGGTGAAACGTCCCTCCTCGAGTCTCAGGATCGAGACGTCTCCCGTGGCGCCGGTCCCCAGGGTGCCCAGGCCGTCCCCAAGACCCATGATCCGAGCCGTCGACTCGGTGCTGCGCCTTATCACCTCGTCGAGGGACATGCCCAGATGCATGAACTTCGACAGCGTGGTCAGCAGGTCGAACACCGGTCCCTCGACGCTGTACATATGCAGGTCGGTGCTGATGTTGTCGGGCAGGAATCCCTGGGAGACCGCCTTGTGGGCCGTGTCGAACGAGAAGCCGCCCATGCCGTGGCCGACGTCGAAGACCACCCCACGCCGCTGGGCCTCGGCGACCCCTTCCCTGACCCTTCCCGAGCCATCGACGATCCTGTCCTCGATGCCGTGGAACGCATGGGTCACCACGTCGCCAGGACGTAGCATGGCCGCCAGGTCCTCGATGGGGCTGTTGGAGTTGCCGACGTGGGCCATCACGAATCCGCCTATCGCCTCTGCGGCCTCGATGGCGCGGGTAACCGCCCCCACGTCGTTCCCGCCGGCCATGAGCCTTCCCAGTCGCACCTTTATTCCCAGGACCCGGTCCCGGTTGGACCGCGCCACGTCCACGGCCCGGTCCACCTCCGCCCAGCGGATGTCCTCCAGCTCCCCGATGCCGAAGTCGGCGATCATGCCCATCGACGAGATGTTGAGGAGCGCGAACACGCGGGTCCGGACCCGGTCGATGACGTAGTGGCGGAAGCCGGCGAACGTCCGGGCCCCCGACGAGCCCGCGTCCAACACCGTTGTGACCCCCTTGGCCACGTGGACCGGGTCCGGCTGGATGCTGTATGCGGACGCACCCCACCACGCGTGGACGTGCAAGTCTATCAGGCCCGGCGTGACGATCAGGCCGGTTGCGTCTAATACCTCGCCCGCGAGGGACTCCGAGATGCCCTCCTCCACGGCGGCAACCTTGCCGTCCGAGAGGGCGACGTCCCGCACCGCGTGGAGCCCCTGGGACGGATCGACGACCGTGCCACCCTTGATCAAGAGGTCGTATCGTGTCGTGCTCAAGCCGTTCTCCTCTCAGTCCGAAGCTGTCTCAGAATCGCCCCCGTCCCGTCTCACTCTCCCTTGCCATGGGGGAAGAAGAGGAACTTGTATCTGGGGGATGCCCCCAGGCCCCTACCAGAGAGGGTGGACCCACTCTGGACTCCCCCGATTTTCGACTTCTGAGACACCCTCTCAGCCCGCGAAGTCGATCTGGCCGCGGGCCTTCATCTCCGACAGCAGTAGGCTGCGGTAGACCGAGGTGTACACCGGCGTCGGTACTCCTGCCTCGGCCCCCAGCCTGTGTACGACACCGACCTGCGCCTCCAGCTCCGATGGCCGTCCGGCTAGTATGTCCCGTTGCATCGACATCATCGACGTGACAGGCATGGAGTTTAGCCAACCCGCGAGATCGGAAAGCAACTGCACCTCGAGCGCGATTCCTCTGGACTTCGCCACGTCAAACACCTCGCGAGCCGCCTCCTCGTACATGCTCCGCGCCTCGGGCACGTCTCGCCAGTATAAGCCGGGCGTCCTCGTAACCCCACCGACCGCTCCCCCCGGTGATACGCCGATTAGCTTGCTCCACATCGCGGCATGAATGTCTTCCGGCACTCTCGCCTCGAAACCGTCGCACTCCAGCGCCTGACGCAGCGCGTCGACCCGGTTGCTGGCCGTGTTGTTCATCTCTTTGAACGACAGGGACGGCTCCGGCACGGCCTCGTGCTTTATGTGCCCGGCGCCGGCTACCCGGCTCACCACCGCGCACAGGCCCGCCAGGACGCGGCCATCCCCCAGCACCGCGGCGAGTTGTCCGGGCGCCTCGACGCCGTTCTGGACCGGCAGCACCAGTGTGTCGGGCCCGAGCATGGGCCGCAACGCCTCGGCGGTCTCCGGGACTTGCCAGGCCTTTACTGCCACGATCACCACGTCCACCGGGCCCGCCACAGCCGGATCGTCGGTGGCATCCACGCGGGCCACGTGGAAGTCGCCCGCGACGCTATCGACCTCGAGCCCTCCACTCTGCATCGCCTTCAGGTGGTCGCCCCGTGCGATGAAGACCACGTCCTTGCCGGCGTGGGCCAGCCGCCCGCCGAAGTAACCGCCGACACTGCCCGCTCCAAATATCGCTATTCGCATCCTCGCTCCTTGCGGCGCCTGGTCACAGCAGATCCAGGTACTTCAGGCTGGACGCGGTGTTCAGCAGGAGAATATCCTCGTCCGGCGAGAGGGAGCCGTCGGCAAGCAGCTTCACCAGCGCCGCCGCGGTCGCCGCGCCCTCAGGGCAGACGAACACCCCTTCCAACGCGGTGACCCGTTTCACCCAGTCCATGATCTCTTCGTCGGAGACGGTGACCGCGCCGCCCCCGCTCTCGCGAAGTACGTTGAGGATCAAGTAGTCTCCGATGGCTGCGGGCACGCGCAGACCCGGGGCGATGGTGTGGGCATCCACCCAGGGCTCGGCGAACTCCGTCCCCTGTTGAAATGCCCGGACGATAGGGGCGCATCCCTCCGCCTGCACGGAGAATAGCTTCGGCCGCCGCCCCGGCTCTATCCAGCCTAGCTGTTCCATCTCGTCGAAGGCCTTCCAGAAGCCGACAATGCCAGTGCCTCCGCCCGTCGGGTAGATGATCGCGCCGGGCAGCGTCCAGTCCATCTGCTCGGCCACCTCGTAGCCCATCGTCTTCTTGCCCTCGATCCTGTACGGCTCCTGGAGGGTCGAGACGTCGAAAAGGCCCTTTTCGGCAGCCATTTCGCGGGAGAGTTTACCGGCGTCTCCGATCAGTCCGTCGACAAGGGTCAGGTGCGCCCCGCTGTACTCGACCTCCTTGCGATTTGCCTCCGGCACGTCCCGGGGCATGAACACGTATGCCTCCATCCCTGCGCTCGCGGCGTAGGCGGCCAGCGCCCCACCGGCGTTGCCGGCCGATGGCATGGTCAGCCTGCTCAATCCCAGCTCCTTCGCCTTTGACACGGCTGCGGACAGCCCGCGGGCCTTGAAGCTGGCCGTAGGGTTCATCCCTTCGTCCTTGATGAGCAGAGTACCGGCGCCGACACTCTGCCCGAGCCGCTCCGCCTTCAGCAACGGGGTGAACCCCTCGCCCAGGCTCACGACGTTCGCCTGGTCCCGCACCGGCAGGATCTCGAAGTAACGCCACATGCTGGGAGGGCGGTCCCGGAGCGTCCCTCGATCAAAGCCCGAGCGCGCGGCGTCTAGATCGTACCGGGGATACAGGACCTTGCCGCACACCGGGCAGGTCCGCATCGGCTCATCCGCCGAATATGTCTTGCCACAGTAGGTGCATTCCAGGTGCGTTAGGTAGCTCTTCATCGACCCTCCTTTTTCGATCTGCCGGCCTGCGGACCGCAGCCGATCCGGCCTCATTGCATATTCGCGGGTTCTGACTATAATGGTCGCACCGACGATCCGGTCATGCCACATTGTAGAGGAGCGAAATGGCTACGCCAATAGAGCAGCGGTACATTGACGCGCACCAGAAGTGCGCGGACTTCTACTCCACGTCCAGGGACCTATTCCCCAATGGCGTCACACACGACGCCCGGAACTTGAAGCCTTTTCCCTACTTCGTTTCCCACGCCCAGGGGGCGCGGAAGTGGGACGTCGACGGCCACGAGATCATAGACTACACGGGCGGCCACGGAGCGCTGCTGCTGGGCCACAACCATCCGGACATCGTCGCGGCGGTGGCGGAGCAGATGGCCAAAGGCACCCACTACGCCGCCTCGACCGAGGTTGAGATCCGCTGGGCGCAGTGGGTGCGAGAGCTCATACCGTGCGCGGAGAAGCTGCGCTTCGTCAGCTCCGGCACGGAGGCGACGCTGATGGCCCTCCGGATGGCGCGGTCCTACACCGGCAAGACGAAGGTCGTCCAGTTCCACGACCACTTCCACGGATGGCACGACTATCTGAGGGCCCACGACGCCGGTCATGGCGGGATCCCGGAGGAGACCAGGAGCACCGTCGTCTCCATTCCCGCCAACGACATCGGAGTCGTCGAGGCCGCGTTGAAGGACAGCGACGTCGCGGCCGTCATCATCGAACCGACAGGGTCACACATGGGCCAGGCGCCCGTCAGGCCAAGCTTTCTGAGCG
Source organism: uncultured Dehalococcoidia bacterium (assembly GCA_964544865.1). GTDB lineage: Bacteria > Chloroflexota > Dehalococcoidia > Lucifugimonadales > CAJWER01 > CAZJDV01. The sequence goes on along the minus strand of CAZJDV010000048.1, from coordinate 1,034 downwards.
AGCTCCGAGAGATCACTCAGCGGCTCGGCGTCGTCCTGATCTTCGACGAGGTCGTCACGGGTTTTCGCACCTCCAAGGGCGGCGCCCAGGCATATTTCGGAATCACTCCGGACATCTGCACCCTGGCCAAGATACTGGGCGGGGGTCTTCCGGCGGGAGCCGTCACCGGTAGGGCAGAGATCATCGACATGATCCAGCTCCAGGACGATCCCGATTTCAACGCGAAGAGGCGCATCGCCCACTTCGGCACCTTTAATGCCAATCCGCTCTCAGCGGCGGCCGGAGCCAGGGCGCTGGAGCTCGTGGCCACGCAGCCGATAAACGACAAAGCCGATGCCGCCGCCGCACGCCTCAAGGAAGGCTTCAACGATATGCTCACCCGTTTGGAGATCCCGGGTTGCTCCGCGGGGATCGCCTCCGCGATATTCCTCCGCCTCGGTGTGGACCACGAGTGCGACAAGGAAGTGTGCGTCCTGACTCCGGAAGACCAGTACACCGTCGAAAACGCCACCCGCAGCCACCAGCTATCCCTGGCGCTGTACAACCACGGCGTCTCTGGCGGTCCGCGCTTCATCGTCAGCTCGGCTCACACCGACGGCGACGTAGATCAGACGGTCGCCGCGTCGGAGAAAGCGCTGCTGGACCTGAGGGACGCGGGATTGGTTTGAAGATAGGGGCTGGGGGCTGGGGGCTAGGTATTGGGGCCTAGGGGCTTGTTATAGGTGACTTACGTCGAGCCAACCCGTAACATAAAATCAGCTTCAACATAGAGGTTTCCCTAGTTGACTACAATGGCAGATTGCGCATACAACGTCATGGCCTGTTTCATTACAGAGGAGGGACTCATTTTTTTGCTCGTCACGGGGGCCTGCATCATCGTGATCATTCCTCTATTGATATATATCGTGAAAGAGTTCTCGGCACCGTATCCACAGAATAGGACCGCCGAGACGCGGAACGAGATAGAGTCGATTCTTGGAAGCGAGCAAGGCCGAGGCTTTGTGAAAGGTTCGATCCCTGCCTTCTTACTACCC
>CAZJDV010000047.1:0-19627 GCA_964544865.1 uncultured Dehalococcoidia bacterium | reverse complement strand
CATTCCGGGAATATGTGGGTGTGAAAGTCGATGATCATTCTTTGACTTCCGCCTCTATCTCAATAGGAACGGCCAAGACGTCATTGCTCATGTCAAGCGGGCCAGTCCTTTGTTACATTAACCGTAGGACGAGCCGAGAGCAAGGCGCCGGCTGAGAAAGCGCCTCTGCTTGGGAATCGGCATGTAGGACACTCAGTGAGATGATCTTGGTGGAACGAGAATCGCTTCGACATATGGTATGTGATACGACCATTCGTGGCTGAATTCTGAACGTTAACTCGAAGAGAGGAGACAAGCTATGGCAGAAGCCAAGTGGCGCGTCGTGTTTCGGAGAATTGCTGCGGGGGGGTGCATCTCGGACTGGGTAAGGAGGGCGCTGGATTACTGGTTGGAGGGGAGGTCATCGGTGCGCAGGTATACGACGCCGACGACAACGAGAGATGCAGCATTACCCACAACATCTCCACGGAGACAGGATTCCACGTCGGCTTCAATTTCGCTGGAGTCGAGGCCACGTTTATGCACGATGAAAACGACGAATGCCCCTTCCAGCAGGGTGACTGGCTGAGGTTCCGAAGCTTCAGTCTCATCGTGGAGTTTCTGAATGTGTAGTTTACCCACAAGGGACCGAGGGCAACGGCGGACACCGATAGCGACGTCGGGATCTCTGCTGGTGCGGGCATTGTCTTCATCGAGGCGACCGCCGAGTCCGGGACCACCGACGACGACCAGGGGGTGATTTTCGGACCCGGCCTATAGCCGCCCTGGGGACTGCGGCTTTTCCGCCAATACCCAGAGCCAGGTCTCGGCTTCATCGTCGAACTCCACGGTCTCTACTTCGGCCTTGACTAGGCGCAGGCCGGCCTCCCGTACGAGTTGCTTGTTCTTTTCGCTTCTGAAGCCGCTCCAGTACATCGGCGCCATCATCCAGTCCTCTTCGTAGTCTGTCTCCGCGCCGCCGGCGCCCAGCGCGGCCACGAACACCCCTCCGAGCCTCAGCCAGCATGCGACGGCCCTCAGGAGGGAAGAATGCTCGTCTCGCGGCGCGTGGATGATGGAGAAGAACGCCACGACGCCGTCGAAGGCGTCCGGGGGAAAGTCCACCGAGGCCATGTCGGCGTGGACGAACGTGGCGTTTGGGACGTTCCAGCGGGCGCGGGCGATCTGGCGCTCGGAGATGTCTACGCCGGTGACCCGGAAGCGCTCCGCCAGCCGTATCGTCGTCGGCAGGCCCGCTCCGCAGCCCAGGTCGAGTACCCTTGAGCCGGACGGCAGCGAATCGACAAACACGCGAGTGTACCGTTGCCGGTCATCCTGGTCCGACTCTGCGATCCTCTTTGGGTCCACTCGCCATTCCTCTTTTTCCGCCCGGCATGCCCGCACTCTTGTTGCGCGATTCGACCTGGCGCCTTCCTACTTCAGGATCACCTGCCCGTCGAATCGTGCCAGGTCCGCCATAACCTCCGCGTATGGTTCCGAGGCCTGGCCGGCGGGAACGAAGCGCGCGTCCACGGTCTCGTCCGTCTCCGTCGAAAGCGTCCCACTCCATTCATCGACCCGGAACGCAAGGATGAGGGGCTGGCTATAGTTGCCCCACATGTCTTTTGTGACGAACCTCGCCTCCGAGTAGATCGCGAACAGGGTGGTCGAGATTACGTCAAGCCCCGTCTCTTCCTTGACCTCTCGCACCAAACAGTCGTAGACAGATTGTTCGAGCTCCATAGCGCCTCCAGGCAGGGCCCATTCCAGGTTATCCCTGCGCCGTATCAGCAGGACCCGCCCGCCGTTATCTCGAACGACGGCGTTCACTCCGGACGTGATGAGCATCCGCGTTCCCACCAGCTTTCTTAGCTGTCCAAGGTACGATTCCTCGAATCCCGGCATGTTATCCATTAATACTCAGAACCCCCTACGATCCGAATAGACGCGCCACGTTGCCTCCGCAGATTTTCGCCATGTCGCCGGGTGGGATGAAGTCGCAGTGGAGACGCAGGTAGTCCAGAGACTGTTTGTATGTGCAGTGGCGCTCGACGTTGGGCATGTCCGAGCCCCAGCCCAACCTATCCGGCCCCAGCCGCTCGTAGTACTCCCGTATGACGGGACGTGCCTCGACGTAGGGGTACTCCCAGATAGCGCCCTGGAATATAGGGATGAGGATTTCGACCATCACGTTTTGCGCCGCCAGCGGCTCCCAGGCCGCCTCGGGTATGGAAATCTCCCCGTCCCGCATGAAGCGGTACAGCGACAGGCCGTGGGGGTACATCACCGGCACGTCCCCGTAGCGATCCAGCCATCGGGAGAAGGCGGCCAGCTCGGCCAGGTACGGATCCGGGCCCGGCGCCCCCGTGGTCACGTTCAGGTAGACCGGGATTCCCATGTCCCGGACATGGTCCCAGAAAGGGAAGAAAGCGGGGTCGTCGAACGTCTCGCTCCGACCGTTCTGGAACAGATTGCCGGTCTGGAACCACAGTCCGTGGAGCCCCATTTCTTTTATGGCGCGGCCTAGGACGCGTATCGGTCCGGGGCCGTCGGCGCGCCACTCGTCGATCATCGCGAGGGCCCAGAACCGGTCGGGGAACCTTTCCACAGCGCTCGCTAGGAACCGGTTGAGCCTGCCGTAGAGGTGGCCTGTTTGCAGTACCGCCCTGTCCACGCCGACATAGTCCATCTGGGCCACCATTAGCTCGGCGGATGCGGACAGCCCGGTCAGCGTCGGAGGCAGGTACTGCCGGTAGAGGTTCGTCCCGCCGGAGGTCCAGGCCAGCCTGCCGTACCCACGGGAGCGAAGGTCCACGTCCGTCAGGCCCTCGAGGGTCAGGTCCTCGCCGTCGCAAAGTGTCTGCCCCACAACGACAGAGTGGTCGTCAAGGCGCCGCACCGGCTGGTGGTGGAACAGCATCATGTACTGCTCGTGGAGGGCGTGCCCGCCCCGCGAGCTGAAACCGGCCGGCCCGCCCATGGGGGGAAACGCGTGAGCATGAGAATCGACGATCATGGCCAGACCACCTTTGTATCATCTCTTCCCCAATAGGGAAGACCCAAATGGGGCTCGCGTGGTGATTATAGCAATAGTGGATGCAACAGCGTGCAAGACATCCATCCCCCAGCCCTCAGCCCCCATCCCCCAGCGCCTGCCCTTACAACAGCCATCGCTATGGGGTTATACTTGTGACCCAGGGGCGCCGGCCCGAATAGGGCGGACCGAGCCCGCGGGCTCCCATAGCGAGGTGTTAGTTGCTCAGCATCGATCTCATCAGGAATGATCCGGAGCGCGTTCGCCGCTCCCTTGAGGACAGGGGCGACGACGTGGACATCGACCGCGTGCTGGAGCTGGACCAGCGGCGCCGGTCCGTCCTAGCGGAGGTGGAGAGCCTGCGCGCCCGCCGCAAGAAGGTGAGCAGAGAGATTGGCCGATTGAAGGAAAAGCCCCAGGGGTTGATCCAGGAGATGCGCGAAGTCGGCGCCAGGATAAAGGCGTTGGACGAGGACGGCAGGACGGTCCGGCAGGGGCTTGACGGGCTGCTGTTGATGATACCCAACATCCCCGACGCGGATGTTCCACTGGGCGCGGACGAGGAAGAGAACGAGGTGGTGCGAACGGCGGAGGACATGCCGGTCTTCGACTTCGAGCCGCTGCCGCACTGGGAGCTGGGCGAGAGCCTGGGGATAATCGACCTTGAACGGGGGGCCAAGCTGTCCGGCTCACGGTTCTACGTGCTGAAGGGCAAGGGCGCCACGTTGCAGCGGGCGCTGGTCTCCTGGATGCTCGACGTTCACGTTAGGGAGCACGGATACGAGGAGCTGTACCTGCCCTACATGGTAGCTCGGAAGGCCGCGCTCGACAGCGGGCAATTGCCCAAGTTCAGCGACAACATGTACCATGACGACGAGGACGACCTGTGGCTGATACCGACGGCCGAGGTGCCGATAACCGGCCTGCACAGCGACGAGATCATTGCGCCAGGCGAGCTACCATTTCACTACGTGGCCCACACCCCGTCGTTCCGTAGGGAGAAGGCCGCGGCGGGCAGGGACACGAGAGGGATCAAGAGGGTCCACCAGTTCGAGAAGGTGGAGATGTACAAGTTCGTCGAGCCCAGCGACTCGCCCGCGGAGCTGGAGGGCATGCTGGCGGACGCCGAAGACCTGTGCCTCCGGCTGGAGATCCCGCACCGGGTCAGGCTCCTGTGCACCGGCGACCTCGGATTCGCGGCAGCGAAGACCTACGACGTGGAGATGTGGGCCCCCGGATGCCGGGAGTGGCTGGAGGTGAGCTCCGTCTCCAATTGTGAGGACTTCCAGGCGCGGCGCGCCGGCATCCGCTACCGGCCGGAGCCGCAGGCCCCAGTCCGGTTCGTGCATACGCTCAACGGCTCGGGCATGGGTGTTCCGCGAACCGTCATCGCCATCCTGGAGAATGGCCAGCAGGCCGACGGCTCCGTGGTCGTCCCCGAGGTATTGCGGCCCTACACCGGGTTCGAACGGATCGACCAGGAGTCCTGATCGCAGGAAACGCCGGCTGAATAATGCCGGCACTGAAAGGAGACCGATATGATATCAGTTCGCAACTGGAGAGACGCCACGCCCGCGGTGGCCCACGAGAGCGCCATCATATGGAGGCTGTTCGACGAGAAGGGACAGGGCGGCCTGCCCTACGACGAAGCCCCGCTCGAAGGGCTCCAATCGCTGACCCTGCACCGGATGCAGGCTGGCAAGAGTGGCGACTACCACGAGCACGAGGGCAGGGAGCAGGTCTACTACTTCACCGAGGGGCGCGGCAAGATGAAGATCGACGGCACGCTCTACGATGTCAAGGAGGGCGACGCCGTCTGCGTGCCGCCCAGAACCAAACACCAGATGATAAACGACAGCGACGACTGGCTGGCCCACCTCATCATCACCGCCTGGGTCAAGTAGAGTCCTTTCTCAAGCACACTGAGATCTGGAAGGATGGGAGGTCCGCCGATGGGCTCTGAGGCGAAAAAGTGGTTCAGCGCGGCGCCCGCGTTTGACCCAGCCGAGGGGACGACGGTGATCGAGCCGCCCGGGACCGAGACCGGCTACTGGGCGGGCGCCCTAAGCGCCGTCTACGACGACTCCGCCGGAGAGTTCTATCTGTACTATCGGGTCAGGCGGCCCATCGGGAAGGGCAGGGGCTGGCAGTGCCATGTCGCTAGAAGCACGGACGGGTCCCACTTCTCCACCGTCTGGACGGCCACTAAAGAGCAGTTCGGCACCGAGTCATTCGAAGGCGGCGCCCTGGTCAGAGCGCCGGACGGCGGCTTCAGGCTGTATTCCAGCTATCTCGACGCCGCCGATCGAAGATGGAAGATCGCGCTCCTCGAGGCCGCCACTCCCGGCGAGTTCGATCCTGGAAGCCGGAAGGTGGTCTTGAGCGGCGAGGATGCCGGCTCGGAGGGCGTCAAGGACCCCTGTGTCGCCATCGTGGACGGGCGTTACTACATGTTCGTCAACTACGCGCCGCGCTGGCTGATTCCGCCCGGCGTTACCGAGGCGGAGCTTCATGACGCGGGGAACGTGTTCGCCACCAAGTACGGGGGCAGCAGCGGGCTGGCGACCAGCGCCGATGGCGTCCACTTCGAGTGGAAAGGCGACGTCCTTCGTCCCGGCGGGCACTGGGACCGCCTGCTCACCCGGGTCGATACGGTGGTGCATCGGCCGCCGTTGTTCACCGTGTTCTACAGCGGCCGGGGCAGCGTGGAGGAGACATACGAGGACCGGACCGGGATCGCCGTTTCCCTTGACCTGGAGATGCTCCATAAGATCAGCGACGAGCGCCCCGTGCTGGCGTCGCCCCACTCCAGCGGCGCGTTGAGGTACATGGACGCGGTGCCCGTCGGGAACGAGATGTTCTACTACTACGAGTACGCCCGGCCCGACGGGGCCCACGAGATCCGGCTCAGCAAGACGCGCTAGCGCCGCGCAGACGGGTGCGAGTCGCCACGGAGGACACGCATGAAGATTCGATTCGGCATCGTCGGCGTCGGGCACCGTGGAATAACGCTGGCCCGGAAGCTGGCCGCCATGGATGACGTGGATCTGGCCGGTCTGGCCGACCAGGACGCCCAGCGGCTGGAGGCCGTCGCCGGCGAGTTGGGCGTGGACAACACCTACCCCCTCCTCTCCGAGATGCTGGAGGGACTCAGCCTGGACGCGATAATGGTGCTCACCCCGGACCTGGTCCACCGGGGGCAGGTCGTCGAGGGACTGGAATCGGGCGTCCACGTGCTGGTGGAGAAGCCTCCGGCCTACTCCGTTCCGGCGACTGAGGGGATGGCCCAGGCGGCGGAGAAGTCCGGCAAGCACCTGATGGTGGCCTGGAACCGGACCTACGCGCTGGGCCGTGTCAAGGAGATATTCGCCGACGAGCCCCCGGCGGTCGTGATGGCGAACTTCGTCAGGCCCGATCCCCTCTATCTGGGCCTGCTGCGCGACCATATCATCGATCCTTTCTACCTGCTGTGCGGCGAGCCGGATGATATTGTCGCCCAGGGGAACATGTTCGATGAGGAGCGGGAGGGGAACGTCGTCGCGAGCATCCGATTCGCGAACGGCTCTCTCGGCCAGCTCACCACCAGTTTTGGCGCGGGCGGACGCAGCGAGCAGTTGACCGCATATGGCGACGGCTACTCGGTCTTCGTGGAGTCCACAAGCGGTGGCGCGGGCAGGATCGTGCGAGGCGGAGATACCATCGAGACCCTGGAGCCGGTGGACTCTATCACGCTGGAGATCCGCCACTTCATCGACTGCATCCGCCAGGACAGGGAGCCTCTGACCTCGGGACGGCACGCCGTGCGAATCATGCGCTTTACCTGGGCCGTCATGGAGGCGGCTGGATTAAGAATGCCCCCCGGCGCCGGGTGACGGACAGGAATGGACCTTGAGCCAGAGGGACCGGCTGTGAGAATCACCCTGCCGCTGATCCTGCTGCTCGCCGCATTGGCGAGTGCGGCGTGTTTCCCGAGCGACGCGCCGGAGCTCCAAGACGGCGAGCCGACGTCCATGGTGATGGACCGCATGGCCGAGTTGGACGGCGCCGAGGTCTCGGTGGCCTCGGTCAGGGCCTTGCTTCACCGATGCGTGGAGATCGCGTTCGACGGGAACCTGCAAGAGCAGTATCTGGGCGACGGTGTCTGGCGGGTCTATCCAATCGTCGGGGAATGGACGCGGGAGTGGCGCGTCTATGAGCGCTCGCTCACGGTCTCGCCGTGCTTCGTGCCCGACACAGGGGAGCGCGTAGAGTAGGCGCCGTCACAGACGCAACGATGTCGCCAGCTCTCAGGCCCACCGGACCTGGTGTGGACGGGCTCAAGGGGAGTCGCGAAATGCGTGTAGCCGACCGCGACGCCCGCCCGCCTCGACCATCCACACCCCCACGCCAAGGGCCGAGAACAGGCTGATGACACCGACGGCGAAAAAGGCCGACCGGAACCCGAAGGCGTCGGCCAGCACCCCGGCCACGAGCGCGCCCGCGACGAACCCGCTGTCCCGGTACCACCGGTAGATCCCTATCGCCGAGGCCCGGCGGAGCGGGTGGGCTCGGTCTCCCACAGCGGCGATCAAGGTGGGGTAGACGGCCGCCGCGCCAAGTCCGAGGATGCTCACGCCCGCGACCCAGGGCGCCAGCGCGCCGCCCGCCGTCGCCAGCACCCACATCCCAATCGACTGGAGAATCATGCCCGCCAGGATGAGGGGCTTACGCCCCAGGTAGTCGCTCAGAATCCCGGCGCCAAGCTGCGAGACACCCCATACCAGCGGGAAGATAGCTGCCACGACGCCAACCCTGGCCACGTCGAACCCCCGGGCATCCAGAGCGAGGGGGAGAAGCCCCCAGACGGTGGCGTCGTTGATCTTGGTCGCCAGGCCGGCCTGGCCAAGACTCAATAGGGTCCGGTCCCGGACCGAATCGACGAACGTGCTTCGGAAGCTGGGAGCCGCCCCTTCTTCGGAGCGGTCCACCGTGTCCCGGACCAGCAGCACGGAGGCCGCCAGGCCCACAACGGCGATGACAATGCCCAGGATGAACGGCTGGGGCCGAGGGGCATATGCGGCGGCGAGAAACCCGGTGGCGAGGGTCAGGACCGCGACGCCGCCGTACCCGGCGAACTCGTTCAGCCCCGTGGCGAAGCCCTTGCGCTCGCCGTTCACGACATCCATCATCATCAGAATCGTCGCCGTCCAGCACAGGCCCTGATTGACGCCCAGCAACAGATTTGCCCCCACGACCCATCCCCACGAGGGTGCCCAGATGATGAGCAGGGGCACGGGCATCCCGGCTATCCAGCCCATCACGAGGACGCGCTTCCTGCCGATTCGGTCCATGAGGACACCGGCGCCGAGGTTGGCGAATGTCTTGGTGAGGCCGAAGCCGACGACGAAGGATAAGGTGACTGCGGCGGAGGCGATTCCGAAGTCTTGCCTGGCGATCAGCGGGACCGTGGCGCGCTCCATCCCCCACATGGCCCCCACGAATGCCGTCAGCGCCGCCAGAACAAGTAGTTGGACCCATCGCACGGATGGGTTAGCGTTCTCCGCCCACATGATTTCTCCCCCCTAAATGTGATTTCGATAGAACATACAATGCCTGCCTGCGCAACTCGATGACAAGGTTTAAGGGTGGGTTCCGGCGATGCCGGCAGTCAGTAGATCGGTCCGGGATTGGCGGCAGCAGGCGATGGGAGTCTAGCGGTCTGAACGCGCAACTCCCATCGGGCCCCTGGGGTCTGAGCCTCCGTCCAGCTCCCCGTCCGGTCGCACGATGACGAGCTGCGCCCGGGCCACCCGGCGAGACAGCGAGGCTGCTTCCTGGACGACCTCGTGGCCTCCCGCCGCCAGAGCGTCGGCCACGTCGGTCCTGGTGCGGGCCTCGCACCATACCTTTGGTCCCTCGGCATGGATTCGGGGTGCGGACACAGCCTCAACGGCGCCCATGCCGAAGTCGGCGACGTTCGTAAAGACCTGTGCCAGCGCGCTGAGGATGGCGTTGCCACCGGGCGCGCCGAAGGCCATTGCCAGCCTTCCCCGTTGGAAGGCGATGCTCGGCATCATCAGGTGGAGTCGCGCCTTGCCTGGAGCTATGGAGCTGGCCCTGCCGGGTCTGGGATCGAACCGGTTCATCCCGTTGTTGTAAATGAAACCGAGGCTGGGCGTCACCACGCCGGAGATGTTGCCCAGGCTGTGAGTGATCGACGCCACGTTGCCCTCCTCGTCGACGACCGTTAGGTGGGTCGTATCGGGATCGTCGCCCGTGGCGGCGCCGTTTCCCACAGCACCGCTCTTCACGGCGTCTCGAATTCCGGCGGCGCGCTCCGCCGACATCAACAGATTCAATGGTCGGTCGCCGATCACCTCCGGGTCACCGAGATGGTCGATACGGTCCTGGTTCACCAACTGGAGCGTCGAGGCCATGTAGCTGAGGTACTCGATGCCGCCGTGACGCAGCTCTCTTAGATCGAGGCCCTCAAGCACGTTCAAAGCCTCGATCAGTAGCGGTCCGGCGCCGGGCGCCGAGTTGGAGAATACACGATAGTCCTGGTACGCGGTAGAAGGCGGCGCGTACTCGCTGGTCCGGTACCCGGCCAGGTCCTCCGCCGTCACGAAGGAGTCCTCGCGGGCCAGATCGTCGACGATGGCGGAGGCCAACTCACCTCGATAAAAATCCGAAGGGCCGTTCTCAGCGAGAATTTCCAACGTATCGGCGTAGTCGGCGTTTCGGATGACGTCCCCCTCGTCCGGTACGCCGCCGTTCTGATTCAGGTATATCGCCGCGCACGGCCCGTTGGTCTCGACGCGCGTGAGCCAATCCGGCTCGTACGGCGACGTCCGATCCGCCGTCAGCGAAGCGCGTAGATCGGGTGTGACGGTGAAGCCCTTGCGGGCGGTCCGAATGGCCGGCCAAAGGAGATCGCTCCACGGCATCTTGCAGAACCGGCCGTGGAGCACACCGAGAGCGGCGACGGCTCCCGGTGTGCAGATGGAGGTGTACCCCATGGTGCTTCTGAGGTCGTCAAATAGACTGGTGCCGCTGATCTCGGCCTCGCCCAGGTAGTCGTCCGCCCACATGTCGGAAGCGGTACGCGCACCGGCCCGCAAGCAGCCGTCGATGACGACGTGCTCCCCTGCCGGACCGGCGAGGAGGTGGGCGGACATCATCCCCGCCACGCCGCAGCTAAAGGGAAGCACGACCATCTGCACGAAGGCTGTAGCTACAGCGGCGTCAAAGGCGTTGCCGCCGGCTTCAAGCACCCTGGCGCCCTCCTCGGCGGCGCGAGGATGGACGCAAACGACGATTCCTCTCATGGTTTCCCTCCGGGCGGTATGCCGGAAGTAGTAGCATGTCCGTCATGACGCGTCAACCGGCAAATGCTCCGACGCCGGCACGACTATTTGGTGGAGCAGTCAGGAAACTTGGTGGGGAGGGACCGAAAGCATGGCCGACAGGTACCAGAACGCGGCGGTCTCGATGATGACTACCTCTGAGCGTCGGGCGGTGCGGCTCAGAGGACGCTGTTGTTGCTTCGCGTTGCCGCAGGGACTAGAATCAGGCGAACCAGATTTGCTGTCTACGGAGATTATGCCGTAGTACAGCCGGGAGGCTCGCGTGACCGTAGCTAGGCTAGAGATAGAACGGCGGACGCCGTTCGAGGGTGGCGTCTCGTTCGGCGAGGTCGGCCCGTACGAGCTTCTGGAGGGCACGGTGCACTTCGCCGTCGACCCGCTCTGGGACGTCAACAGGCCGATCACGGACATTGAGCTTGCGGCGCGGGACTCCGGAGGCAAGGTCAGGTTCTCGTCGGACTTCGCCATGTTGCGCCCCGCTGACCCTGACAAAGGGAACCGCGCCCTCCTCCTCGACGTGGTCAATCGGGGCAACAGGACGGTCCTCAAGAACTTCAACAGCGCTGACCCCCACTCCGAGCCGATGGCGCAGATACAGTCCGGTAACGGATTCCTGATGCGCCACGGCTACACGGTCGCCTGGTGCGGCTGGCAGCCGGACATCTCGGACACGCCGGGCCTTGTCGGGATGCGGATCGCCCCGGACGCCCTCGGGCCGGACGGTATGCCGCTTGCCGGCGACATCCTGTGTTGGTACCAGGTCGACGCTTCCACGGACGTGTTGCCGCTGTCGCACAGCGAACACCGCACTCATCCACCCGTGGACCCCGGCGAGCCGGGCGCGGCCCTCTACGTGAGCGACCATCCCAACGACGCCCCGAAGCACATCGGCCGCGAGAGCTGGTCCTTCGTCCAGGGTGGCCGGAGCGACCCCGATGAGTGGTGCGTGAGCTTGCGATCCGGATTCCAGCCGGGTCGAATCTACCAGCTCGTCTACCGCAGCGCGGGCAGCACCATCGTGGGCCTGGGCTTCGCCGCCGTGCGGGACGTCGCCTCGTTCCTGAAGTATGCCGCGGCCGGAGATGGGAATCCCGCGGCGGACGCTATCGACCACGTCTACGCCTTTGGGCGCTCGCAGTGCGGCCGGTTCCTGCGACAGTACGTCCACCTGGGGCTCAATGAGGACGAGGCGGGGCGTATTGCCCTGGATGGCGTCATCGCTCATGTGGCGGGCGGCATGCGGGGCGAGTTCGACCTGCGCTTCGGCCAGCCTTCCAAGGACATCTGCTTCATCTGCCCGGAGCTGTTCCCCTTCACCGACACGCCACAGCGGGACCCGGTTACCGGCGAGACAGGCTCGATGCTGGCGCGTCTGGAGCAGCGCGGAGTCGTGCCGAAGCTCATGTTCGTCAACACGTCGTCGGAGTACTGGCGGGGCGACGCGGCCCTCATCCACACGGACCTGGAGAGCATGTCCGATGCGCCGGAGCACGGGTCGGTACGCCGCTACCACTTCGCCGGGACGCAGCACGGGTCGGGAGAGTTCCCTCCACTGGCCAGGCGGCCCAGCGATGGCCTCCAGGGCCAGTTGCCCTACAACAGCGTCGACTACAACCCGCTGCTCCGCGCCGCCCTTGAGAGCCTGCACCAGTGGGTGTCGAAGGGGGAGCCGGCTCCGCCCAGCAAGCACGCGGTCCTGGATACCGGTACCGCCGTCGAGTCTTCCAGTCTGGCGCCCAGGTTCGGGGTGCTGCCCGGTATGCGGCCCGTCGCAAGGCCGACGAGGGCCACACGGCTCGATTACGGCCCTGAATCGCACCTGGGCCGCACGACGACGCTGCCGCCGCATGCTGGTGAAAGCTTTCCCGCGCTGGTGTCCGACGTAGACGCCGACTGCAACGAGGTCGCCGGTATCCGCCTCCCGGACCTCGAGGCGCCCCTGGCGACCTACACTGGCTGGAACCTCCGCCATCCGGAGAACGGCAACCCCGGCATGGTAATGGGTGTGTCCGGGGGCCTGTCGGGGTGGACGCTGCGGTTCCCGGCCACACGGACCGAACGCGAGGCGGCCGGCGATCCGCGTCCGTCGATCGAGGAGAGGTATGCGTCCAGGGACGAGTACCTCAAGCTGGTGAATGTCGCCGCGCGAAGGCTGGTCGAGCAGCGGTATGTGCTGGGGGAGGACATGCCCGAGATCATGGAAAAGGCCGGTCAGCGGTACGACTACTTCACTGCCGGGGACCGATAGGCCGGTTGGTGCGGCGCGGTGCAGCGTGGCATCGCCACCAAATAGCTGAAGCCCATCTGCCGGGGGTCTCAGGGTGTACTTCAGGCACAACATGTTGGATGATCGAGAGTCAATTTCTGGGTGCTCTGCTAGTGTGGAGCAGGTAGCTTTATGCGTCTCGACAACAACACTGGACAGGAGGGACCATGCTCATCGACGCACACAATCACCCGGATTACCACGGCTATACCACGGAGAAGATCATCCGGGACATGGACGAGCAGGGCATCGATCAGACATGGCTGCTGACCTGGGACATCCCGCAGTCGGAGTACGATGCGCGGCGCAATCAACGTACGCTGCCGCCGGGAGCCACCAGCGGAATCCCGCTCGACTCCGTGTTGGGTACGGGCCTGGCGGCCCCCGATCGCTTCGTGCTTGGCTATGCGCCGCACCCCAAGCGCCCCGACGCTATAGAGCGCATAGACAGCGCTGTGGACCTCTACGACATCCGTCTGGCGGGCGAGTATAAGAGCAGGGTAGTGTTCGACGATCCCGACTCGCTGCGGCTCCTGCGCAGGTTTGGGGAGCTGGGGTTGCCGGTGACGATCCACCTCGAGTACGGAACTGACGGATGGTCGACGTTCCCCTGGCGAGACTGGTGGTACGGCGGGACAATCGGCGCCCTCGACCGGGCGCTGACGGCGTGTCCCGAGACCACCCTCGTCGCCCACGGTCCCGGCTGGTGGTCGCACATCTCCGCGGATGACCTCTACGACAAGCAGATGTATCCGGATGCGCCACTCAAGCCCGGCGGCGCAAATCCGGCCCTGCTCGAAAAGCACCCCAACCTCTACGCCGACCTCTCGGCCACCTCGGGGTACAACGCCCTCACGCGGGACACAGCCTTCGGACGCCGGTACCTGATCGACCATGCGGACAAGCTTCTGTTCGGTCGGGACATCTACGACACCAAGCTGATGGACCACCTCAAGACCCTCGATCTGCCCGCGGATGTGTCCGACAAGATCATGTTCGGAAACGCGCAGAGGCTCGTCGGCGACTGGAGCTGATCGCCGCCCGAGGGCGACAGAGTGTGATCGTGCTCAGCCGCGGGTCCAATCGTATGGGCGGCTCCAGCTGGGAGCTCAGGTCGGCAGCAAGGTGGTAGCTTCGCGGTCGTCATCTCCCGCCATCACCGGAATCTCGTTGCGGTTGCCGGGAACATCGTCTATAGTCGCGCAAGTGGGGGCGGCACCGCTTCAGACCAAGGAGGGCGCTGAATGGACAGGAAGACGAGACTGGACCGCCTGTGCGGCTGTTATGTAACTGTCCCGACGATGTTTCGTGACGACGACCTGGAGCTGGACCTGCCGGCCATGGAGAGACACATCAGGTTTCTGATCGAGGGCGGACTTCAGACCGGCAACGGGGTCGTGCTGGTTGGCGGGGCCGCCGGCGATTTCTCGACCATGACGTTCGACGAGCGCGTGGCGGCGGCGGAGACCGTCGTTCAGGCAGCTGAGGGCAGGTTTCCCGTCATCATGGGAGCGCAGACGACCAGCACGCGAGAGCTTGCTGCTCTGGCAAAGGCGGCCGAGCGTGTCGGGGCCGAGTATATCCAGGTGTCGCCGCCATACTACTTCGCATCCACCGAGGATGATTTTTTTGAATATGCGGTAGCCGCGGCTGAGGCGGCGGATGTGGGCATCGTCGTGTATAACACGCACTGGACAAGCAGCGAGGTCTCGCTCGACATGGTGGAGCGACTGGCGGAGCTTACCAACGTGGTCGGGCTGAAATGGTCCGTACCCGGCACGGCGTACATGGCGTTCGAGCGGGCCGTCGTGCGTTTCGCCGACCGGCTGAGCGTGATCGACAACCAGCTTAGCTACACCACGAGCCACATGATGGGCGCGCGCGGGATCGAGCTCCACCCTACCAACTACTGGCCGCAGTGGGGGGTGCGCACCTGGGAGCTCCTCGAGAGCGGCGAGTACGTCGAGGCCCAAAAAGAGCTGGTGCGAGTCGTCATGCCCTTCTATGTTGCCTGGGAGAAGATCGCGAGGTATACGACGGGGGACGGCCACCTCGACAAGCTGTGCTTGGAGCTGGTCGGGCTGGGGTCCAGCCGTTCCAGACCACCAACGAGGGACATTCGGGACCGGTTCCGCGAGCAGGTCCGCCAGATGATGGTCGAGGTTGGAGTTCCGGGAGTTATACCCGGCCCGTCGAGTTGACGCCTGAGCGAGGAGCGGCCATATCTGTATAGCGCCGCCATGATGGCCAAAGGAGGCGCGGCTAGGGAGAGGATGGCCTCGCGGCTCGAGGAGTTGGGCGTCGACAACGTGAGGGAGCCCTGACGCTGCCGTCGCCTCCCGCAAGGTCTATCCAGCCTGGGACCGGCGGGATTGCGCACATTTCGATCAATGCAGATTCGGCCAATGACATACTCCTTCAAAACCGGATGGACGGAGTATTAGCGTGAACGAGCTCAGAGTGCTGTCGGTGTGCGGGATCCTTGGGTATGGGTTCCCGGAGGAGTCGCTGGCCGGCGGCATGGCGAGACAGCCTCACGTCGTAGGCGCCGACAACGGGTCTACTGACCCTGGGCCCTACTACCTTGGCAGTGGCGACCAGCTCACGAAGCGCCCCCAGATGGTCCGTGACCTGGGGCTGTCGCTGGCCAGCGCCCGCGAGGCCGGCGTTCCGCTCATCGTGGGCTCGGCGGGCACCGCGGGGGGCGACCCCCACGTGGACAGCGTCCTGGAAGTCCTGCATGCCGTCTCGAAGCGTGACGGCCACTCCTACCGGCTGGCCGTGCTCCGCGCCGAGGTCGACAAGGCGGTGGTGCGGCAAGCGGTACGCGCCGGGAAGATGAGCCCCCTCGGCAAGCTGCCCGAGCTGACCGAGGACGATGTGGACTCGGCGACGAGAATAGTCGGCCAGATGGGGGTCGGCCCGTTCGTGAAGGCGCTTGAGGGCGGCGCCGACGTGATCATCGCCGGGCGAGCGTGCGATACCGCGATCTTCGCATCGATGGCGGCGGTGAGGAGTTTCGATCTGGGCCTGGCCTATCACATGGCGAAGATCATCGAGTGCGGTGCTCAGTGCGCAATACCGACTGGGACAAATGACTGCATCCTCGCGACGCTCCGCGACGACCACTTCGAGCTCGAGCCTATCAGCCGGCATAGACGGCTGACTCCGACATCCGTCGCGGCCCACATGATGTACGAGCAGCCCGACCCGTACCTGTTTCACGAGCCGGAGGGCATGGTCGATCTCCGAGGTGTCGAGATCGAGCAGTTGGACGATCGCAGGGTTTGCGTGAGCGGCAGTCGCTTCGTACCCGCCGCCACCCCCACGATCAAGCTCGAGGGCGCACGGCTGGCGGGCTATCGGACGATTTCCGTAGCAGGTATCGCCGATCCCAACCTCATCGCCCGGCTCGCCGAGGTCGAGTCTGACGTCAAAGAGACTGTGGACTCGATGCTGGGTAACGAAGTCGCCGGTGGCTACGACCTGCGATTCATCGTTTACGGCCGCGACGGCGTAATGACCGCGCCCCGGTCCCATGCGGCTCGTGCGCCGCACGAGGTCGGCCTCGTCCTGGAGGCGATCGCCCGCGACCAGGACACCGCGGACGCCGTACTGTCCCTCGCGAGAAGCACGTTCCTGCACAGCGGCTTCGAGGGCCGAAAGGCGACCGGAGGCAACCTCGCATTTCCGTTCTCTCCGTCGGACTTCAGGGGCGGCCCCGTGTACGAATTCAACGTCTACCATCTCATGGAGGTCGACGACCCATCGGAGATGTTCGCGATGGAGTTCGAAGATGTCGGCGGATAGGCTCTTGTGTCCAAGTGCGCTCGAGATAAGACCATGACCACGCTCTACGAATTGGCGGAAGTGCTGCGCAGCAAGAACGCTGGACCATTCGTCACGACCGTCGATCTTCTTTTTGGGGACCGCAGGACCTTCGACCGGGTGGTCGCCAGCGAGGTGCTGGCCCCCGATCTCGTGGCCGAGCTGTATGGACTCGACGCAACCGACGTGAAGATAGTGACCTTCGCCGCCGCCTACGCGATCAAGATCACCTTCCCCAGAATGGGCCCAACGTCGGGCGCCCCAGGGGACCGGGATGTCTACGGCGCACAGCAGCACGTGCCTATCGCGAAAGTGGAACTACCTTGAAGGGGACCGAATCGCATCCGGTGATCGAGCGCATAGCGCAGGATTTCGAGCCGGACCACGTCGGCAGGGTGCTCCGCTACCTCGCCCAGCCCAGCCTCTCGGCTCTGGATATCGGCGTTCGCGAGATGGCGGCGCTGCTGGCGGAGGACATCAGAGACCTCGGCGGAACGGCCGACGTGGTCGAGACGGCGGAGCTGCCCGTGGTCTTCGGGCGAATCGACGCGGACGCGGGGAAGACTCTTATCCTCCACGGCCTCTACGACGTGACGCCCGCAGACGAGCCCGGATGGGTCGTATCGCCATTCGAGCCTGAGGTCCGTGACGTGAGTGGCGTCGGCCGGTCGGTGGTAGGCCGCGGCGCGGAGGACATGAAGACGCCGATAGCCGCGGCGATGAATGTGATATCGGCGTACCGTGCGGCTGGCCGGCGCCTGCCGGTGAACCTGATGTTCGTGCTGGAGGCTTCGGAGCTCGGCAGCGGCGGCATCCGAGAGTTCGTTCCGTCCCGTGCCGATGAGCTGCGTAAGGCGGACGCGGTGCTCTGGCTCTGTCCTATGGCACACCCCAACGGCGTGCCGATAGTCCCGCTGGCGGTAAAGGGTAACCTGATGGGGCGTCTCATCTGTAGAGGTGGCGAGTGGGGAGGCCCGGTCGGCAATGAGCTTCACGGCCTCAACTCGAGCTGGGTCAGCAATCCGGCGGTCAGGCTGAGCCAAGCGGTGGCTCTCGTGGAGCAACGTTTGGAGGAAGACTATACCGGCGGAGACGGATGGCAGCCAACACCGGATCAGCGCCGCCTGGCAAAAGAGCTCGCCGGCCGGCTTGATCCGGAGAGGCTTAGATCCGATCTGGGCGTTCGCCGTTTCCGGTACGACGACTTCGAGGCCGCGGTGGACGCGCACCTTTTCCGCACGCAGTTCACGGTCACGGGGCTAAAGTCCGGCTTCGTCGGCGACGGCAAGTCGGTGAAGGTCAGCATCCCGTCGGACGCCCAGGCGGTCGTCAACATGAGGTTCCAACCCGGGCAGCACCCCGGTGAAGGCATCGCGCAGATCCGCAAGATTCTTAACGACGGCGGATTCACCGACATCATGTTTGAAGTCAACAACGCCTACGCCGGCGGCGGCTCGCGGCCGGAGCACCCTCTGGTCAAGTGCGTTCTCGATGTCCACGCCGGCATGGGCGTGGAGCCGGAGGTGTGGCCCGTCCACCCAATCGCCATACCCGTGGCACTGTGGACAGAGGGACTGAAGCTGCTGTGGGTCGGCGGGGTGCCGTGTCACGCCGGCAACAAGCACGCGGCGAACGAGTACGCGCAGATCGAGGGCATCCGCCGGTCCGAGGAGTTCCTGGTCAGGTTCATGGACCGCCTTGCGGAGATCGAGTTGTGATCGCGGCTCCTGGAGGCCGGCGCACCGGGCTGTGTCAGATGGGCCTCGTTCACGGCGCGTCGGCCTCACATTGACACATGTTATGTGAGACAGTAAGTGTGCGACGGTCGATGGACCCGTTTGCGATCTTGATTCTGTAATACCTTACGGAGGTGATAGGGCTTTGCCCAAGAGGATCCACCACATAGTTCGGCGGCCCGGTAAGGGACCGGGGGACCCCGATGTCGAGATCCCCGTCGCCGATGACCTCGTCACGCAGCCGGGGAATCCCGTCCGGGAGGCAGACGTGTCATTCTACGGGCGCGAATACCCTGCTGGAGGCCCATTTCGTCGAGAACTCCGCCGACCGTGAATGGCTATGGTCGCAGTACACACCGGAGTTCGTCCAGTGGCGGATCGACCACTAGAAGCGAGACGGCCCGCTGGTCGAGGCCGCCGCCGTCTCCGGCGATGTCGAGCCCGGCGCCGAGCCGGTCCCGGACCGCGACCCCACCGAGCCCATCCGCCGCAAGGCTCGGGAGCTGGGATTCGCCGAGGTCGGCTTCACCCGGTACGACCGGCGATACACCTACGCGAGCAAGAAGCGGTGGGCCAGGTTCCCCCATGCTATCTGCCTCGCATTCGAGCAGGGGTACGAGGGGACGCAGAAGATACCGAGCGAAGAGGCCGAGCATACCCGCTTCGGCGCCTACACCGTCGAGGGGCGGCTCGCCCTCGAGCTGGCCGGCTATGTCCGCACGCTCGGTTACCACGCCCAGGTGCATAGCCACAGTGACTCCAGCGCGCCGTACATCCCGATGTTCGTCTCCGCCGGCCTCGGCCAGCTCGGCGCCAACGGCCAGCTCCTGATGCCCCACTTCGGGTCCCGCGGACGGCTCATGATCATCACCACCGACGCGCCCGTCAAGTACGATGCCCCCATCGACTACGGCATCAACCGGTACTGCGAGATCTGCCAGGTGTGCGTAGACAGGTGCCCCAGCAACGCCCTCGCTCGGGACAAGGTCTGGTGGCGTGGAGCGCTCAAGAACAAGGTCGACTACGGGCGGTGCCGGGCCGGTACGACGGCTGTTCGATATGCATGAAGGTCTGCCCGGTCCAGAGGTTTGGCATGAAGCCGGTCATGGACCACTACGTTGAGACCGGCCAGGTGATGGGCAAGCGCACGGACGACCTGGAGGGATTCGACCTCAAGGGCAAGGGCCACTTCGGGCCCGGTCAGAAGCCGCATTTCGCCCCTGCCTTCTTCGAGATACCCCGCGGCCGCCTTGAGAACTGGCGCTTCGAGCAGCTCAAGGACCGGCTGTCCGGTCGCGACCCCACCCCCGAGGAGCTACGCCGATTCGGCGAAGAGGTCCGCGAGGCTTTGAATACCCAGCGAGAGACGACAGGGTGATTGCCCGGCCCTCTGGCGAGTGTGAAGGGCGGAGAGATAATGTACCACCAAGGCGGCTCA
>CAZJDV010000046.1:7056-19939 GCA_964544865.1 uncultured Dehalococcoidia bacterium | reverse complement strand
CTTGGCATGGAGCTCGACCTGGACTCCATAACCAAGAGCCCCCCCATGGCCTGGGACCGCGGCTTCCCCACCTTCCCGGACGGCAGCGCGGGATACATCTAGGGGCTGGGGGTTGGGGACTGGGGGTTGGGTGTTAGGTTTTGAGGGGAGTTCGTGCCGGGTGGATAGGACGACGGGCCTGTGAGACGGCGGTGTTGTCGCCACCGCACGAAGGCACAGATGGTGGGATAGCATGAAGATAACTGACATAACCGCGTTCGTCGTCGATGGCGGCGGACGGAACATCGTGTTCGTCAAGACGGAGACGGACGAGGGGATCGTGGGCTGGGGCGAGTCCTTCAGCGTCGGGCCGGACATGGCCGTCGCCGAGACCATCCAATACCTGAAAGAATGGATCGTCGGTGCGGACCCGAGGAACATCGAGCACATCTGGGCCCTGATGTACCAGGGCCTGCGGTTCCCTCCCGGCGCCGTCGGACTGGCGTCGATCAGCGGCATCGAGCACACGCTGTGGGACATCTCGGCCAAGGCGCTGGGACTGCCCGTGTACAAGCTCCTTGGCGGGCGGGTCCGAGACCGTGTACGGGTATACCAGGGCTGCGGCGGAGGCTCGACCCCCGAGGAGACCGCGGAGCAGGCCGTATCGCTCATCGAGACCTACGGGTACACAGGACTGAAGATGAGCCCGTTCCCTCCGGACCCGGACCTGCGGCCCTGGAACGAGGTGCTGCGCGAGGGCCCGAAGTTCCTGGCGGCGGTCCGCGACGCCGTGGGCGACTCCGTGGACATCGGGCTTGACGTTCACGCCAAGGTGTTCGAGCCGGTCCGCGCGCTGGAGCTGGCCCACGCGGTGGCCCCCTACAATCCCTATTTCTTCGAGGAGCCGATACGGGCGGAGAACATCCAGGCGATGGCCCGTCTCCGGCGCCAGCTTCCCATTCCCCTGGCCACCGGAGAGGCCCTGTACGCGAAATTCGAGTTCAACGACCTGTTGCAGGCCCAGGCGGCGGACATCATCCAGCCTGACGTGTGCATATGCGGAGGGCTGATGGAGATGCGCAAGACCGCCGCCATCGCTGAAGGCCACGGCGTCGTGGTTGCGCCTCACAATCCAATGGGACCGCTGGCGGGCGCGATCAACGTGCACTTCGCCGCGGCCACGACCAACTTCCTGATCCTCGAGTACAGGGCGCACGACAAGGGCAGATGGCGCGAGTTCGTGTCAGAGCCCTGGGCGCCGGTAGACGGCTATCTCGACATTCCCGAGACGCCCGGATGGGGCCTGGAGGTGAACGAAGAGGCGCTGGGCCGGTACCCTCCCGCCGCCTGGCGCCGCGGCAACCCCCGCCGCCCCGACAACAGTCCTGCTTTCATCTAGAAGGGGCCGGGTTTCCGCACAGCGACTGTATTGGCCGGGGAGCCTGGCGACGGCGTCGCCCGGCGCCGCGGCACACCGCCATCCGGCGTCATCATCCGCCGAGAAAACCTCTACTGGGCCTCGACGATGATGGCCTTCAGATCCTTCGTGCCGACGTTTTCAACTCTGTGAGTCCACGGTTCGCTGTACATTACGTGACGGTCAGGTATATCCGCCTCAACCGTTCCGCCGTCCAGCAGGTGTATCTTGACGCTGCTGCCGCTGACGAAATAGACGGTTTCGGCCCGGTGTAAGTGTTCGTTGTCCGTCGTCCTCGCCTTCAAGTTCATGTCCTGTACCTTGACGTGCTCGTTTTCGAAGAGCAGCTTGTAGTTGTCCGGGGATGCCTTCACCGGGTCTATGTACGCCATGTCTGGTCCTCCTTAATGAACCATTCTCTCGCCCATGAGATGCGCACTTTCACGCAGACGTTGCAACGCCCGCCCTTGGGCAAGGAACATTGTGTCATGGTCGCTCGCCGCTGTGACCGTCAGGACCCCACATCCAGGACCGTTGCGAAGTGAGCGTAGATGGGTCCTTCGACAGGCTCAGGACGAACGAATGTGAATTATCGGCTGGTGGTGAGCCTGCCGGACCAGTCGCAGCTTAGCCGGCCAGCGGACCTTGAGGCGGCCATGTGCCGCAACGCCAGGAAGGTGATGCGAGCGGCGGCGGCTGCTCAGTGTCGATCGAGTCTGCGAGGGCGCTCTCCACCGCGATGGCGAAGAAGTGGCCGCATGGAGGCTGCGTGCGGGTGCACACCCAACTCCGGCTTTCCGTTCCGCTCCGGGGTATCGGCGCGATCGGCGGCTGTCTACTCTTTTTCGGCCCCCCCGGCGCGATGCGGGCGTCGGAGCCAGACGATCAGAATACCGAAGATGGCCGTCAGTGACAGCCACGCGGTAATCCCCAGGAAGGCCGAGAGCACCTGGGAGTCGGAGAACAGGTTGTACGTGATGTTGAGCAGGACTAGCCACGGAATCGTCCCGAGACCAACGGCCACGAGGGCGGGAGCGAATCGATCGATCATCGGGCTGGCGGGCGGCCTTGTACGCAGGCACCGCCAGGTCTCCAACCGAAGAGGACGTGAGATCAGCAACGCGATCAACACACTCAGCACCGCCATATCAAGGAGTATGACCGGACTCATTCGCACCCCCTCCCAGATCCTACCCTTCCCTGGATGGACAAGCTTCACGACACCAAATCGAGATGATCTTCTTCCGTGCCCCTGGCCGCTTACCTACGCAACATGCGGTGGCGGGGAGCCCAACAAGATAATGCGCTTGCAATAGAAAATACTTGCTCAGAATCGTTCACTTTAGGCATTTCAAGGTATCTCTTTCGCGAATTCGGAAATGATGGCGATCCTCGGGTGTATGGCTCGACATGCAACGCTCACGCATCCAGCCCACCCTTGTAGCGCTCAGGCCATTGTTCAGCCCGTCTGGGCCGCTTATCGCAACATCCGCACTTCTATCCAGCGCAACACGGACCTCCGTCCCGATTCGCCGGTCTCAGCCGGTTACGATGGTCCCCTCCCGTAGCAGGCTCGGCAGATAGGGCGCCGCCTGGGCATTTGATTCCGGTAGCGCCTATGCTAGACTACCGCGTGGACGCGGGCGACGCCCTGCCAGCCATCCCGAGGAGGTAAGGTTTTCGTGACAGATCAAGACTACCGGTTCAAGCTCGGATTGTTCCTCAACGAGTTGCAGCTGCCCTTCGACGAGGCGCTCGCCGCCGCCAAAGACATCGGCGCGGAGTACGTCTGGTTCTCCAACATTCCGGACGGGCCCGAGATCGCCGACATGAGCGACGCGGATATCGACCGGATGGCCGCGCGAGTTGCGGACCACGGCCTGAAACTGTTTCTGATCAGCGCGTCGAGTCCCTTCAAAAAGATCCACCTGACCGACATCGACGGCGCGGCGCCGACGAACAATGAGGAGTACCGCAAACAGCTCGACGACCTTGTCCGCTCGATGCAGATCGCCCGCCGGCTCGGCGCTGGGGCCGTGCTGGCGTACTCCTTCGCCTGGCCCGGCGAGTACACCGCGGCCAAACCAACGTGGCCGATGCGGTGGCTGACGCGCGGCGGGGTCATCGCCGACGTGGACATGGACAAGCTGGAGGCGGCGTTCACTCCGGCGGTCGAGCAGGCCGAACAGCATGGCGTCGACCTGGTATTGTCGATGATGCCGTGGAACTACACCAACACCAGTTCCAACTTCCGACGGCTGGCCGAGCGTCTCGGATCCGACCGATTGAAGGTGATGTGGGGGCCCGCCGACACCATGAACTGCGGGGAGACCGACGCCGCCACCGCCGGCTTCGTCAACCTGCGACCCTATCTGAACAGCCTCCACATCAAAGACCTGCACGTCAACGACGGCCTCCAGCTCGACTTCGAATATCTTCCGATAGGGGACGGCGACGTCGATTTTCCCGCGGTGCTGCGGAGCCTGCGCGAGAATCGCAACGACGTTGTGCTGTCGGTGGCGACACATTTTCGTCTGCCCGGCGGCTCGGCGTTGGAGGCCATGCGCATCAACTATGCCAGGCTCAATGCCCTGATCGAGCAGGTGGCTTCCGGGACCTGAACGGGCGGAACCGAGGAGGGAGTGATGGACAGACAGCTCCAGACGGCATTGATCGGGTGCGGCGGCATCAGCGGCGCGCACTTGCCCAACATCCTGAACACCCCCGAGATGCACCTGCTGGCGACGATGGACGTCGACGAGGACGCGGCGCGGCGGCGGGCGGAGCAGGCCGAGGCGGAGTATTTCACCACCGACCTGGACCGAGTCCTGGCCGACGACCGGATCGACGCGGTGCTAATCTGCTCCACCCACGACACCCACGCCGACCTGGTTGTAAAGGCGTGCGAGGCGGGCAAGCACGTCTTCTCGGAGAAACCCCTCGCGATGACCCTGGAGGAAGCGCGGCGCGTCCAGAAGGCTGTCCACGAGTCGGGCGTTCGCCTCATGAGCGGCTGGTGGTTCAAGCACTCCCCCGTGACCAGGCGGCTGCGCGAGGTCGTGACACGGCCCTACTTCATCCTGTTCACCTGCCGGCTTAGCTCCCCGCAGCACAGCGACCCCGACGACGATCTGGGGCCCTATGGCCGCAACGGCATCCTCGACGCCGCGGGGTACAACCTCCACTGGATATGGCACGTCATGCGGTCCCAGCCGGTCGAGGTATACGCCATGGGCTTCGACGGCCGCCCCACCAACACCAGCACTATTTCGATACGCTTCGAGAACGGCGGGACCGGGCAGTCGATATTCAGCACACTCGGCACCGGTGGCATCCTGCCGAAACACTACGCCGAGGTCCAGGCAGGGAGCGTGAGCGCGGCGACGCTCCGCTTCGGCAACCTGGTGTTTGAGGGGACCGACGAGCCCGGCATAGACGAGAACCGCTATCACAACGGATTCGACGAGGAGATGAGGATGTTCGCCCGGCTTTGCATCGAGGGCGGTCCAAGCCTCATGGACGCCTGGGAGGCCTCCGTGCCGACGTTGATCTTCGAGAAGGCGGTCGAGTCGATGCGCACGGGCCGGCCCGTACCGGTCAATATCGAGGACGAGTTCTACCTGCCAGAGGGCAGGCTGCCGCCCAGCATCGAGCGCTTTGGCGACGTTTAGGAGCGGATTCTCACCGCGGAGGGCGCAGAGGGAAGAAATGAGAAATGGCAAGAGGCCCGTTGCTGCCGGCTTTCCGTGCCAGTTAGCTGTTTCATGGCGGTGACGAGAGACGATACGTTGCAGAATTTCACAGTCGAAGACGACCGGATCGACCTCCCCCGAGGCGCGACGGCCAGGGCCCGCCGCGTCAAGATCGGCTGGCGCGGCCGGGCCATCACCGCGCTCAGCCAGGGCGACTACCGCAGCTACCTCTATCCCGTGTTTACTCCGGCGGGTTTTCCGGTCACGGCAGAGGCGCCCATCGACCACCCGCACCACCAGTCGGTGACCATCGGGGCCGACCACTTCAATTGCTTCCTTCCCTACTCGGGCGACAATGTCGAGGAGGCCAACTACAGCTTCTACGTCAACTACACCTTCCAGGGCCGTGCGCCCGGGAGGATCGTCGGCAAGACGCTCGACGCCACCGAGGTAGCCGAGGACCACCTTCGCATCGTCCAGACGTTGCACTGGCAGGGGCCCTCGGAGTGGGGAGCCCACGGCGGGCGCACCGTCGCGGAGGAGACACGCACCATCGACATCCGCCCCGGCGAGGCGGCCAACGTCATCGATATTCGGTCGCGGCTACGCCCCACCGAGTGGGACATTAGCATCGGGCCTACCCGCCACGCCTACCTGACCGTGCGCATGGCGGACGGTCTCAGGGTGGTCGACGGGGGCACGGTGGTCGACTCGAAAGGCAGGTCCGGCGGCGAGGCGATATCCGGGAGTCACTCCGACTGGGTGGACGCCTCCGGGACGACGGGCGGCGCGCGGCGCGCCGGCGTCGCCCTGCTCCCCTACCCTTCCGCCGGCGACCCGCCCTGGAGCGTGGCGGATTACGGCACGATCACCGTCAACCCTTTTTTGGAAACGCGTCGCGACCTCAGCCTGGGCGATTCCACAGACTTCGCCGCCCGGCTGCTGGTCCACGACGGCGACGACGACGAGGCCGGGGTTGCAGCCATGTTCCAGACTTTCCTGGACGAGCAACAACGAGGAGGCAAGAAGTGAAAATCCTACGATACCGGACCGGAGACGGGCCGCCCGCATACGGCATCCTGGAGGACGACGGCACGGTCCTGCAGATGATCGGGGCGCCGTTCGAAGACTTCAAGACCGGCGCGAAGGTCGCCGCAGTCGACGACGTGCGCGTCCTGCCCCCGGTTGAGCCCACGAAGATCATCGGCGTCGGGCTCAACTACGTGTCTCACATTGAGGAGAGCGGCATGGCGACCCCCAAGTTTCCCATGCTGTTCGTCAAGCCCAACACCGCGATCATTGGACAGGGCGACACCATCGTGTATCCGCGCAAGGGCCAGAAGGTGGAGTACGAGGCGGAGCTGGCGGCCGTGATCGGCAGGCCCGCCAGGCACGTCGCGAAGGAGCACGCCCTGGACTACGTCTTGGGGTACACCTGCGGCAACGACGTGAGCGAGCGCGTAATTCAGTTCGCCGAGATGAAGATGGGCGCGCTGCTGGTAGGCAAGGGCTTCGACACATTCAATCCCCTGGGCCCGGTGGTGGAGACGGAACTGGACCCCGGCAACGTGGACGTGAGGGCCCGGCTAAACGGGGTGGAGCGTCAAAACGCCAACACCTCCGACCTGCTGTTCGGCGTGGCCGAGCTGGTCTCGTACATCAGCGAGGCCATGTCCCTGCTGCCGGGCGACGTGATCATGACCGGCACGCCCGCCGGGGTCGGCCCCATGGCGCCCGGCGACGTCGTCGAGATAGACATCGGCGGCATCGGCGTCCTGAGGAACCACGTGATAGCGGAAGAGGAGGTTAGGTGTTAGGTGTTAGGGTTGGAGGGATGATAGGGCTGGCCGAATTTCTCAGTGTGGGCGATTTTGGACAAGGGATTGCGCGGTGCGCCGCCCGTCCTGGGGATGTCGGTGCGGTAGCCGAAGGGTAGCAGCGCTATCAGCTCTATATGGGCGGGGATTCCGAGTATCTCCTTCACCCTCCGGTTCTGCTCCTCGACGCGCAGGTTCACGAAGCAGGTGCCCAGTCCCTCGGACCATGCCACCAACTCCATCTGCTGAAGCGCCCTCCCCGCATCCAGATCGGGCCTGTCGGCGTTCTCCATCGCCAGGGCGATAACTACCGGCGCGTCGGCGACGAACCGCCCGCTGGAAGCTATCCCTCCAAGTGATTTCAGGGTGTCGGGATCTCGGACCACGATGAAGTGCCACGGCTGCTGGTTGCGGGAGCTTGGCGCCCACCGGCCCGCTCGAAGGACCCTGGTGATGACGGCCTCGGACACCGGGTCCGGCTTGAACTCCCTGATGGTTCTGCGCGCCCTGACACATTCGTATACTTCCATGCTCGCCCGCTCCTTTATCCCGGCCTACCCGCGCTCCAGCCATTTGTAGGCGGCCTTGGAGTTCCTCCAGAAGAACTTCTCGGCCACCTCGCCGCCCTTGGCTTCGAAATAGGCCTTTGCGACACCGTGCGCCGCGGCGAAGGTCCCGGCTTCCTCGACCGGCGGCCAGTTGCTCCCGTACACCAGCCGGTCTTCCCCGAAGGCGTCCCACAGCACATCCAGCGTCGGACCGTAAAAGTCCACGTTTACCGGTGCGGGCCTCACCGCGGCCATCTCTATCACGGCCGAGACCTTGCAGTATACCCTTGGATACTCGGCGATCCTCTGCATCGCATCCGCCCAGCGCGGGTTGGCCGCCTTGCCGTCGATAGGACGTCCCTGGCCGATGTGGTTGAGCACGACGCGGAGCTCCGGAACGCGGTCGACGAACCCGATGAGCTCCCCGTAGTCTCGATAGCCAAGGAGAACGTCCAACTCCAGGTTCATGTCCGCCATGCGCTCCGCGGCGTTCAGCACCGGGGACGACGTGAAATCGCTGGGGTCGAGCCCGCGGGCGCGAATACCTCGGAACAGCTCGTTGGCGCTGAAACGGCCCAGGTTCTTGGCGAACTCGCTCGTACGCAGGTCGAGATTTCCCACGACGCCCACGATGAAGGGGTCGTCGGCCGCCAAGTCCAACACCCACTGGTTGTCCTCGACCCACTCGCTCGCCTCGACGACGACCAGGCCGGTCACCCCTTCGGGCACAGCCAGTTTCTTGTAGTGCTCCGGCAGCACGGTTCGGTAGAGGAGCTCGTCGCCCGGACTTGGGTAGGGCACGCCCTGCGGGCGGCTCGGGTCGTAAAAGTGGACGTGGGTGTCGATTATCATCCGGTCCTCCTTCGCATGCTGTACAAGGCCGGGGCCATTGTACAACTGTTTGCCCCTCGCCGCCGAGCAAGACCCGATTATTGAGACCTCCTCCGGGGACGAAGGGGCACTCGTTGACACGAACGAGACCGCGCTCTAAACTCGCGATGAGGTCTCGCGACCCGCCAGGAACCCCAACCCCGCGAACGTGGAGGACAATTTGGCATACGACACGCTGATACTGAATGGCACGGTCATCGACGGCGCCGGGAAGCCACCTTACCAGGCCGATCTGGGCATAGACGGCGGCAGGATCACGACCGTCGGCGACCTGGCAAAGGCGGAGTCCGGTCGAGTGATCGATGCTTCGGGGCTCGTGGTGGCGCCTGGATTCATCGACATGCACTCCCACTCGGACGTCACTCTCCTGGACGACCCCGGCGGCGAGAGCATGGCTTTCCAGGGCGTGACCACGGAGGTCACCGGCAACTGCAGCTTCTCACCCTTCCCATCCGGGCAGGCCGGACCGGAACAGCTTCGCGCGGCGCTGGGCTCGACCCTGCGGTCCCAGGCCGAGTGGGACTGGACCACGCTGGACGGCTGGGCCGGGAGTGTCCATTCCCGGGGCACCAGCCTGAATCTGGCGCCACTCGTCGGACACGGCGCCATCCGCGTCGCCGCCGGTGTAACCGAAAACCGTCCGCCGACGGACGACGAGCTTGCCGAGATGAAACGGCTTGCCGCGGGGTCTGTGGAAGAAGGGGCCTTTGGACTGTCTACCGGGTTGACCCTGGCGCCGTCGATGTACGCCCAGACGGGCGAGATCGTTGAGCTCGCCCGGTCCATCGCACCCTTCGAGCACGCCTTTTACGCTACTCACGCCCGGGTGTGGGCGGGGTGGCACGTGAAGGCCCTCGAGGAGGCCGCCGAGATCGGCCAGAAGGGCGGGGTCCCTGTGCAGTTCTCCCACATCGCCATCGGCGACTCAAGGGTGTTCGGCAGGGGTGCCGAGATGGTCGCGGTAATCGACCGGGCCCGCGCGGACGGGGTAGACATGACGTGCGACCTTTATCCGTACACCGCCGGCGCGTCGGGCCTGAACCAGTCCCTGCCGCAGTGGGTGCAGGAGGGTGGGTCGGATGCCATGCTGGCCCGACTGCGGGACCCGTCGCAGAGGAAAAGGACCTTCGACGACATGGCCGAGGGGCACTTCGGCGGGCTGCCGTGGGCATGGGACAAGATGTTCATCACATACGTCGGCTCCGATCACAACCGCAACATCGTGGGGCGCAGCCTGGAGAGCATCTCCGAGGACCGTGGCGTCGATCCTCGGGAGGCCGTGCTGGCGCTGATCGACGAGGAGGACAACAACGTCGGTGTCGTGGGGCACAACCGCATCGAGAGCGACGTGCGCTTCTTCATGCAGTACGCCCACTCCATGTTTGGCTCCGACGGCCGGGCCATATCGCCCAACGGCTGGTGGGCGAGCGACAGGCCGCATCCCCGGTTTTACGGCTGCTACCCACGAATACTGGGCCGCTACGTGCGCGACGACGGGGTGCTGCCTCTGGAGACGGCCATATACAAGATGACCGGCCTCCCGGCTGACCGTCTTGGGCTTACGGACCGGGGCCGCATCGGGGAGGGTATGGTCGCGGACATCGCCATCTTCGACCCGGGCACCGTGATAGACAATGCTACGTTCGATGAGCCGCATCTGCTCGCCGATGGCGTGTCCCACGTGCTGGTCAATGGCGAGCCCGTGATTCTCGACGGGAGGCACACCGGCGCGACGCCAGGCCGGGTCCTGCGCCGGGGTTCCTAGAAGGGGTGGCGATCACACATACATCTGTTTCGCGTAACCGGAGCGACGCTTCACGGAAGTGGAGATGCTAGAGACCGGCTGGGTGAAGTATACCGTTCGCAAGAGCCGCAGAGCCAGGAGAGTGATACTTAGTATCTCAGTATCGAAGGGTCTCGAGGTCGTAATCCCCGTGGGCTTCGGCCTGCGAGGCATTCCGAAGGTGCTGGAATCCAAGAGGGACTGGATCGAGCGAGAGATGAAGTGGGTCGCCGCGGAGGCGCCCCTCATGGCTCCCAGCCGGATCGACCTCCAGGCCATCGACTCCGGCTGGCAGGTCGCCTACCGGAACGGCTCTGGGAACCGGTTCACCGCAAGCGAGACAAACGAGAATCAGGTCGTGGTCCACGGCGACACGTTGAACGCTCTCGGGGTCGCCGAGGTCCTTAGGGAGTGGCTCCATAGCAAGGCCCACGCTCACCTTGTGCCCTGGCTTCGAGAGGTTAGCGAAGAGATCGGGGCGCCGTTCAAGAAGACGATGGTCAGAGGACAGAAGGCGCGGTGGGCAAGCTGCTCCCGGCTCCAGACGATCAGCGTGAACCGCAATCTGCTCTTCCTCCCCAGCGGCCTGGTGCGCCACATCTTCCTGCACGAGCTATGCCACCTCCGGCGGATGGACCACTCCCCGGCGTTCTGGCGTCTCGTAGGCGAACTGGAGCCCGACTACCGGCGCATCGAAGCCGAGGTAAAGCTCGCCGACCGGCATGTCCCCCCCTGGGCGCAGCCGCAGTAGCCACCGGACCCACCTTTCTCGCCAGGACGTCAGGGCGCCACCGAAGCCGCACGCGACGGCTCCCCCAGGTCGATTCGATCACGCTTGTAACAATGGCGCCTGTCACCTGTGAGACGTATACTTGAGCGACCGGCCCTCGGACTTGCCGATTGTCTCGTGTGCGGGCCAGACGGCTCGCCACGCTCTCTGTCCGATATAAGATAACGGGCTCGGTCTGGCGGAAAATATTCGGACATGGCGGAATGGAACGATGAGAGTCTCGAACACAATGAGAGCTGCAACGCTGGCCCGGAGGAGAGCGGCACGGAGGGCCGGCCCCCGCTCCGGCAAGGAGCGGAGTCGCGCGACGCCCGTGGCGGAGGAGTTGTTCATAACCACACAGCCGGGCTGGGCGTTCGCCACCCTCGCCGAGCTGCGCTTCCGGGGCGTCGCCGACCACGTGCCCTTTTACCACCGGGACTCGTCTTTGGTCCTGGCCAACAGACCGGATGCCCTCTCGCGCAAACTCGTGACGCCGGCCGAGGTGTTCGGCTGTCTGCTCAGGGTCGATGCGACGGCGACCGAGGACGCGACCGCCGTCCTCGTCAAGAAACTGAGCGCGGCCCCTCTCAAGGAGCAGGTGCTCGCGTGGCTGCCCAAGACGCAGTCGGGCAACCTTCGCCGCTACTCCCTGATCACAGAGTCGTACGGCAAGACCTCGTCGAGGCGCCAGGCCCTGTCCCAAACCATAGACGCCGCCATCCGCCAAGCGTTTCCCCGATGGCGGCGCGGCGGCGCGAAGGGGCTTCGGATTCTCTGCAAGGCAGACCCCCAGACCGCCGTCCTCGGCGTGCAGATCTACACAAACCTGAGCGACAAGAGCGACGGACTCTCGGGCTCTCTCCGGGCCCACATGGCATGCGGGCTGCTGACGCTGGCGGGCGTCGGTCCAGGAGACACGGTTCTCGACCCCTTCATGGGCACGGGGACGATCTTGAGCATGGCGGCCGGTGCATTCGGGGCCAGTGCGTGCATCGGCCTCGAGATCGACCAGGACGCCTTTGATCTCGCCAAACAGAGACTGGCCGACGACGCCACACTGTTCCACAACCGCTTCCAGGACTTCGATACACGCACGCTGACCGGCGAGACCAGACTCGTATCCAACATTCCATTCGGGGTGCAGTTCGAGGCTGCGCCGACCGCGATGCTCGTCGAATTCATCCGCGATTGCGAGCTCCGGGGCGCACGCTCGACGTTGCTCATCTCTCGCGGACAGGCGAAGGCACTAGCGGCTGAGATCGGCTATCGGATCAAGAACGTGCTGGTGCTGGGCCAGCCCGCCAGCATCCTGTACGCTACGTCGAGGTATGCGCGGCGATCCGCCATCAACTGAACACAGGCCCGCGCTCTGGAGACGGCGCCAATAATATATTAGGAGTAGCCACTAGTGGAGATACGGTCTGTGAAGTACCTGCTCATGGTCCAGCACATGGAGAGGGCCATCAAGTTCTACCGCGACGTGATCGGCCTCGAGCTGAGGTCGGAGTCCCCGATGTGGTCCGAGATGGGCTTTGGAAATGCGATCATAGCCCTTCACGGCGGTGGCTCCGGTGTATTCAACGATACGGGACTTAACATCGAGGTGGCAGACCTGGATACTGCCTGCGCGGAGATCGTGTCCGGCGGAGGAAAGGTCACTTCGGGCCCCGAAGACCGGGCCGGCGAGTCCATAAGGCTAGCGCGCGTGGTCGACACCGAGGGCAACAGCTTCGGCATGGCCGCGCAAGCGGGTTGATGATCCAAGCGAGTCGATGTGGCACACCCGCCCCTGCCGGCGGCCCAACGGGGCCAGCTACGGGAGCAGTGCAACTCGGCTGACGGCGAGCCCCTCCGGGCGCACGAAATCCTTGTAGCGCATGTGCATCTCCACGCCATTCAGGCTGCGGACGAATCCCGCGGACGCCTCCAGGCGCCTGACCTCGATCTCGAGCGTGTTTTCGCCGCGGACCACATCGTCAACGTC
>CAZJDV010000046.1:0-7046 GCA_964544865.1 uncultured Dehalococcoidia bacterium | reverse complement strand
TTGCCAGGAATCAACGAGAACATCTCCTATGGAGACCACGTCATCCACGTCCAGCCGATAGCGGAACCAGTGCGCGGAGAAGCCCGCGGGCGCGGAGCTGGGGCTGCTCTCGGCCGAAGGTATCGTCAAGGCGCGTTCGTCGGTGATCTCGAACGCGTCGATTGGCAGCACTTTGCCGTTGAACCGGTACTCGATCTCGTCCTCGATGCAGTAGAACGAGAACCGCATCGTCAGCAAGGGACTGCGCATCTCGCCGTCGCTCCGGGCGCCGTCCACGTCGTCGGCCACGAAAACGGCGACCGAGACGGTCTCGCCTTCCTCTAGTGCCACCGGCACCTGTCCCGGCGACGCGGGGCCGCCGGGCTGGAGGAAGTAGCGTTTGTCCTTTCGGGCATGGATCTCCGGATAGGCGGCCTCCCTAAGCACCTGGTACTCGGTCTCGCCCAGCGGCCACGGGAGGTATCCCAAGTACATGCCCGCAAAGCCCTGCCCCGCCAGGGTCTGCCCCAGCGCCCTGTACATCTCGATGCCAGGGGTGGCGGTCCGCTCGTCGTACACGCGCCTGGGCGGGCGGATGTATGCGGCGGCGCCAGACCGAATAGCAGCATCCACCAGCCACGATGCCCTGGGTCCCGTGTCGAGGAATGGCTCGGGGAGTTCACCGGTTACCAAGTCGATGCTCCCCTGGTCCAGCCAGGCCTCCACGTCAAGGCCGCGGTCCATGTTGTGTTCGCGGCCGGCGTGGACCCTCGCCATGACGGGGACCTCCCGCCCTTGCTCGGCACCGATCCCGCGCACCAACTCCTTGACCTCGGCGACGAAGGCGGTCATCAGGGGAATGTTCCTCTCGACTTCGGACTTTCTGAAATACCGGGGCCGGAACGTGAAGTCCAGCTCGATTCCATCGGCCCGATAGTCCGCCACGACCTCCCTTATCATCGCCAGCTTGTCTCTGCGCACCGCTTCGAGGGCGTAGTCGTAGCACCACTCGGTGCCCGGCAGCGTGTCGTCCGGCTCGCGAAGGCAGACCTCGGCGCCGCGCTCCCATTTCAGCCGGCCGCATCGCTCGTCCCCTGGCTTTGAAGGGTCGTTTAGTTTCAAGCTGGGGAACACCGGCAGTCCCATCTCGCGACCCCGCGCAAGCACCTCACGCAACTGGTCCGTTCCCATTCGCCGGGCCTCCTGCACCATACGCATGATCCGCCAGTCGATGTAGCTCTCCCACACCTCTTTACTCTGGCCCACGACACGCCCGACGTTACTGTCATGGAAGTACACGTCGCTGTAGCCGAGGCCGAACACGAGAAGCTCCACGCTGGTTCCAAGCATCTCGTCCACGGGCCACTGGAGTTTGTGGATGCTCGCGGGCGGCTCCAACCTCTTGGCGTGGAAGTGGTGCGCGTCGTTGTAGTAGATGAGTCTGGGCCTGATCAAGATGCCTCCTCGAGTTCCATGGATAGTATGTATGCGCGGGACGCCCGTTCGACACGCTCAGGGCCGGCCCTCACGCACCCGGCAGAGGCGCCAACCCCGTCTGCACACCTCTTTCCCAGCAGAGTTCTAAACCGAAACCAGTCCCGCTCCGGCAACCGGACGGCACACGAAAACTGCCGCCGGACCTACGTCTCCATCCATGCCCTGCCCCTTGAGGCTTTCGACGAGGGCATCGCGCGACTCCGACCGGACTAGGACCATCGCGCACCCGCCCAGGCCGGCGCCCGAGATCTGGGCGCCTATTACCCCGTCATTCGACAATGCGGTGTCTACGATGCGGTCGATGGTCCGGGTGCTGCACCCGTAGCGGCCGGGCTGCATGCTCATGTCCGCGTTGGATAGCGCGAGCCTCCCCAGCGTCGCGTCGTCCGTGCGCACGACGAACCGCCGAGCCGAGCCGTCGGAGAGAAAACGCCAGCGCCGGTCGCCGTCGTGGCTGACCCGCATGTCCCGGCCTATTGCGCCCAGGTCCTGCTCCCGCATGAGGCCAGCGAATCGCTCACCGCGAACGCACTCGCCGATGCCGTAGAGGGCGACGCCCCGCAGATCGTAGCTGCCCAGGTTCGCGTGGGTGGAGAATATGCGGTCCAGGTCCGGCCGCGACTGCTCGGGCAGCAGCGACCTGATCCGCCGCCGGCTGGGACGTTCGGGCAGCCGGACTATGGCCCCATAGATCTGCGAAGGTTCCACCTGCAACCGGCCGGGCGCCAGGTCTCGAAAATGTTCGACGGCGGCGGCCGGGGGCCAGCTCTGCCGCAAGAGCCGCTCGGCGATCTCATAGCAGGTGACCCGCTGGTTGAACGCATCCCTGGCCGGAGCTCCGGCGCTCTTGACGGCCGTTTCCCCGCTGTCCACGACCACCAGGTCGATGCCCTCCGGCAACGGCGCGGCGTCCTCGATGCGGAATGGAAAGAATCCTATGCGCGTCACGTATCCGGCCCTGCTCGCGCGGATCGCTGCGTGGTCGGCGCTGCCGCCGCGCGAGCCGACGAACCACTCTCCCTCACCGCAGAGATCGACGAAATCACGCACCGCCACATCCAGCCCGTTTAGCTTCACTGTCGCCTCCGCAAAGGCGACGACCAGCGCTGAGCTTGACGAGAGTCCCGCACCGATGGGGATGTCACCGCTGACGAGGCAGTCCATTCCCTTGAGACGCACGTCGCTGCACTCGTGCTGAATCCGCAGCATCGGTGCCCGCGCGTAGTGGCTCCAATCGTTGGGCGCGGCTTCGAGGACGCGGCGCACCGTGCCGGAGTCGAGGAAGTCCATCCAGTCGGTCCAGGAGGCCTCGTCAAGAAGGTCGGAGATTCGGAACTCGCGCGCAGGGTACATCGCCTCTTCCAGGTTCTGAAGGGTGACCATGTCATCCTCCCGCGGGGCCGCCACCAGCAGCACCTCGCGGCTCACCGCCATCACGTTGACGTACCCGCCGCGATGGTCGACGTGACGCCCCATCAGATTGATGCGTCCGGGCGCGCGGCACACGATGACGCGTCGACGGCCGCCGAGGGTTTCCGCCCCACGCCGGACCAGCCGGAGCATCGCCCGGCGTCTGTCTTGAGCCTGGCCGTCATCCGGGCCATATAGCTCTCGAAGCTCGCGCCGAAGCTCCGGGCCGTCTCCCTCCAGGACCCGCAACCACTCCGCTAACGGCCTCAGCGAGCGTGAGTCCGGCGTCTTTGAGGCCAAAAGCGAGACCCTGGGGACACTCTCCCGGCCCCTGACGACCTCCTCGATGGCCAGCAGCTCGGCGGGATTGTTAAACGCCATGAGATCGGTCGGCTCAGACACATCGATGACCTCGACACGGCCATTCCGCGCGATGATTCCCACGGTATCGGTGAGATATAGCTCTGACTGAGCGTTGTCGGGGCGGATCTGGCGCAGCGCGTCCTCGAGCGCGGGGAACCGGAACGCGTAGAGGGATGCGTTGACGGCGCCGCTGCGCTCCTCGACCTCGTCGGCGCTCAGGTCCTCGGTGCCCACGCGAAGGGTGGTGTCCTCCTGGCGCGCGCGCTTGATGTCGGGTAGTTCGACCACGCCTGCGACATCCCCTCGCCCGTCTTTCACGACCCTTCCGGCGGTCGATTTCGCTCGCTTCGTCATGACGGTGGCGACAAGATCTGCTTCGGTGCTGGAAAACCTGCTCAGGAGCCGCCGTACTACTTCCAAGCGCGTGACCATGTCGCCGACGGCAACCACTACGTTGCCTCGATGACCCTGAGCCGCCAGAGCATGTACCGCGACCGCCGCGGCATGGCCTGTCCCGCGGGGGTCGGCCTGATACGCGAACGTAACGTCTGGATGGGTCGTGGCCACCGTGGCCATAACCTGCTCGGCCATGTGCCCGACCACGACGATGAACCGCGCCAGCCCCGCCGCCTTGAAGGTATCGATAGCCCGGACGATAGCCGGTGTGCCCGCGATCGGAAAACACGCCTTGTGCGTGTCGCGGGACGCCATTCGCTTGCCAGGCCCTCCGGCGAGGATGACGCAAACGGTGTCGGCCGGCGTGGCCTCGGCACTCACTCTTGCTGCACTCCTGGAGTCGTGATCCGCCGCACCGCGTAGTATAGAGAGGAGCGCCGGTGGACGCAAAGGGCGTGGGCGGCGACGGGGCGCGGTGCAGGAGGTATGAAACAGGTCCCACGCGAATTTGTCACTTGCGACGCCGTGTACATAGTAGTAGTTTTGTAGGGATTCACACGATCACTCACGGAGGTGCAGAATGGGGGCTCGCATCAACAAGGCGATTGAGCTTCTGGAGCGGGACCAGCCAATCTACTACGTGGGCAGCCACTCGGGCGCCGAGCTGAGCTACGAGGCTGGAAAAGGACAGGCCAAGACCTTCGCCGACTACATCAATATCGGCATGGAGCACGGCTCATTCGATATGGCAGGGCTAGATGAGTTCATGCGAGGTCTGGTGGACGGCGGTCCGACGAACAGCGGCCATCGTACGCCAGCAGTCATCGTTGAGGCGCCGGTAGACGGTGGTAGCGAGGATATCATAAGAGCGAACGCCTGGCAGTTCAGGCAGATCCTCGCCCGGGGGGTCCACGGGATTCTTCTGTGCCATGCCGAGACTCCCGGCGCCGTCAAGGCATTCGTAGAGTCGTGTCGCTACCCCTTCAGCACCATCGGCGTCGGAAAC
The DNA here is from genome assembly GCA_964544865.1 of uncultured Dehalococcoidia bacterium. Taxonomy (GTDB): domain Bacteria; phylum Chloroflexota; class Dehalococcoidia; order Lucifugimonadales; family CAJWER01; genus CAZJDV01. The sequence continues at coordinate 2,395 of CAZJDV010000046.1, read as the reverse complement.
AACCTGGACGTAGGACGCCGAGGAGGAGGGGGACAGGCATCCGCCGCCCCCGCATGGGGGATATCGCCAGACGAGTACCTAGAGAGGGCAGACGTCTGGCCCCTCAATCCAAAAGGAGAGTTGATGCTGGGGCTCAAGATCGAGAACAAGAGGGCGCTTTCCAACTTGGAGGTCACGACCAGAGTCCCAGGCATTGCGTTCGCGGAGTGGGGCCCCACCGACATGAGCATGTCGTTCGGCTACAGGCAAGCGCCCAGGGATCCGTACCCGCCCGAGCTCCAAAAGGCTCACGACCGAGTGTTTGCTGCGTGCAAGGAGGCGGGCATCAGGTTTCTCGATGGTTTCACCCCTGAGACCGCGGCTCAGAAAATCGACGAGGGTGTCCGCATCTGTGGAGTCGGAAGCGGGCGAGGAGAGGAGACCGCCGCTGCAGGCAGAGCCCACACGAAACGGACCATGCCTGTGTAACTCACCTGCTACCGTGCATGCCTCCGCCGATCGGTTGCGCTGCGACAGCGGACTCGCTTTTCCTTGATGCGGCAGTCCCGGGTCTCGGTCCTGATGAGCTCACCCACAAAGACATCTCCGATCGGCGAGGCGATGGGCCCCAGTTCCTTGGTGAAGTCCGGCAAGCTGGTTATGACGGCGGGCAGCCTGAAGTTGTGACCAGAATGTATGAAGACCAAAGACAGCTTAATACTAAGAGGTAACATCCATGACACTACCGATTTCGCTCGGTCACCATCCCTCCGCCACGGAATATCATGTTTCGGTGCAAGGAAGTGATATGAATAGCGGGTCTGCATCAGAGCCGTTAAAGACGATCTCGGTGGCAGCACAAGTCGCGGAACCCGGCGATCTCATTACTGTACATGAGGGAACCTATCGCGAACGAATCACTCCGCCTCGTGGCGGCACGTCCGATACGAAGCGCATCACATATCGGGCATCGAAAGGTGAGAAGGTTGTTATCAAAGGTTCTGATGTCGTTACCGGCTGGCAAGAAATACAGAAAGAGGTTTGGAAGGTAACGCTGTCCAACACGTTTTTCGGGGAGTATAACCCATACAAGGATGTGATCGGAGGCGACTGGTTCCGCCGAGAAGGGAGGGACCATCACACGGGGGAGGTGTATCTCAACGGCAGTGCTCTTTTCGAAGAAGCATCTCTGGACGAGATTACTGAACGTGCTAACAAGACCTGGTATTGCGACAGCGATGATGAGAACACGTACATATGGGCGAGTTTCGGTGACTCGGACCCCAATAGGGAGCTAGTTGAAATCAATGTGAGACCCGCATGCTTCTACCCGGACACACCCGGACGGAACTTCATTACAGTAAGCGGCTTCACCATGCGACATGCCGCGACTCAATGGGCCGCACCTACGGCGGAGCAGATTGGGTTGATTGGCACGCACTGGAGCAAAGGCTGGATCATTGAGAACAACGCAATCAGCGATTCCAAGTGCGTGGGCATCACCCTAGGGAAAGACAGGGCGTCCGGACACAATGACGCGGAAGGCACAGATGGGTACAACGAGGTCGTCAGGCGAACTCTGGAGGAAGGCTGGTCAAAAGAGAAGATAGGATCTCACGTTGTCAGGAACAATACGATCTACAATTGTGGTGCGGCCGGGATTTGTGGGAGTATGGGGGGCGCTTTCAGCGAATTGATCGGAAACCACATCTACAGCATTCATGTCGACAAGCCTTTCAGCGGCTTCGAAATGGCCGGCATCAAGCTGCACGCCGCCATTGATACAGTCATCAAGAATAACTACGTCCACCATTCATGCCTGGGTATCTGGCTGGATTGGATGGCCCAGGGCGCTCGTATCAGCGCCAACCTGTGCCACGACAATGGCAGCACGGACCTCTTTCTTGAGGTGAATCACGGCCCCTACGTGGTGGATAACAACATACTGCTCTCCGAAACCGCGGTGTGGGAATGGTCCCAGGGAGGAGCTTTTTCGCATAACCTATTCGTGGGAGATATCGATCACCAGCCACAAGATCGTCAGACCCCATACCATAAGGAACATTCGACAGAGATCGCGGGCATGAGCAGTATCAGCGGAGGGGATAACCGGTTCCACAATAACATGATTGTAGGCAGCGACGGACTTCGAACCTATTACGGTACAAAACCTTCCATGCTGGTCGATGGCAATGTATATCTTGACGGCGCAGTCCCATACCAAGGGGAAGTCAACTTCGTTGAGCTGCCGGGGTTCAGTCCGAATATTAGGCTTGTTGAAGAAAAGGATGGCGCCCACCTGCTCATAACCTGGCCGCAGGCCAACGCTGAACAGCAGACCCAGATCGTAACGACAGACCTGCTCGGCAAGGCCAGGATACCGAATCTGTCCTATGGAAACCCCGATGGCACGTTG
>CAZJDV010000045.1:14227-20078 GCA_964544865.1 uncultured Dehalococcoidia bacterium | reverse complement strand
CACTCTCGCTGTACCCAAGTGTCGTGAGCCAGAGGCTGTTAACTTTCACCAGGCGCCCGTTGCCGTCGATCGAGTGCAGCATTACGGGCGCATTATCGAACACGGTGTCAAAGTACCGCTACGCTATTTCGAGCGCGCGGCGTTCACGAACCGGTCGCGTGATATCAGGGTAGGATGACTTGGATTTCATCAATGATCGACTCCTTGGAACGGTTTCTACCAGGTGCTACGACAACGTGGAGGGACGCTAGATGAGCGATTGGAGATCGACAGTTGTTTGACTAGCCGGTGGTCCGCACGTGACAAAGACTCGCGGCCTCAATGTCAAGGCCGGGTTGCAGGTCGGCGGGGGCATGGCCATCCGGGCTCTCCCATGTGAAATCATGAAGCAAATATAATGATACTGCTGTGAGTTCGAAGGGCATCCACCGATTCATGGATTGTGGAAAGCAAGAAGGCTGACGAGCAGGTCAGCCTTTCGGTGGATAGCGGATCAGTCTAAGGGCGGGCTAGGGCCGGATGATCCTTCTTCTTGAGGCCTCGGTGAGGCTGCCGTCGCCTGAGTTGCCGAAGATGCGAACGGCGTGGGGCATTATTGTGCTCTCGCCAATGGGGAAAAGGCGATCGATCTTCCCGTTACGCACGCCGGTTTACTCGGGCACTGGCCAGCCGAAGCCGCGCAACAGCACTCTGAGCTCGCCGATCTCCTCGTCCGAGTGGGGCAGCGACGGCGGTCGCATCGCCCCAATCGGCATGCCCATAGCCGCCATAACCGCTTTCTTAAGGCGCGCCTGGCCTCCCGATCGCGCTGTCATCTTCTGGTAGAAGGTGCGAAGGGGGAAAGTGACTGAGTCCCACAGCGCCTGCCCCTCGTCGAATTTTCCCGCCCTACAAGGGCTAGTATGGCCAGCTCGTGCTGCGGGTAGGCCGTCGCCTGCTCATCGAGAAATCCGTTGCCGCCTAGGCGGAAGCACTCGCCGATGTTCGACCCGTTCTCCAGGATGTTGAAATGGGGCGCCAGGGCCTCCATCTCCTTGTATTCGTAGCTACGGGGCTGGCACCACTTGATCGCCACGACGTGCTCGAAGCCGGCCATCTTGCGAAAGGTATCCTCCATTATCTCGCCGTGGGGGGGGGGTACCACGGATTGTTGTAGATCATGATGCCAATCTCGATGGCGTCCGAGATGGCTTCGAAGTAGCGCAGCATGTCGTCCTGGTTCGGGTCATTGAACAGGGGAGGGGAGACCCGCAGCCCGGTGGCGCCGAGGTCCTAGGCCCTGAGGGCGTCGGCGATCGATCTCTTGGTGTCCTTCCCGTGTATGCCGCCCAGCACCGGTGCTCTGCCATCCGCCGCGCGGACCACGGTCCTCAGAAGGTGGGGCCACTCCTCGTCCGCAAGCCGGGGTACCTCGCCCATCACCGAGACGCACTTGATAACGGCCTTGCCCTCGACCAGGCCGTTCTCCACCCACCATTCGGTCAGGCCCGCCATCCTGCCGTGGTCGATCTCGAATCCGTCGTCGAAGGGCGTCGGCGTCGCGACGATGATTCCACGCAGCAGTCTCTTGAGCTCGTCTCGCCTCATACAGCCGGCCTCCTCTAAAATGGAAACATGGTCATGCGAGGGCCCCCGCGCACCCGTCAGTGCGCTTGAGCCCCCAGCCTCTAGCCCTTAGATCTTGTACTTCTCCAGCAGCCGCCGGGCGATTATCAACTTTTGAACCTCGTTGGTACCCTCGCCGATAATCATGAGGGGCGCCTCCCTGTAGTAGCGCTCGACGGGGTAGTCCTTGATGTAACCGTAGCCACCGTGAATCCGCATGGCGTCGAGGGTTACCTCGCCGCATACCTCGGTGGCGAATAGCTTGGCCATACCGGCCTCCAGGTCCATGCGCTGGCCGGTGTCCTTGAGTCTTGCGGCTTCGTAGGTGAGCAGGCGGGCGGCCTGGATCTTGGTCGCCATGTCGGCCAGTTTTATCTGGATTGCCTGGTGCTGGGCGATGGGGACGCCGAACGCCTCGCGTCTCTGCGCATAGGCCACGGCGGCCTCGAAGGCTGCGGTCGACACGCCCACGGCTCGGGCGGCGATGTTGATCCGCCCAGATTCCAGTCCACTCATGACCTGTCGGAAGCCCCAGCCCTCTTCCCCTCCAACCAGGTTCTCGACCGGGACCCGGCAGTTCTCAAATACGAGCTCGCTGGTGTCCAGACCCCGATAGCCCAGCTTGTCCAGGTGCTGCCCCACGGAGAGGCCGGTTGCAGGCTTCTCCACTATGATGCAGCTAATGCCCCGGTACGGCAGCTCCGTGGTCTTGTCAGTCTTGGCGAGGACGGCGAACGCGGTGCCGTTCTCGGCGTTCGTGATGAACATCTTGGTGCCGTTGAGGACGTATTCCTCGCCATCCCTGACGGCGCCGGTCTGGATGTTCTGGACGTCGCTCCCAGCCTCCGGCTCGGTTAGGGCCAGGCCTCCCCTGATCTCTCCGCGGGCCATTCCGGGCAGGAAGCGCTGTTTCTGCGCCTCGGTGCCGAACTGGGAGATGATGGACGCCATGACGTGGTGCGTGCCGATCACACCGCTGACGCTCATCCACCCCTTGCTCAGCTCCTCGAAGATCAATGCCAGTGTGGTGTGGTCCAGTCCGAGCCCGCCGTACTCTTCGGGGATGGTTATCCCGAACAGGCCCAGCCCCTTCATCGTCTCCACGAGCTCGGTTGGGTAGATGTCCTCGTTGTCGTACCGGGTGGCGACGGGCGCCACGTCGCGACGAACGAAGTCGCGCACCATGCCGACTATCTGCGCCCTGGTCTCGGGCGTAACGGGAACGGTCACTTCCCTCTCCGACCCTGAGCCGCCGTGCGCATTTTCAGGACGGGGTCCGGTTCTTCCTGAACGAGTCCTTGAGCGCGATCTTACCGTCCCGGAACGTGAATATATCGCAGCCGTTGGCCTCGATGCGGGAGCCGTCGGGCGCCGTCGCCGTAAAGGTCCACTCGGAGACGCCTCGGTCGCCGCTGACGAAATGCCGCGCGTTGCCCCACTGGCCGTCGGCAAACGCGTCCAGGAACCCCTGGTATCCCTCGCGGACCTGCTCTCTCCCCTCGAAGTGCGTCCCGAGGGCATCGGGGCCCATTGAGCTGTTGAAGGAGCACTCGTCCGCCATGAACGACATCAGCGTCTCTATGTCGTGGCGGTTCCATGCCTCCGCAAATGCCTGCAGGAAGTCGACATCCACCTGATCTGTCAAGCTGGTCGCCATCGCAATACCTCCTGATTCTAGTTCTACCCCGTACCCTCCAATGCGCGGCGCGCCAAAAGGCGGGTGCGATCGCGCTCCGACAGATGAGACTGGATGTCGCTCACGAACTGGCCGAGCGTCTCCTGCTCGGTGGCGGCCGAGGTGTCGAGAGTGAGCCGATAACGGATAGTCGAGGCCGCGAACTCCTCCTCGAACCGGCTCAGTACGTGCTCTATGTCTTTCTGTTTCAGCACGCCCCTGGGGTGGGGGGGTTCTATCATTCGCCGGGCGATGACCTGGGGCGTGGCCTTCAGGAGAACGAGGACGGTGTCGCACGCGTGCTCCATGATGTAGTTCTCAAGGCCTCTGGCGATGGCGGAGCGGCTCCCATCCGCGCCGTAGCCATAGTAGAGCGGGCCGTAGACCGCGTCCTCGATGTGGAATCCGACCAGGATGTTGTCATGGTCGGCGTAGAACGCCGGATTGAGGTGATACTGGATCTGGTGATTCTGTATCATCGCCTTGAGGTTGGGGCTCAGAGCGTTGACCTGCTCGTACTCCTCCGCGGTAAGCTCGCCATGCCCGATCTCAGGGAAGGTGAAGTGATCGTGAAAGGGGGGCATCCCCACGGGGATGGGCGGGCCTAAGGTCCGCTCGATCCACCCGGCGATACGGTTGACGAGAGTCGTCTTGCCCGTATATTCACATCCGACCAGTATCATCGTATGGTCTGTATCCTTTGGCAGGGGAATGGCCCCGCCAGACTGGACCCACGACTACTCCAGAATGGACTGGTCCCAGTCGACCCACTCCATGATTCCGCTGGTCTCGATGACGTTTCGGTGGTACTCGACGTAGGCCGTCGAGGGCGCCGCCTGGCCTGGGAAGAACGGCCCGGAGTCTAGGCCCATGAGCTCCAGGAGCATCATCGCGTTAGGGCCGTCGGCGACCATCGGGGTCGCAGGCGGCTCGGTTCCACCCTTGCCGTACACCGGGTCGAAGCGTATCTGCTTGTGGAGCCGGTCGAACTCATCGAACTTTTGGGACCGGACAAGCTCGTTGATGTACAGGGACAGCCTCGGCGCCACGTTACCGGGCACGTCGACGAAAGCGGTCATGCCGAATCGGGCGCCCTGAGAGAAGAAAGCGCCGTTCTCGATGAGGTTGAACCGGTCGCCGAACATCTGCTGCATGCCCACGTACTGGGTGATGGCGGCGGTGCTCCACTTGATCCCCACGATGTTCTCCAGCTCGGCCAGCCTTTCGAGCAGCCCGCGTGTGAAAGAGTACCCCGGCGGCGGCATTACCCAATGGCTGTTGTAAAGCACGAGGCCGATGTCGACACTGTCGTTGACGTACTGGTGATGGAGGAAGATGTCGTCCTCCGATGGGCGAGAGTAGTGTGGCGGCGACAGCAGGATGAAGTCCACTCCCGCATCCGCGGCGATGCTGGCCTTTCTGGCGGCCCGCCGTGCGCTCAGCTCCGCGATCATCATCATCGAGGGCGTCTCGCCCTTTGCTTCGTCCACGACCAGCTCGGCGAGGGCGCTGAACTCGCCCTCTTCCAGCATGTACGTCTCCCCCACGCCCCCCGCGATCAGCAGGACGCCCTCGCCCTCCTTGATGCCGTTGTCGATCAGCCAGCGGATGTGCTTACGCTGGCGGTCGAGCAGCAGGTTGTACTCGCTGTCGCAGAAGGTCGGCATCGACAAAATGCTACCGACCAGCTTCTCTTTTCGGGACCTGCCCATATTCTCTATTCTCCTTCTGTTCTAGACCGCGAAGCGAAATCACAGAGAACCCGCCTTGGAAACCTCATATCTCTGTGATCTCTGTGATCTCCGTGTCCTCCGTGGTGACTCCTGGCTTCGAAGTGCGGCGCCGGCGCTACCCTAGTAGGGACTGGTCCCAGTCGACCCACTCCATGATGCCGCTGGCCTCCATGATCTTACGCGAGTGCTCGACGTAGGCCTGCGAAGGCTGGGCCTGCGCTGGGAAGTTGGGACCGGCGTCCAGCCCCATTTGCCTCCACCTCAGGTGGCCATAAACGCCGTCTGCCACGCTGGAGAAGCCGGGTGCGTCCGGTGTATTCAGCTCGTTGTCGGCGTCGAAATGCAGCTTATAAAGCAGCTTGTCGAGCTCATCATACCTACTGCCGCTGAATAGCTCCCACTTTCTCGCGGTCAGCCTGGGAGCCACATTTCCATAGAAATCGACGAAGCCCCGCATTCCATTCCGGGCGCCCAGCGAGTTCGTCATGGCGTTGTCGATGAAGTTGAATCGGTCACCGAAGAGCTTTAGTATGCCCAGGTAGTGGGTGACGGTCGACGAGCTCCACTTGAAGCCGACGACGTGTTCCAGCTCCGTGAAGCGCTCGAACAAGCCGCGTGTGAGCTCGAACCCGGTGGGCATGACCCAGAAGTTGTTGTATGTCATGATGCCGATGTCGGCGCTGTCGTTGATGTACTTGTGGAACAGGAAGACATCGTCCTCCGATGGTCCCGAGTAGTGGGGCATCCCCAGCTCGATGAAATCGATCCCTGCCTCGCCGGCATACGCCGCCCTCCGGGCCGCCGCCCTGGCGCTTAGATCGAAGATCCCGACCATGGT
>CAZJDV010000045.1:0-14217 GCA_964544865.1 uncultured Dehalococcoidia bacterium | reverse complement strand
GCCTCGTCGACCAGGACGTCGATAAGGGCAAACAGCTCCTCGTCCTCGACGAAATAGCCCTCTCCGTAGCCCCCGGCGATCAGCAGCACTCCGTTGCCCTCCTTGAGGCCGCTGTCGATCAGCCAGCGGATGTGCTTTCGCTGTTTGTCCAACTGCAGCTTGTGGTTCTGGTCGCAGAATGTTGGTAGGGACACTACGGCTCCCATCAGCTTTTCTCGGCGCGGGTCGGTCATCTCTGTTCTCCTCGTTTGGGTTCGTGCGCTGTGGTCGGTTGCGAGTGTAACGGCGTCGCGCTCCACAGTCAACCGCCTGGACGGGCTATTCCGTGGTCAGAATCCAGCCGTCGAAGTAGATGTGGCGCCGAAACGGGCCCCGTCGTGAGCCTGGCGGTCCCCATACCGCTCAGGCCACTGGGAGTCCAGTTCCTTGAACCCATGCCTAGAGCAGCGTGAGTATTCGCGTTGGATTCCTTACGAGGATGGTCTCGACGTCCTCTTGCGACAGTCCGTAGTCGGGCATCCTGGGGACGATGTTCTCGAGGATGTGTGCGAAGCCGTGGCCGCCGTATTCCACACGCCGGTGCTTGCCGAACATGTCCTGGGCCATCAATACCCTCTCGATATACCCTTCGGCCGCGAGCGCCCTGACGAAGCCAAGGCGCTGGGCGTCGTTGAGCATGTCCATGTCCGACATCGAGAACTGGGAGATTTCCCAGCCGAAGAAATCCCACTCCAGGTAGCAACCCCTTCGGGCGAGCCGGAGCACGGTGTCCATGTCGTGGATGGTCCGGTCCATGTGGGCGATTACGACCCTGCTGAGGTCGGCGCCGGCCTCCTCCAATATGCCAAGCGCCTCGAATGGCCCCGTCTTGTCCCGGCCCGGGTGGACTGCGATGGAAGCCCCGGTCTTTTCTTGCGCCCTGGCCCCGGCCCTGAGCACCTTGCGCTCGTTCGCCGTCATCGGCCAGGAGCACCCCAGTTCGCCGATGATGCCCGACCTGACGCCGGTGCTCCCAACTCCCGAGGAAAAGTCGCCTACGATCTCGTCGACAATCTCTTCCTCGCTCTTGCCGTCCATGCCCTCCGGGTGCAGCCGATCTATGTAGTAGCCGGAGCCCATCACAACGTTCAGCCCCGTGGCGCGAGAGATGCGGGCCAGCGCCAGGGGGTCGCGTCTGATGCCGACGGAGGTCGTGTCGGTGATGGTCATGCCGCCGGCCCGTTTGAACAGCGACACCTCGGCGATGGCCGAGTCCTCATCGATGGTCAGCAGGTTATCCAAGTTCCTGAACGGGTCGTAGCAGACCCACCCAAGGTTCTTCATCGTTACCGGCTCGAAGGCCTTGAAGTACTCGGTGGCCTCGTCGGGCGGCTTGAAAGCGAAGGTGAAATCGAGAAGCAGGTGATCGTGGATGCTGGTCGGGCCCACCTCCTCCGGGGCGATCGGTCCCAGCACGGTCTGTACCTTGCCCGACGGGATGGAGTTCGACACGTTGCGCCTCCTCAGCTTCGAGAGAATGTGGGGTTTGCTGCCCCGGCTAGGGCTCAAATAGCGGCGATGGTCGTGACCTCGGCGAGCAGCTCCTCGCTCTGGAGCCCGGCGACGATCAGAAGTGTGCAGGGGAGGAAGTCCCCATCGAGATAGAGCTCGTCGGCGAGCTCTGTCCGGGCCTCCAGGAACGGCTCTACCAGCTCTCTCCCCGGCAGGTAGGTGGTGAACTGGACCACATTGCCGAAGCCGGCGCCGACGCTCTTCAATACGTCGCCGATATTCTTGAATATCTGGCGGATCTGGGCCGCCGCGTCGCCCTTGCCCACCATGTTCCCGTCCGTGTCCACGACGACCTGCCCGACCAGGAACAGCAGCTCCCCTGTCTTGACGCAGGCGATCTGCGAATTCCTGCCAAGGGCCCTGGAGACACTGCTCGGGTTGGTGGTGAACCGCTAGAACCGGGCCATCTCTTCTCTTCTTGACGAGCTCTCCCTTATCTATCTGCCGGAATCACGAGAATCTGGGACATGGGAGGTATTCATGCGGACGCCTGCGCCAGGGCATGACTGCGAACAGGCGATACGTTCACGGTTCAGCACATATCGGCAAAGCCCTAGTCGATCTCGAAGTGGGGGGTCCAGGCGATCTCCTAGAGGAAGCCGTCGGGATCGGGAAAATACCCTGAGAAGCCGCCTCAGAAGACATCCTGGGCAGGCTTGACGATCCTCGCGCCCGCCGCCTCGGCCTCGGTCATGGCGGCGTTCACACTCCTCGCGCGAGCGAAGATTATGGGAGATGGTGAAGCCCCGGAACCTCTGGCTTTCCGAGGGCACCGCGGCATCCTGCGCAAAGGCCTTGCGCGGGTAAAGACCAAGCTGAGCGCCCGAGGTCTGGAAGAACGCGACCTCGCCGGACTCGTGGTCCATCGGCAGTCCCAGGTCGTCCCGATAGAACCTCACGGAGCGCACCAGGTATTCGACGACTAGCGTGATGATGCTGATTCTTGGCTCCACCGCTCGCCCCTTTCACGCTTGGTTTCAGCTACTTCGATAATCGTTCTGCGCCGCACCGCGTCGGCGACAGGCCGCCGCGGTGCGACGGTCGTTTCGAAGGCTAGCATCTGGGTCGCGGCGGGTCAATACGGACGAGAGTCGTTGCTGGCCGACTCAATCGAGGTCCCTGGCGTAATCGGAATGTCACAGTCTAGTTACTGGCTCATATGCTTTGCAAACACCCCAGCGGTGCTGGTACTATAATCACATGCGATGCGAATACGACTGTAATCCAGCACGATGCAGATTAGGATTTTGCTAGTACTTTTCATTCGACGGACATATCCCTGCGTCCCTTTGGCGCAACGTCGTAGAGGCTCGGTGTTATCGGCACTCGCGGAGTGGGGTCTGGAGGAAGGGACGAGATACCGCGTGATTTCTCGCCCTGGCGGGCCCGTCGTTACCATGGGAGCAGCTCTCCCGGGTGACGCCGCTGCCCACGGATACTCTCAAGAACCGTAGCTGGGAGGGTCCAGTTGAGAACGGGAAATTTCCCCAGCATATCGAGCCTGCCCGCAGGACGATCGCGGTCAGGCACCTACGTCCTGGTGTTCATGCTGCTGCTGGCGAGCTATCCCATTCTGCGTGGCGCCTCGTGGGTGGGCAGCACCGAGATCCACTAGCTCATGGAGGCCGTCGCAACGCTGCTAGCGCTTCTTGTAGGCACGCTGGCCATGCTTCGCTTCTATGCCAGGAGGAATATCACCTTCCTGTTCATCGGGACGGGCTTTGTCGGCACGGGCCTGCTCGATGGCCATCACGCCATCGTTACCTCGAGTATTTTCGCAAGTGGTCTCCCGGCGGCGCCATCGTCGCTGATCCCGTGGCGATGGATCGCCTCGCGGTTATTCTTGTCTGTACTCCTATTCCTGAGTTGGATCGATTGGACACGTAAGTCGAAGCCAGGAGAGCCGGGAGAGATCGGCGAGGGAATTGAGGTACCTGATCGCGGGGGAGTTGACCGTATCGAGCTTCGTTTTTTCGCGTTCGTGCCTCTACCGAGGGCCTACTACTCCGAGTTCCTTTTTCACCGTCCAGAGGAGTTCGTGCCCGCCCTGTTCTTCCTGGTGGCCCTGATCGGCTATCTGCGTAAGTGGGCATGGAGGACCGACGACTTCGAGCACTGGCTGGTACTCTCGCTGATTATAGGCTTCATGGGCAGGCCATGTTCATGTCGTTCTCCGGCCGGCTGTTCGACTTCGAGTTCGATGCGGCCCATCTGCTGAAGACAATCAGCTACATTCCGGTCTAGTCGGGTTGCTGATCAGCATATTTCACCGGTCAAGGCAGCTCGAAACTCAAAAAGTGGACCTTCAAGTGGGAATCGCCCGGCGCAGGCGGCCGAAGAGGCGTTGAAGGCGAGTGAGGATCGGTTCCGGCGCGTGGTGGAGGATGCTGCGTACGCGATCTTCTTGATGGACCGGCTGGTGACGGCGGGAGTCTCGCGAGGGATGCAGTGGACGTCGCGCACGATCTGACGGCGGCCATGGACGCGATCGCTCGTCAGCGCCCCGGCTCCGTCCTCCTAGACCTATCGCTTGCCGACGAGTGGGGGAATAATATTTCGGCGCTCGCGGAGCTTAGCGAGGCCCCCTGGCCTTTACCGGTGCTGGCTATGGCGGATACAGGGTCGTTCGACGACCGGCTCCAGGTTCCGCGGCTTGGAGGGAAGGGCTTCCTGCAAAGGTCGTTGTCTTCCGCCCAGGTCCTGGATTACGTGGTGGGGATTCTCGCGCGGACCGGCCGACGCATAGCAAGGTAATGGCGATGGATGACGCCCCCTGGTGCTGGTGGGCCTGACGGCGATGTTGGAGGGCAGATGGTTCGCAGCCACGACGCTGCTAGACCCGAGACGTTTTTGGGAAACCCTGGAGGACACGTTGCCCGACATGCTGGTACTGGACGTGGACCTGCCAGGGATGAGCGGCATCGACCTGTGCCGCGTGGTCCGCAACGAGCCGCGTTGGAGTGAACTGCCGGTGCTCTTCCTGACCGTCAAGACGGATACGCGAACCCTGGTGCAGGTGTTCGCCGCCGGCGGGGACGACTACGTCAGCAAGCCTATTGTGGAGCCGGAGCTTATCGCTCGCATGACGGGCGGCCTTGAGAGGGCGCAGATAGCCGTCAGTGCGGGCGATACGGACCCGTAGGCAGTCCGGGCGCCGGCCGCAAGGTGGCGCGGAGTGTGGGTTTCGCGGGCGCGGGCGTCGGCGGCCACGCAGCCTACCGAGGCGACTGCCGCTCCGCCTGTTTCAGCGCCCGGAAGACGCGCTCCGGGTTCATCGGCAGCTCGCATAGCCGGACGCCGACGGCGTTGCGGACCGCGTTGGCGATGGCCCCTGCAGGCGGTACTATCGGCACCTGGCCGACGGCCCGTATGCCGAGAGGGTGGTCGGGGGATGCCTCCTCCAGGACCTCGGTCCCAATAAAGGGAACGTCCAAGGCCGTCGGCAGGCGGTAGTCGAGCAGGCTGGCGTTGCGCATCACGCCCTTCTCGTCGAAGTCATACTCCTCCGACAGCGCCCACCCATACCTTGCGTGGCCCCGCCCTGCATCTGTCCCTCCACCTGGTCCGGATTGACGGACAGGCCGGCGTCCTGGAACGTGGTGTAGCTGAGGATCCGGACCTTGCCGGTCTCGCGATCCACCTCCACGTCGACCACGTGGGCCGTTGCGTTGGGCGCGATGGCCACAGGTCCGGCGGGGTAGTTGGCGCTGCCGCGGCCTATCACAGCTTTTCTGCCTCGCTCCGAGCCCGCCGCCAGCTCCGCCAGCGTTCTCTCCATCGCGGGTTCGCTCCTTACCCAGAACAGCTTGCGCTCGTAGACAACATCCTCCAACGGTATGTGGAAGTCCTTCGCGGCCAGCCGCCTGAGCTGGGCCATCAGGTCACGGCTGGCCTCCTGGACCGCTTTGCTCATGACGTAGGTGACCTTGTCTCCCGCGCTGGCGTCGGAGTAAGCCGTCATGTCCGTGTTGCCGATGACGACCCGCACGTCGTCGAGCTCCAGACCCAGGTACTCTGCGGCTATCAAGGCCAGGCTGGTGCGCGTGCCGGACAGGTCCACGGTCCCGATCACCAGCGTGACAGAACCGTCGCCGTTGAGAACGATATGGCAGCTTGTCATGCCGCCGGGCATATTCCAGAGGCCGAGTGCTATGCCGCGGCCCCGGTCCGGGCCGGTAAGCGGGGCGGTCCAGCACGTGTGGCGTTTCACTCGCTCCAACACCTGCACCAGACTCACGGTGGAGAGCTGGAGACCATCGGGCATCGGATCGCCAGCGCGCGACACGTTCAAGAGCCGGAACTCGAGGGGGGCGATGTGCAAGGCATCGGCGACATCGTCCACGACCGATTCCAGGGCGAAGGCGGTGGGTGTGCCTCCCGGCGCGCGGTAGGAGCCCACGTGAGGCTTGTTGGTTACAACCTCGTAGGCGTCGATCTTCAGATTTGCGGTACGGTAGTGGGAGGAGACACGCCGTATGGCCGAGGAGATCGGCGCCCCCGGAAACCCGCCGGCATCGAAGACGAGGCGGCCCTGTATGGCGGTGATCTTGCCGTCGCGCCTGGCGCCGACCTTGACAATGGCCACTATGGCGTTGCCGGGCCCGGTGCCCCTGAAGACCTCTTCCCGGCTCAGAGTGATGCGCACGGGCCGGCCGGCCTTGCGCGCTAGGGCGACGCAGAGGGTGCTGACACGCGCGGTCTCCTTCCCGCCAAATGCGCCGCCCACCTCGGTGGGGACTACCTTGATCTTGTCGATCGCGACGTCCAGCGTCACGGCCAGACTGATACGCCGAGAGTAGATGGCCTGGGTGTTCGCCCAGACCGTGACCCTGCCGCCCGCACCGACCTGGGCGGCCTCCGAGTCCGGCTCCACGTAGCCCTGGTGCACAACCTGGGTCTTGAACGTCCGCTCGACCACGGTGTCCGCGCCGGCGAAGCCCGCCTGGACCTCGCCCCGATGGTACACGAGGTGTTCGCCTATGTTGCTGGGTGCGTCGGCGGTCTCCGCCGCGTCCTTCGTACGGAGATCATCGTGCAGCAGTACGGCGCCGGGCTTCATGGCCTCGATGGGATCCAGCACGTGAGGCAGCTCCTCGTAGCGCACGTCGATAAGGGCTAGGGCATCGTCCGCCGAGGCCGTGAAACAGCACCTTGTCCCTGGCCATTATCTCCTTGCTGTGGTAGCAGTCGGCCACGGTCACCACGCCTAGTGGGGCCAGGTCTCCGGGGGTAAGCGTGGGCAGGTCCTTGCCAGTTATCACGGCCATGACCCCCGGCGCGGCCTCGGCCCTGCTCGTGTCGATGCCCCCTGATCCGCGCGTGAGCGAGCGGGCTGCGAAGTACCCTGCCCACCAGCATTCGCGGCAGCGTGACGTCGGACCCGAACCGCGCCCGTCCGGTGACTTTGTCGACGGCGTCGATCTTGGGCGTGCGCCGTCCAATGATGCGAAAGCGCTGCCTGGATGGCGTGCTCAGTGGCTGCTCCTTGTTGCAGTGATTCGCGCCGGCCCCAAGGCCGGGAGCACCGGGCATTCCGGCGTGACCGGGACAGGCGACCGACGCCCATGCGTGGCGGGGTCATGCCTGCCAGAGCCGATCTGTGTCCTGGTCACAGCGCGCGGCCCAACCTGTGTCCTTCAAGGACTGCGTCGTGGGTCGGCCCGTAGCCGAGGGCGTCCCCAATGAGGTGCGCCTCCGGTACCTGGGACTTCACCAAGGGGAACAGCGAGTCGTTCGACTTGAAGTGTGTGAGCAGCACCACGCCATCCACTACTTCCTCCACTCGCTCCTCTCTCGTGACGCGGTTTACGAGCGTCACAACACTGTCTCGAACATCCTTGACCAAGGTGTCGGTCAATATCCGAATGTTCTTGCCATGAATTAGACGCTCCATCTGGATATCGCGATGCTCCGGCATGGTGTGGGGCTCCGAGAGTATGCTCGCGTACGGGGTGACAAGCGCTACTTCGTCGACATCCGGCGCCAGCAACAAGGCGAGGCCGGGCGCCAGCTCGTCGGAGAAGTCGTCGAACACGATGACCTTGCCCCCGCGCGGCCCGCCGCCTGCCACGACGTCTTCGTAGGTGAACACCGTCTCGCTGTCCCAGCCCTCGACCTGTCTGGCCAGAGGCACGTTGAAGCCGCCGGGTGCGGAGCGTGACCCGGTGGCCACCACGACGACGTCCGGGGCCTGCTCCTTCAGGATGCCTCCCAGGTTCTTGGGCGTGACCTCCCCGCCGAGCAGCACCTGGACACCCAGCCGCCTTAGCTCGTGCTCGAACCACGCGGTCGAATTGCCGAGCTCGTCCTGATGGGGCAGGCGGGCCTGGAGCCGCAGCCGGCCTCCCAGGCCATCCGTCATCTCGTAGAGGAACACCTGGTGGCCTCGCTCCGCCACCACGCGCGCCGTCTCCATGCCCGCGGGCCCGCCACCGATTACCAGGACGCCTCTGGGCTCCGGCGCGCGCTTCAGGGTGCCGATGCCCCAGTCCTTCTCCCGCCCGTGGGCCACGTTCTGGAAGCAGGCGGGCCGGAACGGGGGCCTGGTCGCGCAGTAGTCGATTCTCACGCAGGGGCGGATCTCGTCGGGGCGTCCTTCGAGGGCCTTGTTGGCGAACTCCGGGTCCGCGAAGAGCTGGCGCGCCATCAGGATCAGGTCGCACTGCCCCCTGGCGAGCGCGTCCTCCGCCTGGTATGGACTAACGATGCTGCCCACGCCGAATACGGGCACGGCCGCCACCTCCCTGATCTTCGCCGTGAAGGGCATCTGGTAGCCCGGCTTCCGCACGCCCAAGGGTGAGGACATGGAGGATTGGGACACTCCGGGTCCGCCCATTGAGACGCTGATATAGTCCACTTTGGTGCGTGCGTTTACATGCTCGACGATTTCTTGCATCTCGGCGACGGTGAGGTCGCCGGGTATCTCGTAGTGGCTGTTGATGCGATAGCCCAGGGCCACGCCGTCGCCGATGGCGCCCCGCACCTTGTTCAGCAGTTCGATGAGGAATCGCGTCCTGTTCTCCATCGACCCGCCATACCGGTCTGTCCGTCTGTTGTGGGCGCGGGTTAGGAATTGGGCGTGGAGCATCAGGTGGTGGGCACTGACCTCGACGCCGTCGACGCCGCCCTCAACAGCCCTGGCGGCGGCCTCCGCATACTCATCGTTGATGCGCTCCATCTCCTCTACGCCGGCCTCGCGCAGATGCACGCCAAGGGCCGCGTTGCTGGTGGCCGAAGGCGCGGGAATGGTCAAGTCGGCGTAGTAGTCACCGTACTGTCCGCTCTGCTGTGGCTGGGTGGTGCGGCCCCACGACGTATAGAAGAGCTGAAGGAACAGCCGCGAGTCGTGCCCGTGGACCTCCCGGGCGATCCTCTGGATCCACGGGATGTTCCGGTCGTCGAACAACTGCGGGTCGGCAAATGGGTAGTAGGGAGTAGTTTTCGAGACGCGGGTGTTTCCGATGTATACGAGCCCCTGTCCACCCTTGGCCCGTTCCGCGTAGTAGTAGACGGAGTCCTCGCCGAAAACTCCGGTGGTGAGCGAGCCGTCTCCAACCGGGCAGTTGGGGGCGAATCCCAGGCGGTTCTTGACAGTAACCGGCCCAATCTGCAGAGGCGTGAACAGGTGTCGCCACTCCATATGAGTGCTCCCAGCAGGCCATGGGATAACCCTCTCGGCCCGTTTGCGACCTATTGTCTGGGTAGAAAACGAATCAAGAAATATGTGAGACACGCCCCTTCGACATGCTCTCACAGGCCTCGGAGGGACCTAGCCTTTCCTCAGCGGGGAGCGGACCTGGGCGCTAGTCGAACAGGGCGGCGATACGTTCGCCCACGATCTTGTCCTCGCCCTCATTTAGACCGAATACGTGGACCATTATCCAGTCTTCTCCCGCCCGGACCCTGGTCCACACGGGCGGGTCGCCTCTCTTGAGACTGTCGACGATGTCGTGGACGGTCATTCCGGCCACCGCAGGGTCGATATCGAGCCTCAGCCCAAAAGGCAGGTGCCCGATGACGTTGGCCATTAGCTCGACTCTGAGGCCGGGAATCCCCTTGAGCGGGACGAGGATCGTCCCGCTCCTCCTCTCGGCGTCGTCCAGACGCTCCTCGTGATTCAGGGCCATCCAGCGTCTGATCGCCGCCACCGCGCCGACCATCTCCTGCCGGTCCACTTTGTGGGGCCGTCCAATGCCGCGGACCAGACGGCCCTCGTAGCTGGCGAAGGACTGAAGCGCGAGTTTGGAGATCATCTCCTCGGTGCCGAGGGCATAGCCGGTTGACTGTGGGGCGCCGATGTACTTCGCGGCGACGCACTGGAAGTCCGCTCCCATTCTAACGTACTTGCCTATGTTCTCCAGCGGATAGACCTGCCCGGCCGCGTCCACCAGTACTGGAACGCCGTGGGCGCGGGCGACCTCGATGGTCTTCTCCAGCGTCAGGGCATGGGGGTCGTGGGTCTGCTCGACGGCGAAGTAGTGGACGGCGGCGGTGCGGGGCCCTATCGCCCTCTCGAGGTCCCTCGCCGTGGTCTCATCGTCCGACCCGAAGTTCACCAGTGTGGCGCCCGCCGCCTCCAGGCAGCGATCGTACCAGTAGCGCTGCCTGGTCTGGATCAGGATCTCGTTCTTCATGCCGGTCGTGTCCGGAAGCCGCTCGATCTTGTCGTCGTCGTCGCCGGCCATCACCGCGGCGGCGGCCAGGGTCAGGGCTGAGCCCGCGCCGCTAGTAATATAGGCGGCCGGGGCGTTGACCATTCTCGCGATGGCAGCACCAGCGCTTTCTTGCAACTCCATGAGGGGAACATAGGCGCCGTTGGCCCGGTCCATCGCCTCTCTGATCTCGGGGGAAGGCGTCGAGCCCCCAAGCATCGTCACGCTGCCGATGGCGTTGATGATCGGCCTTGCTCCCAGCTCTTTGTAGATGCCGCCCCAATCTGGATCTGTTGAATGCGTCGTTGTGTTCTCCTGTTGCCGGGGCCGCAATGGTTTCGCACAGTGATTCTATGAGGCGGGCGCGACGAGTGTCAACACACCTTCGAGCGGCGTGTGTCCGCGGCGGCGGGGTTCCTATTTGGTGAGGGCAGGCGTGTTCGAATGAACGCCCGATTCGCTACACCGCGGGCAGCGGGGCGCTGTCTCCAGTGCGATATTGCCATAGCCGGACACGCGCCGCCATTTCGCGGATACGGTCCTTCTGCGCAGGGTCGTTGAACAGATTTCGCTCTTCGTACGGATCGGTGTTCAGGTCGAACAGCTCGCACTGGTCACCGGCGCACAGGTTGAGTTTCCATCTGTCGGCGGTTACGACCGAACGCCAAGGTAGCGTGCCCATGAGGTTCATCGAGGGATTGCCCAGGTCCCGGTCGCCGATACCATTGTGCTCCATGAAGACATCGTTCCCGTCGAGCGTCGCCTGTCCCCGAAGGACGGCGGCGCGGCTCTCTCCCTGGAGGTGGTCCGGGATGGGCTCGCCGAGAAACTCCAGCAGCGTAGGCACGAGGTCTATCTGGCTGAAGTTGCCGCCGATGTCCGTCTGCTGCCGGGCCTGCCAGGGGATGCGCATCATCAGCGGCGCCCTAGCCGCCTCTTCGTAGAAGGTCCGCATCTCGAGCATCGCGTGGGTGCCCACCAGATCGCCGTGCTCGCTGGTGAACACGACGATTGTGTTATCCGCCAGACCCGCGCCGTCGAGGGTGCCGACGATCTTGCCCACAGCGTCGTCGACCAGCGTGATGTTGCCCAGGTAGTTGGCGCGAAGACGCCGCCACCCGGCCTCGGTGCTCAGGTCGTGCCCGTCGAACTCGGACTGCATGAAAAAGTCGGCCCTTACGCGGTTGAACAGCGATGCACCCTCCGGCTTCTTCAGGAAAGTCGGCTCAACCGGCAGCTCTTCCGGGTCGTACAGATCGTTGTACGGCCCATTGAACGGCGGATGAGGCTCCAGAAAGCTGACGTACAGAATGAACGGACAGTCTCTGTTGCTCTCGATGAAACTCGCGGCCCGGCCCGCAAGGAACGAGGCCATCTGCAACTCCGCGGGCAGGCCCGAGCGCATCTCGTCCGAGAATATATCGCCGCCAGGCGCCTCCTGGTCCGGCTTGAGGCCGTTGTGGAGCAGGAATTGGTGGTAGTCGGTGAGGCGTCCGCTGTACTCCGGTTTCGTGTACTCCGCCCAGAGACGGTCCATTACACTGATCCACTCTTCGAAGCCATGCTGGCGGACCACCTCGTCGCCGAGATGCCATTTGCCGAAATAGGCCCGCAGATAGTCGCCGGAGACCATCTCGGCGATGGACTTGGCGTCCTGGCGCATGACCAGCTTGTTCCTGGGCATCCCGGCCGCGTGGGGGTAGAGCCCGGTCATGATCGATGAGCGCGCCGGGGCGCAGACCGCCTGGGTGACATAGGCGTTTTGAAACACGAAACTCTGCTCGGAGAGGGCGTTGAGATGGGGCGTGTTGATCCAGTCGTTGCCGTAGCAGCGCATCGTGTCGTACCGCTGCCGGTCGCTGAATATGAAGAGCAGGTTAGGGCTGTTCGCCATTGTGTTCCTCGTCCATTGAGGTCTTTGGATATGCGGAGGGCCTCTTTGGCCCCAAGGAAGCCGCGGCCAAGACTGCGAGGGTATCCTGGATGGCGCCTACCTGGCGGCCGGCAACCGCTCGAAGGCCGCTCGCAATCGAGGACCGACCTCCCGGAGGAGCTCCGCGTCCGAGGTGCTCAGAGCCAGCCTGATGTGAGACATGTCGTCCTCTTTTCCGTTGAGGTAGAAGAGTGCTCCCGTCGGGAAAGTAAGACCCACCTCCGCCGCGCTGCGAGCTACGTCGGCGGCGCTGGCGCCGATGCACTCCAGCCACAGGAAGAATCTGCCTCCAGGTTTGACGAAGCTGACCAGGTCCGTGCAGTGCTCTTCGAGACCCTGGCATAGAGCGTCGCATTTGGCGGCGTATATCGGCCTCATCATCTCCAGGTGACTGTCCAGCTTCCCCGACCCGACGTAGTCGGCGAGGGCTCTGAGCAGTATCGGGCTGCTCCCCATGTCGAACTTGACCTGGCTCAGGGCCGTGACGAAGTCCTCTCTTGCTTGCACCCAGCCGACGCGCAGACCCGTCGCGATGGGCTTGCTGAAGGTGCCGACCTTGAGTATCCCCTGTCCGGCTGCCAGTCCATACAGCGACGGCGGCTCGTCTTCATAGTAGATCTCGGCGTACGCGGCGTCTTCCACGAGCAGCACCCCGTGCTCGGCGCATAGCTCAAGCAGCCCCTTCCTGCGGTCCAGCGAAATCGTCGTGCCGGTCGGATTGTGGAAGTCCGCCACCGTGTAGAGAAACTTGACCCGTTTGCCGGCCGTACCGGCCTTTTCGATCTCTCTCGCAACGAGGTCCAGTTGTACGCCATCCTCGTCCATCGCCACCGAGACCACCTCGGCCATGTGCCCTCGAATGGTGCAAATCGATCCGGAGAATGTGGGTGACTCCACGATCACTACGTCTCCCGGCTCCAGAAACGCGTCGCAGATGTTGCCGATGGCGCCGGCGCTGCCGTTGCCGATGATGAAGTTGTCCAACGTGAGCTTCGCACCGTCCAGCCGGCTATACCGCTCGGCCAGCGCCTCGCGCAACCCTTCGTAGCCGAGCCCCCCCCGTAGCGCAGCGTCTCTACCGGCGAGCTCTCCAGCGCCCTGGTGAACGCCTCCTGGAGCTCTCGGACCGGGAGGGTAGCCGGGTCCGGAATGCCGCCCGCCATGACGATCGGGCGCTCCGCCTGTGCTGGCAGCAGCCACGAAACGCCCGCGTCTGTCGGTGTGCCCGCGCCGACGGCCAACGCGGAGCCGGCTAGCAGGCCGCGAACGTCTACGTCCGCCCACTTGCTAGCGAGCTCGACGGTTCTACTCTCGTGCACTGGTGCCTCCTGGTCCTGCGGTCTCGTCCGGCACGGTTGTCACCTGGCCAAACGGTCCTCAACCGTGCAATTGTACAATTCGCCGGAGGCGCGCGCATCCGGCGACCTAGTTTCGACCGACCGACCTCGATCGACGACGGGGATGCGATGGGGAGTTGACCGGCGGATGGGACGCCCGGCGCGACGGGATTCGCGTCGGCGGGCATGAACGCGGCTCCCTAAGGATGCGGTTCGTAAATGGCGAGCGGAGGGGGGGCGATTAGCCGGACACAGCTTTTTAATCGCACTTTCAGGGGGGATTCCGCCTCGCCGACTTTGGGTGTTGTCAATCAGCAAAAGTGGGACAGATCGGGACCCGAGAAGAATTGTTGTTATGAAGAGGAGAAGGCGAACTCTCTGACGGTCCGGTTGTAGCGTCTGCGCCTGTCGATCGTCTGTAGCTGGACCTCCTTTCTCCGTTGGAGGATCTGCCCCCGCCTTTCGTTGAGCACGTCAGCCGTTGTGACATTACCCAGCGCATGTGATAGCGCGAGTAGTTGTAGTAGGTCACAAAGGCTGCGATGGCTACCTCGAGATCGGACGGCATCTCGTAGGGGATCTGGTTGACGTCCCGCTTGATGCTCTGGTGATAGCGCTCCAGCTTGCCGTTGGTCTGAGGGTGGTATGGTGCCGCCAGGATGTGCCTGATTCCCACCAGGTGCAGGTAGCCATTGAAGGCTCGGGAGACATAGCCTTAACCGTTGTCGCTCAGCAAGCAGGTCCT
>CAZJDV010000044.1:0-20268 GCA_964544865.1 uncultured Dehalococcoidia bacterium | reverse complement strand
AACGGGTCCCTGGTGATGGCCAGGATGGCGGGGACGGAGTCCACGGCAAAGACCAGGTCGCTAACCTCCACGACCAGCAACACCATGAAAAGGGGTGTGGCCATCAGTCGACCGTGTCGTCGGATGAAGAAGCGCTGCCCCTCGTAGCCCGAGGTGACGGGCAAGAGGCGTCGCGCCAGCCTGAGGACGGGATTCCGCTCAGGGTGGACCTCCTCTTCCTTGCGCAGTGCCAGCCTGATGCCGGTGAAGATGAGGAAAGCACCGAAGACAAAGATGAGCCAGCCGAACATATTGAGCAAGGTGACCCCGGTAGCGATAAACAATCCCCGAAAGACGATGGCGCCGAGAATACCCAGGAAGAGCACTCGATGCTGGTACTTTGCAGGCACGGCGAAGTAGGAGAAGATAATCAGCCAAACAAAGACGTTGTCCACGCTCAGCGAGACTTCGATGATGTACCCGGCTAGGAACTCGGTGCCCTTGTCCGCGCCCAGCCACAGGAAGATACCGAGGTTGAAGACAATCGCCAGGCTCACCCAGACCACGTACCAGCCGGCTGCCTCGCGGAGACTCACCACGTGGGCCTTGCGGTGAAAGACGCCCAGGTCGATGGCCAGCAGGAGCAGCACAAAGACGGTGAAGCCGACCCACAGCCAGATAGGGTAGTCCATCCTCTCTACCACGCCCCTTCTTTCACACCTGGGATCGTTGCATCCCGCGGGGCGGGCGCGGTATCCGCAGCCTCCTTCGGGGCGAAAGAGGACTCCATACTGTGATGGTTACACGAAGGCTTGCCCCGACCCAGTGGGAGGCGTGCCCCAAGGGATACGCCTCTGAGGCAGATAGGAAAGAGGTTCCTAACCTGTATCGTCATCCGCCGGCGTGACATCTAGCTGCTTGCCTCCTTTTGGACTGCCGCTGCTCACATCGATTGCGTGTATAATATCCGGCGAGCTGCTTGGCGCCCGAGACCCCTCCACGACCCGTATGCTCGAAGCCCGCAGCGCAGGAGTCGCACTTGCCGGTCCCACTTCATGTGCCTCGCCCCGTCACACGAGCTGCTACTACTCCTGGAGTATCCCGACCGAGTCGATGGACTCTTCCAGCAGGTCTGCCCCAACCGATCTGCCCAACATGGGCCCCCAAGCTGCATGCTTGTCGTGCCGATCGTTGGGAGTAGACGATCTGAGCATCGAAACCGGAAAGCGTAATTCGATTACGTGGCTTGGACTGTTGATCGCTGCGGGCGTGCCGGGAATGATACTACGGTTTTCGGGTGTCGAGCTTGAGCCGCCGGTGCTGGCTCTGCTATAC
The DNA here is from genome assembly GCA_964544865.1 of uncultured Dehalococcoidia bacterium. GTDB lineage: Bacteria > Chloroflexota > Dehalococcoidia > Lucifugimonadales > CAJWER01 > CAZJDV01. The sequence continues at coordinate 18,954 of CAZJDV010000044.1, read as the reverse complement.
GGCCTGGGAATCGTGGGGGGCGCCTTCCTTCTTTCGTGGGCCGCGGAGGCGGCGCAGCTCGACGTTTCCGCGTCACTGGCTATCGCGGTGCTTGCCCTCATCGCGATCCTTCCCGAATACGCCATCGAGGCCGCGCTGGCATGGAAGGCCGGCGCCTCCTATGATCCCGTTCTGGCTGCCTCAACGCCTTAAATGGGGCTGGTCGCAGCCAACGTAACCGGCTCCAACCGGCTGCTCATAGGTCTCGGGTGGCCCGTGGTGATCTTGATATTCTGGGCCAAGAGGCACAAGACGCTGTACCTTCGGGGTCATATCTCCCTCGAGCTGATCATGCTGATCGCCGCAACCGCGGCGACCTTCCTCATCTTCTACATGGAACAGGTCCATCTGGCGGTAGCCGGGGCGCTGATCGCTCTATACATCCTCTACTTGTGGCTCAGTTCGAGGAAAGAGCAGGAGGAGCCGGAGCTCATGGGGACCGCCGCGCTGATAGGGTCCTTGCCCGCGAGGCAGCGCCGCGGAGCGGTGGTCCTGCTGTTCCTCTATTCCGCCGCCGTGATTCTGGTTGCGGCAGAGCCATTCGTCGACTCGCTGGTCGAGACCGGGGAGAAGCTGGGAATAGACCAGTTCATCCTGATACAGTGGATCGCCCCTCTCGCTTCCGAGTCTCCCGAGATAATCGTCGCCGCCCTGTTCAGTCTGCGGCTCAACCCCCAGGCGGGCCTGACAACGGTGATCTCGGCGCAGGTGAATCAGCTTACCATACTCATCGGCAGCATGGCGTTCATCTTCAGCCTTTCGGCCGGGCAGCTTCTCAGTTTCCCCCTGGAGTCCCGGCAGCTCGTGGAATTCCTTCTCACGTCCTCCGTGTCGGTGTTCGCGATCGTGCTAATAGCTCCAAGGCTCCTGGGCTGGAAATCCGGCGCGGTATTACTGGGCCTGTTCATCGTTCATCTGCCCTTTACCGACGTGGACTCCCGCCAGTACTTCGCACTCTTATATCTTGGCCTGTCCGCCGGCCTGCTGCTGTGGAATTTGAGGCAGGTACGCGAGAGGATCGATCCCACGATCTAGCGCGCGCGGGATGTCGTGTGCGGCGGCGTGGGAGCGGGTCTAGCTCATCGAGCCCAGGCGGCGGTCGAAACCTACGGCGGCTTTAGCTGCGTCGCCGTACCAGGAAAGACACCAGGTCCTCCAGCGAGTCGCGAGCTTCGACGGGGCCGATGGCCGCCAGGCTGTCCAGCGCCTTGCGGGAGTACTGGTCGGCCACGGCGAACGCCTCCTCCATGATGGAGGGTTCTTGAGCGAGCGCCACGGATTGCCTCAGGGCCTCCGCGTCGGCGGGGCGCCGGCAGAGCGTCGCGATGGGGTTGTCACCGGGATTGCGCTCGATCGCGATCAGCGTCGGGAGGGTCAATATGCCCTGGGCCAGGTCGCTGCCGACGGGCTTGCCGGTCTCCTCGCTGGAGGCCTCGAAGTCCATGATGTCGTCCGCGATCTGAAAGGCCATTCCCAGGTTGTAGCCGTACGCCTTCAGCGCCTGTACGACGTCCTCGGAGGCGCCGCTTAGCACCGCGCCCGACTCTGCCGCCGTGGTAAACAAAGACGCGGTCTTGTCGTAGATCCGCTGGAAGTACTGATCTCTGGTCTGCTTGATATCGTGGGCCCCGGCCATCTCGTTAAGCTCTCCGCTGGCGAGCTCCATTATGGTCTCCGAGAACCGCCGTATCACCCGGATGTTTCCGGTGTCGCAGACGAAGGTCGCGGACGTGGCGAAGATGTAGTCGCCCACTAGGACTGCGGCATTGCGGCCCCACATGCGGCTGACAGTGGCTTTGCCCCGGCGGATGTCCGAATTGTCCACGGTATCGTCATGTATCAGCGTGGCTATGTGCAGCAGCTCGACCGCCGCCGCCATTATCAGGGCGGCGCGGCCGTCGTTCGGGTGGAACCGGGAGGCCAGCAGCGTTATCGCGGGCCTCAGGCGCTTGCCGGTCGTCTCAAGCACATGATCGAGCAGTTGGGCCAGATAGGACGGTTGGGCGCCGGTCAGGCCCCTGAGTTTCCCATTGACGCGGTCCAACTCCTCCCGTACGGGAGCGTAGACCCGATCGAGTCGCTCGGCGAGAGCCGTGCGCCCGTTTCGATCATCGTCCTCCACGCTCGGATGCCCTGAAGGGGTCTTCGTCTGCAACTTGATTGAACTCCATACCGCGAATTCGGGCTCGGACAAGCGGCCCTGGCTTTCGAGCGGGTCCGCCGCCAGGCCGCTATGTACCGATACCCTCGGTCTCTTTTTCGACTATCGCCTCGTCTATTTTCGTGAACAGCGGCTCCGGTGCGGCGAGGTCCTGGGCAGGTCTAAGCATGTCCGGGGTCCAATTCCATCCCGCCTGCTGGACGCTTCCTTCGAACCCCAGCAATCGATGCAGTTTCTCCGAGCTGAAGGGAAGGAATGGGGACAGCGCGATCTTGAGACAGTTGATGACCGTCAGGGTAGTCCACAGGGTTGTAGCCGCCGCCGGCCGGTCGGTCTTGACCGCCCGCCACGGCGCCTTGCGATCAAGGTACGTATTCGCCGCTCGCGCAAGCGACATCGACGCGCCAAGGGCCGCGCGGAATTTGCAGTCTTCGATGTTCTGACCCGCCTCATCGAATCGCCGCGCCGCCTCTGTGAGGAGCTCTTTGGACTGCGCGTCCAGATCTCCCGGCGCCGGCGCCCTGCCGTCGAAGTTACGGTATGACATCATCAGCACTCGGTGCACCAGGTTGCCGTATGTGGCCACGAGTTCGTCGTTGTTGCGGCGCACGTACTCCCGCCAGGAGAAATCCGAGTCGCTCGTTTCGGGCATTGTGGCCGCAAGGACGTACCGCAACGGGTCAGGGTCGTACCTGTCCAGGTAGTCGGGGAGCCAGACCGCCCAGTTGCGGCTGGTCGAGAATTGCCGGCCTTCGAGGTTGAGGAACTCGTTCGCGGGAATGTTGTGGGGAAGGTTCAGGTCTCCGTATCCCATGAGCATCGCTGGCCACAGGGTGGTGTGAAATGTGATGTTGTCCTTGCCCATGAAGTAGTATGCCTTGGACCCATCCTGCCAGAAGGCCTTCCACGCGTCGGGGTCGCCTCCCTTTTTCGCCCACTCTTTCGTTGCCGACAGGTATCCGATCACGGCCTCGAACCACACGTATATCCGCTTACCCTCGTAGCCCTCGACGGGAACCGGGATGCCCCACTCGATGTCTCGAGTAATCGCACGGTCGTGCAGGCCCCCCTCCAGGAGCGCGATGGCGAAGTTGCGTACGTTGGGTTTCCATTCTTCGTGAGAGCGGACCCACTCCAAGAGGCGTCCTTCGAACGCGCTCTGCTTCAGAAAAAAGTGCTCTGTCTCCCTGATCACCGGGGTGTTCCCGCAGTTGCTGCACGCCATGTCTATGAGCTCCTGCGGGTCGAGGATGCGCCCGCAGTTGTCGCACTGGTCGCCTCGCGCGCCGTCGAAACCGCAATGTGGGCACGTGCCCCCCACGTAGCGGTCGGCGAGGAACCGTTTATCTGTCTCGCAGTATGGCTGGAGCATGATGTCGCTGTAGATGTAACCGTTCTCGCGCAGCCTCAGGAACATGTCCTGCGCGACTTCGCTGTGGTTGTCGGTGTCGGTGGTGGTGAAGAGGTCGAAGTTGATGCCCAGGCGCTCCCAGTTATCGACAAACTGGGCGTGGTACGCGCCGAACACCTCCTTGGGGGATACGCCCCGCTTTTCGGCCTCCAGCGTCACGGGCGTGCCGTGGGAGTCGCTGCCGGATACCATCAGCACGTCGTTGCCCTTGAGCCTGTGGTAACGAGCGAAGATGTCGGGGGGGAGATACGCGCCCGCGACCTGTCCCAGGTGAATCGACCCGTTCGCGTAGGGCCAAGCCACGGCCACGAGGATTGTCTCAGACATTGGAGGGACTGTTCATTTTCAGTTGCCACCTACTCTACGAATGGTACCATAATCGGGGCTGCTAGTCGTAGCAATTCAAGTGGTCTACGCCGGTTCCCGTTGGCCTTCCCCCTCCAGCCACAGGCCGTATACGCGCCGTTTGGGCAGGCCGGTGGCCTGCGATACCTCGGCGACCGCTTCCCTTGCGCGGGAGCCGCCGGCGCGCAGCCCGGCGAGGAGGGAGACGGCCCGCTCCTCGGCGTCCGGTCCTATTGCCTGAGTATCCCCCTGTCCCTCGACGACCAGCGTGAACTCGCCTCTCGGCTCCGTGAAATGCTCGATGGCCTGGGACACGGTCCCCCGGAACACCTCTTCGTGGAGCTTGGTGAGCTCGCGGCAGACCGAGATGCGCCGTTCGCCCACGGTGTCGAGGATGTCTCGCAGGGCGGCCTTGAGCCTGTGAGGGGTCTCGAACGCCACCAGCGCGTGCCTCTCCCCAACTAGGGACTCCAGTAGCCTCCTGCGGTCCATTCGCTTCCTCGGCAGGTATCCCAGGTACACGAACTGGTCGATGGGCAGCCCGGACAGGGCGACCGCGGACGTGATGGCCGACGGTCCTGGCACGGTAACCACCTCCAGCCCAGCCTCCGCCGCCGCGGCGACCAGTTCCCGGCCAGGGTCGTTGATCCCCGGCATCCCCGCGTCCGATACCAGCGCTATGTCTTTGGTCTTGAGCTGATCGACCAGACGCGGTGTTTTGGTGTGCTTGTTGTGCTCGTGGTAGCTGGTAATAGGGGTCTCGATCCGGTATCGGTCGAGCAGCCGACGGGTCACGCGCGTATCCTCGGCGGCGATGAGGTCCACCTCGCCAAGGACCCTGAGGGCCCGCATGGTGATGTCTTCGAGGTTGCCTATCGGGGTCGCCACGGTGTACAGGGTCGGCATATCGGTCCCATCGGGGTTGTGTTTCGGCTATTCTACCAGCCGCCACCGGTCTTCGGACATGCTACCATCCTACTCATCGGTGAGATCGGTCGGAAGCGGGCGGTGTCTGTGGGGTCCAGCAGCACATGATTCCTGGGTCGACAAAGGTTCCCGCCATAGGACCGGCCACCGCCGGCCTTGCCGCCGGGTTGGCGGCGGGACTGGTAATGGTCGCCTTCCAGGCAGCAGGACACACCATCTGGGGCGTGGCGGGCGTTTTCGAGCTGGCTCTGGTCCGCGCCAATCCGGCGGAGAGCCAGGTTGTGCTGGGGGCCCTGCTGGTGTCTCAGGTGCTTGCGGGGGGGGGGCTGGGCGCCGCCTATGGAGTGTTAGCCGCGCGCCGGCCGGTCGGCTTTTGGCAGGAGTGGATGCGGGCGCCGGCCCTCGCGCTGGCGATCTGGCTAGGGGGCGTCGTGCTGCTGGCGCCATCGGGTTTTTCCGCTTCCGCGTCCCCTCTCGGCGTGGGCCTGGCGGCACACCTTATATATGGGCTGACGCTGGGCAGGCTGTACTCCCGCCTGGCACGGCGGAGCGTCCAAGCTCAGGACGCCTCCGGGCGGCGCGCCTTCCTCCTGCAGCTTGGGGCGTGGTCGCTGCTGGCCATCGCCGCGGCCTGCGGGGTGAGGCCCCCCGCCGCCGGCTCGCCCGCGGACGCCGGGCCCGGCCTGGCGCCGGCTCCAGGGCCCCCGCTGGCGACGGAGACCACGCCGAACTCGGAGTTCTTCCGCGTCTCCAAGAACGAAGCCGACCCTGTGATCGAATCCTCGCGATGGTCCTTGCAGGTCGCCGGGCTCGTGGAGGAGCCGTTCGAGCTTAGCTACGAGGACCTCAAGGCCATGCCCTCGGTCGAGCAGTTCATAACGCTGGAGTGTGTGGGAAACATCGTCGGCGGAGAGTTGATAGGCAACGCCCGGTGGAGGGGCGTGCCGCTCAGAGTAATCCTCGAACGGGCCCGGTTGAAGTCCGGCGTGAGAGACGTGTCCTTTCGCGCGGCGGACGGGTATACGGACGGCGTTTCGATGGACAGGGCGTTGAGCGACGAGGTCATGGTCGCCTACGAGATGAACGGCGAGCCACTGATGCACAGCCACGGTTTCCCGGCACGGCTGCTCGTGCCGCCCCTCTACGGCTACAAGAGCGTCAAGTGGCTGACCGGGATCGTGGCCGTGGACCAAGACTTCAAGGGATATTGGGCGCGGCGAGGCAGGTCGGATCACCCAGTCATAAAGACCATGTCGAAATTCGTGCGCCCCGAATCGGGATCTGTGCTCCCCATTGAGCCCGTGGGCCTGGCGGGTGTGGCTTTCTCAGGAGGGCGGGGTATCGTCGGCGTCGAGATCAGCTCCGACGGCGGTAGGACCTGGACGCCGGTGCGAAGGATTAGCACGCCTCCATCGCCCTACACGTGGGTGAGTTGGGAGGCTGGCTATGAGCCACAGGCGACGGGCCGGGCGACCCTGACCGTGCGAGCGACGGACAGCCAGGGTGAGGTCCAGACCTCGACGGTGAAGTCCGTCTACCCCGACGGCGCCACCGGGCGTCACAGCATAACGCTCGAGTTCCGCGACGAGGGCTAGCGGCCCAAAGTCTGGCGTGCGATGAGACGAATTCGAGTGGCTGAAGACGATTGACTGCATCACGACACGGTGCTAGTGTTCAAACGATTGCTGACGCGGCATCATTTTCGCGACAGGAGGAGCAGATGCCATCACGAAGTATTCTGGACCGGCTAAGTGGCGGCGACGGACCGGCTCAAGGCCTGGTCGGCTACAGCAAACATCGATAACTCCGACGTCGTGCAGCAGGTCCACCAGGATTACATGAGGGTTGGGGCGGACATAATCATCAGCAATAATTTCTGGACGACTCCCTCGGCGATGGCGCGCATCGACATGAGCGGCCAGTGGACCCAGTACGCGTTGGCCGCCGGCGAAAACGCCATCCGGGCCAGGGACGCGATGAACCCGCAGACACATGTGGCGGGAGGCATCGCAGCCCCAACGCTCCACGCGCGACTTACGGACCCCGCCGGGCGGACGGCGGAGAGCTCTCCGGACGTCACCATAATGGGGACAGATGCGTTCGTGGCCGAGTACACGGACCACGCGAGGCTGTTGGCTGAGCTTGGAGTGGACGTGATCCTCGCTGAGTACATAGGGCACGTCGCCGACTGCGTGGCCGCGGTGGACGCCTGCGCGGAGGCGGGCCTGCCGGTGTTCTTGGGGGTGCGCCATATCACCGAAGACGGCGAAATGCAGTACGGCGAGAGCCTGTCGAACCTGGGAGCGGCGCTTAAAGGCCACGCCGTGGATGCCGTGCTGCTGATGTGCAGCACACCGGAGGCCATATCCGCGGGCCTGCCAATCCTGAAGGAGGCCTTCGACGGTCCGGTGGGAGGTTACCCGAACCTGGGATACAATCCGACGGGCCCCCTGGCCTCATCGCGCCCCCTGCTGACCAACCGGCGGCCCAGCACGGGACGAGACATCGCACAGTTGGGGGACTACTCACCACTGCGCCTGGCCGAATTCGCCGGGGAGTGGAAGCAGATGGGTGGGCAAATCATTGGAGGCTGCTGCGCCTCGGGACCGGAGCACATCATGGCGATGCGTCCGGTGGTCAAGGGTGAGTAGCGTGCCGCGTTGCGGAGGCGCGGAATGACTGACCTGTACCTCGACCACGTGTTGATCGCCGTCCGAGGTCTCTCGGCCGCGGGCCGCGCCTTCGAGGGCCTCGGGTTCAAGGTGACCCCGGAAGGGAGGCACCCCGGACGGGGGACCCACAACAGGCTCGTCGTATTCGGTCCCGACTACCTGGAGATCATCGCCGTCCACGACCCCAAGGAAGGGCTGTTCAGGCCCAACTTGGTCCCGTTCCTGGAGTCGAGGGAGGGGCTGTTCATCTTCGCGATGGGGTCTGCGGACATCGACGCGAGATACGCGGAACTCAAGGGCCGCGGGGTCTGGACCAGGGAGCCGGTTCCTGGCGCGCGTCAGGCCGAAGATGGCGCCACGGCCTACTCCTGGCGGCAGATGGAGATCGACGCTGCGGAGAGTCCCGGCAGCCAAACGTTCGTCATTCAGCACGACCACTCGGTTGAGGAGAGGTACACCGAGCCCCCCGAGCCCACCGCGCATCCCAACGGAGCACACGGCATACACCACCTGGCCGTCGCGGTCAACGACGCCGGCGAAGCAGCATCGCGCTGGCAGGAGAGGTTCGACCTATCCTGGGTGTCCGAGGGCCCTGTGAACGACACAACCCGGCGCGTCAGGCTCGACCTGGGCAACAGCTACCTGGACTTCCTGTCGCCTCTGAAAACGGGGGCGTTATCTCGATTTCTCGAACGCAACGGGGAGGCCCCATACCATCTGGCGATCAGGACCCGGGACCTGGACGAAACGGAGAGCTATCTGGCCGGGCGGGGACTAACCACGGGACGGTGGAGCGCCGATTTGGACGGCGCGTCGTTCTTGCTCGACCCGGCCGACGCCCAGGGCGTGCCTCTCGTGATCGTGCAGCCGGCAGAGTAGCTGCCCATCCCTGGTCTTCCCCGGTTGCTCATCGGAGCGATGGTGGAATGCCTCCTCGAAACAAGCTCGACCGCGGCGCGGGTAAGATGAAATACGACACAATAATCGTCGGGGCGGGATCCGCCGGAGCGGTCCTGGCCACGCGGCTCACGGAGGATCCCGGACGCTCGGTCTTGCTGCTGGAGGCGGGGCGCGACTTCCTGGACGTCGACCATATGCCGCCGGAGGTGAAGTACAGCTTCGTCCCCAATCTCACGCGGAGCAAGCGGTGGCGGACCGAGCACACCCGGTACTTCGCCGTCAGGTACACGGACGAGGCCTGGCCCGGTCTCGTGCCCAGGGGAAAGGTCGTCGGAGGGTCCAGCGCCGTCAACGCCGCGATTTTCCTGCGAGGGGTGCCGGAGGACTACGATGGCTGGGCATCGTCGGGAAACGGCGCTTGGAGTTTCGAGCAGCTTCTCCCGTTTTTCCGGATGTGCGAGACGGACTCGGACTTTCGAGGCGACTTTCATGGCACGGACGGGCCCATAATCGTCCGGCGGTTCAAGCCCCACGAGTGGAACGAGGACCAGCGGGCCTTCTACGAGGCGGCGCTTGAGGCCGACTTCCCCGACTGCCCTGACCATAACGCCCCGGACACCATCGGGGTGGGGCCGACGCCGATGAACAACCTCGGGGGGGTGCGTTGGAGCACGAATATCGGGTACCTGGCCCAGGCGCGGAGCCGCCAGAACCTAACGGTGAAAGCGCAATCACAGGTCCACAAGGTGCTCATCCAGGGCGGGCATGCCGTGGGGGGGGTGCTGGTCGAGAGCGGTGGCGAGACATTCACCGTCAGGGCCGAGGAGGTGATCCTCAGCGCGGGCGCCATCGGCTCGCCCCACATATTGCTGCTCTCGGGCGTGGGTCCCGCCGAACATCTGGTGGAGTTGGGAGTCCAGCCTGTCCACGACATGCCGGGGGTGGGGCGAAACCTGCGTGACCACCCTCAGGTGCGCCCGTCCTGGCGCACTAGGGAGGACTTCAGACAAGACGCCCGCACATCCACCATTCAAGTGACCCTCCGCTATACGGCGGCGGGATCCCAACTACCGAACGACATGCTGATACACCCCGGCTCCCGAGGCCCCATCGAGCAGCGATTCCTGGCGCATCGCCAGACCCAGGAGACCGGCCTGCTGATGGTAGTATGCCTGGACCTGGCGGTCGGGAGCGGCAGCGTCATGCTCAGGTCCGGCGACCCGCGGATTCAGCCGCTGCTGGACTACAACTACCTCCAGGACGAGTTCGACCGCTCGAGGATGCGGGAGGGGGTGAGCATCGCCCTCGATCTCGCCGAGCACAATGGCTGGAAGCGTCTTGTGCGAGAAAGGGTCCACCTCTCCGACGCCGATCTGGGCTCGGACGATGCCCTCGACCGCTGGATGATGAAGTGGGTGCAGACCAGCCACCACGTCTCTGGCACCTGCAAGATGGGCCCCGCGTCCGATCCCATGGCGGTGGTGAGTCAGAGTGGGCAAGGTCCACGGTCTCGAGGGCCTCCGGGTCGTCGACGCGTCTATCATGCCCGACTGCACCAGGGCCAATACCAACTCGACCTCGATCGTCATCGGCGAGAGGGTGGCCGACATGATCCGCAGGGGGTGGCGGAAATAATAGGAGGGTCAGTATGACGCAAGCGGAGGCCGGCATTACGCTGAGCGCCTTTGGCGACGAGATCGACGACGACATGGACGTGCAGCTCGATCTTCTGAACGAGCTTGGCATCGGCTACCTGGAGTTCAGAAAGGCTTGGGGGACCAACGTCCTGGAGCTAAACGATGCCCGAGTCGCCGCGGTCAAAGACGCCTGCACGCGTCACGCGATCCGGGTGAGCTGCATCGGCAGTCCCGTGGGCAAGACCTCGATCTCGGAACCGCTGGACGAGGCGCTTCAAGACTTGGACCGCATCTTCCAGGTTGCCGAGGCGCTGGACACCAGCACCATAAGGCTGTTCTCCTTCTACCCGCCCGGCGACGATCAGCAAGACGAGTACCTCGACGAGGCGATGACGCGCCTGTCCGCGATGGCCGCGGCGGCGGCCGGGCGCGGCATGCTGCTGCTGCTCGAGAACGAGAGTCGGCTCATGGGTGACACGCCGGAGCGCTGCCAGGCCATCCTCAAGGGCGTCGACAGCCCGAGCCTGCGCTTTGTGTGGGACACGGGGAACTTCCCCGCTTCCGGCGTGGCGAGGGCTACTGAGCGCGGATGGCCGCTGCTGAGCGAGTACCTCGCCTGGGTCCAGGTAAAGGATATCCGCATGTCCGACGGCGTTATCACGGTCGCGGGGGACGGCGACGGGCAGGTCCCAGAGCTGCTGGCAAGGCTGCGGGACAGCGGATACCGCGGTTTCGTGGCACTGGAGCCTCATCTCAAGGTGGCGGGCAGGCGCGGCGGGTTCAGCGGCCAGGAAGGCATGCGCCGCGCGGTGGCGGCGCTCCGCGGGCTGATGGCGGACGCGGAGGTTAGGGAGGTGAGGGGATAGGGGACGGTGGAGCTATTTTGATGGAGACCGGGTGAAGAGGCTGCGGCGCTGTTTCAGGTCGTCGAGCAGCCTGTCGTATGGCACACGGTCGAGAGGCAGATCCACCGGACGCCCCATGCAGCTAGAGTAGATGATCGCCGCTGCCAACTCCAGGGACTTGACGCCTTCCTCCCCCGGCGCGGCGGGCTCGCGGTCGTCGAGGACCGCACGGGCGAAGTCCTCTATGGTGTCCGCATGGTCGGCGCCGCTGACCTCGAGACTGAGCGAGACCTCCGAGGCGACAGGTTTGGCGAAGGCGTTGTTCTGCTTCTGGGATGAAAACTCGCGCAGGCCGACGTCGAGACGGTAGTAGCTCACCTTGTCGTCCGTGATCACGATCCCGCCCTTCTCGCCCCACAGCTCCACCCGCGTCTGGGATGGCGCCTGAACGGTGTTACAGTGGATCAGACCTTGGGCGCCGTTCGCGTACCCCAGAAGGGCGCTGGCGGAGTCCTCGACCTCGATGTCGTGCATCAGCGTCCCGGCCTGCCCGTGCACCACATTGGGCATGCCGCCGAGCCACTGGAAAAAGTCGAGGTAGTGGATACCCTGGTTGAACAGCGCGCCGCCACCCTCGCCGCTCCAGGTCCCGCGCCAGGGCGCCGAGTCGTAGTATCCCTGTGACCTGAAGCCCGCAAAGAGCAGTGACGTGCGGTAGAACTCGCCGAGCGTTCCGTCATTAACCATCTCGCGGATGCGTATGGCCTCGGGCCGGAAGCGGTTCTGAAATACGACCCCCAGCTTGAGTCCCGCGTCCCGCGCGGCCTTCACCATGCGGTCGGCCTCCGACGGAGTCGCCGCTATCGGCTTCTCACTGAGGACGTGCTTGCCCGCCTCGAAGGCCTTGAGCGCAACCGGCAGATGGAAAGGATGGGGGGTGGCGATGGTGATCGCGTCCACGCCGGGGTCGCCGAGCAGCCCGTCGAGCGTCGCGTATGACTTCGTGCCGAACTCAGCGGCCTGCGCCTCGGCGGCCTTCGTGTTGACGTCATGGATGGCCACGAGTCTCGCCGAGGGCGATGCCGCCACCTCTTCGACGTGCTTGCGGCCGATCACTCCCGACGGCCCAACGACTGCCATTCCTAGCTTATCCAAACTTGCGTCCCTCCTCGTCTCGTGCCGTCCACGCTATCTCGACGGAGTATCGCACCCTCGCCCAAGTAGTCCCTGCTCGACGAATACGAAGATGCGACGCGACCACAGAGAGTGGCCGCAAGCGTCCACAGAATAAGCTCGTGAATTCGTCGGGTCAGGCGGTCTCAGACCCGCCCTCCGGCCTTCAAGACTCGCTTCTGACCCACTTGTCGATGCGTTCCAGGGCGCGCTCGATGTTCTCCGCGGAGTTGGCGAATGAGAATCGCACACTCCCCTTGCCATACGCTCCGAAGGACTCGCCGGCCAGGCAGGCGACGCCGGCCTCCTCCAGCAGGCCATCCGCGAACCGGCGGCTCGTCATCCCGGTGTCCTCGATGCTGGGGAAGATGTAGAAGGCGCCCTTGGGCATCGGGCAGCGGATCCCGGGGATATCGTTGAGGCCGTTTACGATGATGTCGCGGCGCTTCTTGAACTCCGCCACGATGTGGTTGGCGTCTTCTTGCGGGCCGTCCATCGCCTCCAGGACCGCCATCTGCGTGAAGCTGGCGGTGCAGGAGACGCTGTTGGTGCTCAGGCGGGAGATGGGCTCCACCAGCTCAATCGGCATAACTCCGAAACCGATCCGCCAGCCCGTCATCGCGTAGGTCTTGGAGAAGCCGTCCAGGATGATGGTCTGTTGGACCATGCCGGGGAACTGCGTGATGCTGTGGTGCTCGCCCTCGTAGAGGAATCGGCTGTAGATCTCGTCCGACAGGACGACGATGTCGTTCTCCCTTGCCAGGTTCGCAAGGGCCTCCAGGCCTTCCCTGCCTATGATGCTGCCGCAGGGATTGTTGGGCGAGTTGAGGATCATCATCTTGGTGCGCGGCGTTATCTGGCGGGCCACCTCGTCCACGTCCACGTCGAAGTCGCGCTCCGCCACCAACTTCATCGGCACGGGCACGCCGCCGGCGAAGTTGATCATCGACTCGTAGATAGGAAAGCCTGGGTTGGGGTAGAGCACCTCGTCTCCGTCGTCCACCAGCGCCAGTATGGCGAAGAACATTATGGGTTTGCCACCGGGCGTGACGACCACGTTGTCCGCGGCGACGGAGATGTCCCTCGTTTTCGATATCTCTTCGGCGATGCACTCCCTGACCTCCATGAGACCGGGAGACGGGCCATAGTGGGTGAAACCGCCGTTCAGCGCTTTCATTCCGGCGTCCACTATGTTTCGTGGAGTGTCGAAGTCCGGCTCGCCGATCTCCAGGTGGATGATATCCATCCCTTCCGCTTCGAGCCGCCTGGCCTTGGCAAGGACCTCGAACGCGGTTTCGGTACCCAGCCGTCCCATCCGTGCAGCTAGTTTCATATCTAATTTCCCCTGGTGGTTCAAGTCGTGTGTAGTATACACCCATGCTTGGCGGTCCCGCGAGGCGGCCTGCCAGCCGCCGAAACGGGCCGATGCGTTAGAATCGATAACCGATAGTTCTATAGAGGAGGGTAGCGCAGTGAAGGTATTTCTGGGAAGCCCTAGAGGTTTCTGTGCAGGGGTGGTCAGGGCCGTCGATGTGGTGGACCTGGCCCTCAAGAAATTCGGGCCGCCCGTCTATGTGAAGCACCAGATCGTGCATAATCCCTTCGTCGTCACCTCCCTGGAAAAGAAGGGTGCGAGGACGGTCGAGAACGTGGATGACATCCCCAAGGGATCGACGGTGGTGTTCTCCGCGCACGGGTCCCCGCCGGAGGACTTCGAGAAGGCCGCGCAACGGAACCTCCACGTTATCGACGCCACTTGTCCCCTGGTCACCAAGGTTCATAACGAGGCCCACAAGTACGCGAGGGAAGGCCGAAGCCTTGTCCTGGTCGGGCATCGCGGCCACCAGGAGGTCAAGGGCTCGATGGGTCAGGAACCGATGCACCTGGTGGACGATAGAGAGGCGGTGGAGCTTCCCGCCTGGGACAGGGATACTCCGGTGACCGTGCTGACCCAGACGACGCTATCCGTCGATGACACCGAGCGTGCGATTAGGGAGATTCGCGGGCACTTCTCGAATGTGGTTGTGAGAAACGATCTGTGCTACGCCACGACCAACAGGCAGCTCGCGGTGAAGGAGTTGTGCCGCTCCGTCGAGCTTGTGCTGGTCATCGGCGCGCCCAACAGCTCCAACTGCGAGCGGCTGCGAGAGGTCGCCGAGGCCCACGGCGTGACCGCCTATCTTATCAACGGCCCGGACGAGCTAGACCCGAGCTGGCTAGAAGCGGTGGATAACATAGGGATAACCTCCGGGGCGTCGACACCGGAACTGCTGGTTAGCGCGGTCGTGGAGGCCATCAAACCGGACGAAGTGGTGATGTTGAACGGCGCCGACGAAGACGTCAGTTTTGTATTGCCCAGGGAGCTTCGGTAGGTCCTCGCCAGACCATGCCCCCGGCGACCGTCTATATCTCGCCCGGCACGACGTATAGTGAGTTCCCTTAACCGGAGTATCGGGCAGGGATTGCACCGGCAAGGCCGGGGCACTATAATCGGAGAGTCCGCCCGAGCGGTGTTCGTCATGGTTCGCCAAAGCTGGGACACAAGTCAAACATGCCCTGGATGCGCCACATGAGAACGGCCTACAGCCCAGCCCTGGTTTACTAACAGATGCGATATGATGTCATAGTTGTTGGGGCCGGACCCGCTGGCAGCACCGCCGCGCGTGAATGCGCCGCCCGCGGGCTCTCCGTCTTGCTACTGGATAAGGCCGAGTTTCCACGAGACAAGCCATGCGGAGGCGCCGTGTCGGTAAGGGCTGCAAAGCTCTTGCCGTTCGATCTGGCCCCGGTGACCGAGCGGGTGATAACCGGTCTGCAGCTTACTATCCGCCAGTCGAAGCCCTTCACCCACCACACCTCGAAAGAGCTCGTGTTCCTCACGCAGCGGTCCCGGCTCGACGCCTACCTCTTGGACCGCGCGCTTGAGGCCGGCGTGTCGCTGCGCGAGAGTGCGCCCGTGAAGGAGATCGTGCGCCGGCCAACCCACGTGGTCGTTCGCACGGGTATCGAAGTGGTGGAGGGGACGGCTCTCGTCGCCGCGGACGGCGCCAACGGCCAGACCGCCCGGAAGGCGGGCATCGAGACCAGACTGAAGCACTGGATCGCCCTGGAAGGTAACATCACCCCGCCCAACGGAGTCCTGGACGAGTGGGGGCAGGTGCTGGGCCTGGACCTGGGCGGAATGGAGGGCGGCTACGGCTGGATCTTCCCCAAGGCGGACCACCTGAACATCGGACTCGGCGGCTGGAAGTACATCGGCTCCACGCTGCGCGAACGGCTGGACGGGCTCGTGCGCTACTATGGGTATGAGCCCTCAAATGTCTGGGGCCTGCAAGGACACCACCTGCCCCTGCGGCAGCTCGGCTCCCCCCTGGCCGACGGCAACGTGCTCCTGGTCGGCGACGCCGCAGGGCTCATCGACCCGATCAGCAGTGAGGGCATATACTCCGCCATCTGGAGCGGGCGCGTTGCGGCCGCGCATCTGGCGGCATATGCGGCGGGGGAGGCCCCCGACCTGAGCGGATACAGGCGTGAGGTGGAGCGCGAGATGGTCCCAGACCTGAGGGTGTCGCGCCAGTTCCACGACCTGCTTCACCTGTCCCCCGCGCTCTATGTCTGGATAGACCGGCATACCCCCATCATCTGGTCGTTGATATGCCGCATACTTCGAGGTGAGCAGACATATGTCGATGTGATGCTAAAACACCCGATCATGGCCACCTTCATCGATCTCCTGTCCGATCTGGTGCGGGTAACGCCCACACTGCAACAGATGGCTGGGCTGCGCGACGCCGCGCCGCCGGAGCGCTTTTTCCGGCGCGGGGCATAGCATCGCGCCGCATAAGGCACCCTAGAGGCGAGCATCATTCCCGCCTTTTTTTGTAGGAAATCGGCCCGTGCCGTACACACCACTGGAGTCACGCAATGGAGATACGCATAGAGAGCCTTCTCAAAGGCGCCGAAAGGGCGGAGGGCACTGTAGTCATCATAGATGCCTACAGGGCTTTCACGACGGCCGCCATCGCTTTTTCCATGGGCGTCCGGAAGATCATCCTGGTCGCGGAGGTAGAGGAGGCGCGTGACCTCCGCCGCCGCGGGCTTGCGGACGTCAGCGTCGGCGAGGTGGATGGCATCATGCCGGAGGGGTTCGACTTCGGCAACTCACCATTCGAGCTGTCACAGGCGGACCTGGAGGGGAAGGTCCTCGTGCAACGGACCTCGGCCGGCACCGTCGGCGTCAGCGCCGCCACCAACGCCGAGCAGATTTTCGCGGGATCGCTGGTGACTGCCAGTGCCACGGCCCAGGTGATCCTGCAGGGCGCCCCCGATCTCGTGACCATCGTCGCCATGGGAGACGGCGGCAGGACGCGCACCGACGAAGACGAGCTGTGTGCCCTCTACATACGAAATCTACTTCAGGGGCGCGCCCCCGACCGCGACGCGGTACGCTCGCTGGTCCTGGCCGGCGATCAGTCCCAGAAGTACGGCGACCCTCGGTTCCCGCACTTTCACGCTGGGGACAGGGAGATCGCGGTTCATGTCGATAGCATCTCTTTTGCCATTCCGGTCCGCAGGGAGGATGGCCTCCTGGTGGCCCGGGCGGAAGCGGTCTGAGGCCTTCGGGAATCGGTCCCTCGTGTGTGGAGCTGAGCTCGGCTGGGCGGCATAAGAAATCGCGCTCTTTTCTCTCTACTCCCCTTCGGGACGACGGGTGTGAGCCAACGTTACCGGACTGACGATGCGTCATCTAACGGCTGATACCGATCCCTACGTAATCTCCGCTGGGAGGTCGGGCTCCTCGTCTTTCTCGGGCCAATACTGGATGATCGCGTCGATGATCGCGTTCCAGAACACGGCGATCAGTATGGCGACGAGCGAGATGAAGGCCAGGTTGATGGCCGAGTTGCGTATTCCCGAGACGAAGTCGTTGGCGATGGACTCCCCCACGTCGACGCCCTTGTTTGCGATTAGCCGCGAGGTGTTCAAGAAATCCTGGTCGGCCTGCCTGTCGATTTCCTTGAGCGCCTCCTCCCGAGCCGCGTCGAACCCCGAGGAGGACAGGGAGCCGTAGACTGGGCCGGCGATCATGACGATGATTCCAGCGGACACCAGCAGGAACGACGAGGCCCAAATCACGCGACCGGTCCAACCTCGCCCCCCCAGGACTCCGACGACCACCAATAGCAGTATCATCGGCAGATAGATCACCCATCGGAAGGTACGCGCCCAATCGAGCCATTTTCGAACGATGTCCAACTGCTCCACGGGGGTGGCGCGAACGAAGAACAGGTCTTCCCCTGAGAGCGGGACCGCGTCCAACTGCGCCAGGTCTTCCCTGAAGTCCACGTGTGTGTACGTCCACCCGTTCGCCAAGAAAGCACGTATGCTCTCCAGGTTCTCGACGGCTTCGTCGTCGAACTCCGCGAGGTCCGTTTTCAAGTCTTCGTCCGTGTAGACCCACCCGTCCCGGAGGATCTCCCTCACATCGTCCACCAGGTCCGCGTTGTCACCGGCCCCGGCCTGCTTCAACGCCGATTTGACCAGGGCGTCCGTAAATCTTATCCGGTTGGGTATGGACCCGAGGACGGTCTCCTGGACAGTCCCCGCGATGTCGATGCCAGAGCGATCAATTAGCTGCGAAACGGAGAGCTCAGGAGGTACGCACGAGGGGAGGCCGCCAGTGGCTCCCTGCAGCGCTGCTGCAATCTCGGCCCGGGTCTGGCACCTCGGCAAGCTTTCTATCACGTCAATCAGCCTGGAGTTTACCAGCTCGGCGATTACCTCTCCCGCCAGCCGCTTGTTTTCCACCAGCGATATCTCCGTCGAGAACCGGTCCTCCTTGCCGGTAAGGTACGGACTGGCATCATCTATCAGCATCTCCACCTGCTCTTGGACCCACTCGGGCGGTGCGACCTCCCGCAGCGCGGACAGGATCTCTTCCTGAGTTACTTCAACACCGAAGGGCAGGTCTACCGGTGCGTCCAGGTTTGTCAGCACCGCCGGCTCTACGACCTCGGTGTAAAGCAGCTTGTAGGTGTCTACCTCTCTAAGAAGGCTCTTGACTTCTTCGAGGGCGACCTCGACGCGGTCGGAGAGCTGGACCCTGATCTCGAAGCTGTCTTTCTCGCCAAGGAAGTACGGGGTCGCCTCGTCCAGCGCCCCCTCAACCTGATCCCGCACCCAGTCCGGTGGAACGATGACCCGCACCGACTCCACCAGCCGTCCAGATGACACATCGACCCCGAGTGGCAGATCGAGAGTCACCGCGTCCCATATGGCCGGCTCTAAGCCCCGCGAGAACAGCAGTTCGTATGCGTCGGCGTCCCGAAGCAGTGCCTTTACCTCGTCCACTATGATGGCGACCTGTTCGCCAGCCATTAGCGTGAACGTGAACTCGTCCCGCTCCCCGGTGAGGTACCGTCCGGACTGGTCGAACGACTGCTCCACCAGGCCCTGGACGTACTCCGGCGGCACGGCGCGGTTTATCGCCTCGACGATGCGCTCCGAGCTGAGGCCTGAGGTTTCAAGTGGGTTCTCGTCGATGTCGCCGGAGAACCTATCGGGGGGAAGCTCCCTCGCCTCGTCCAGAGCGGTTGACAGCAGATCGACAAGTACGAATTCGTAGATATCGGCGTTCTCCAGCTCACGTGGGTAGAATCCGAGGTCAAGGAAGGTGTCGCTGACCTGCAGAAGCACGAGGGTCACTAACAGCAAGGCGAACAATACGACGCCCAGAACGAGGCTGAAGAGACGGCCAATCCAAATCATGATGCCGTTACTGTAGCCTATTTGTTGTCAATCAGCAAAAGAGGGACAGTTGTGGAGCCGAGAAGATTTGTTGTGA
>CAZJDV010000043.1:6062-20457 GCA_964544865.1 uncultured Dehalococcoidia bacterium | reverse complement strand
AGTAGTCGTCCACGCCATCGACGGTCTTGATCTTGAATCGCCGGTAGTGAGCCGTCTTCGGCTTTCCTTCTTCGAAGACCACCATGCTGCCGACGGAGTTCGTGCCCTGGATGTTGGAGATGTCGTAGCACTCGATGCGCCGAGGCAGTTCGGGGAGGCTCAGGGCTTCCTGGAGCGCGGCCATGGCCGCGTCCATGTCGCCTCGCTCGACCTGCCTGACCTTTAGCTGTTCCAGGCCCTCGACGGCGTTCTCGGCCACCATCTCCAACAGCTTGCGTTTCTCGCCGCGCTGCGGGACGTGAACGAGTACCTTCCCGTTGCGCTTCTCCTCGAGCCAGTGATGGATCGCCTCCGGGTCCTCCAAAGGGTGCTGCACGACGATCCGCGGCGGGACATATGGATTTGCGTTGTAGAACTGCTGCACGAAGGCGGTGGTGATCCTTCGTGGGTCGTCGTCCTCCGTACCCGCCATGATGAAGTGGCCACGGTCGATGAGCTTGCCCTCCCGAATAAAGAAAATCTCAACCCATGCCTCGGCTGTGGACGGCGCCACGGCGATGACATCCATGCTCTCCGACGTCAAGTGAAGCACCTTTTGGCCCTCGTGGACCTTCTCGATGGCGCGATGCTGGTCTCGCAGAGATGCCGCCCGCTCGAACTCGAGATTATCCGCGGCCTGCCGCATGCGCCTGGCGATGTCCTTGGCGACGGCCACGGTCTTGCCGTCGATGAAAAGGACCACCTGATCGATTACCTCGGCGTACTGACTTTTGTCCACCGCCCCTATGCATGGGCCGACGCACCGGTGGATGTAGAAGTCCAGGCACGGACGCAGGTCGTCTCCGGTTATGGTCTTGGTGCAGGACCGGTAGGGGAACAGTTTCTTGAGCAGGGCAAGCGCCCTGCGCACGCTGGAGGCGCTGGCGAACGGCCCGAAGTAGCGCGCCCCGTCATCGGAGACGTTCCGGGTGATGTAGACCTGAGGGAATTCCTCGGACGTGTCTATCTTGATGAATGGGTAGCTCTTGTCGTCCTTCAGGCGGGCGTTATATGGCGGCTTGTGCTGCTTGATCAGGTTGCATTCGAGGATCAGAGCCTCGGACTCGGACTCGGTGACAATGAATTCGAAGTCCGCGATCTTCGACACCATCGTTCGGATCTTGGGCGCCAGGTTCGCGCCACCTGTGAAGTAGGACCTGAGCCGGTGGCGGAGGATTGCGGCCTTTCCGACGTACAAGACTTCGCCGGCGTCGTCCCGCATCAGGTACACGCCGGGCTTGGTTGGGGCTGCCCTCAGTAGGGCAGAGAAGTCGTGTCTTGCAGCGGTTTTCGAGGCCATCGGCCTTTCCTGTGGTCCAGTCGTAGCGGCGGGTCCGGGCCGCCGCCGCGCCGCTCTTGAGTATATCCCATGCGCCGGTGTCGGAGACAAAAGCACCAAGAGGCCAGACATCGTATCGGGCGATCACACAGATAAGGGCCGGAGAGCGGCCCGTCGGTTGGCTCATGCAGGGCCGTGGCGGGATTCGGGACTCTAGCTGTCCATCACGAAGGTCAATACCAATAGGGTAGCGAATATTACGCCGGCTATGATTCCTATTCGTTTGATCTCGGAGCCCAAGTAGGGATATGCCGGTGACGCCCCGGCGGACGCGTCCGCCAGGCGGGACGCCCTTGTTGGCCGGGTCGGAACGGCCGGGGCAGTGCGGGCCGCGGCAGCAACTCCCGGCCGCCGGCTTGTGGTCTGTTCTTCATCTTCGTCTTCCAGTTTTCGCTTGGTAGGGCCGACATCGAAGACCTGCGGGGCCGCGTTTCCCCTTTGCCTCTTCTGTCTGGTGTTGGCCTGCCTCGTGGCCGCGCGTTTTGATTTGCTGGGCATCGTACCCTCCTGGGTAAATAGTCTCATAGTCCGCCCGATCGCGCCAGTCCCCCGACTCGATCATGCCCTCGGATGGGAGCTTTGATACTCGGCGCGCACGTGCTCGCTGGTGAGATGTGTGTAGACTTGGGTGGTGGTTATGCTGGCGTGGCCGAGAAGCTCCTGGACGTGCCTGAGCGGCGCGCCTCCGCGCAACAGATGCGTGGCGAAGCTGTGGCGCAGCATATGGGGCGTGATCTTTGTGGTCATCCCTGCCCGCAGGGCCACCTGTCTCAATATGAGCCAGAACCCCTGGCGAGTCAGCCTCGCCCCCCGTTGGTTCAGGAACAGCGCCTCGCCGGACGTCTTCGATTCAAGCCGAGGCCGCCCTCGCTCCAAGTAGGTCCTGAGGACATCCGCCGCCTCCGGGTGAATCGGGACCAGCCTCTCCTTGGCGCTCTTGCCGAAGCACCGGACGAACCCTTGCGCCAGGTCGACGTCGGCCAGGTCCAGAGACGTCAGCTCGCTGACCCGCATCCCGGTCGCGTAGAGCAGCTCGAGCATGGCCCTGTCGCGCCCGGCCCGGGATGTGTCGCCTTCCGCGGCGTCCATCAGCGACTCGATTTCCTCAACGGCGAGAGCCTTCGGAAGCGACTGGCCCGTCCTAGGCGACCTGACGTTCTCCATCGGGTCTTCGGAGATCACGTCCTCCTCGACTAGGAACCCGAACAGCGATCTGGCCGAAGCCACCTTTCGCGCGCGGGTCGTGCCGGAGTACCCTCTGTCGTGTAGGTGGATAATGTAGGCCGTGATCGTCTGAGGGTCCGCGCTCTGCCAAATGTTGGACGACTGGGGGCTCTGCTGCTCCAGGAACTCAGTCAGCTGGGCCAGGTCGTTTCGATAGGCCGAAAGGGTGTTGGCCGACACTCCGCGCTCCGCAGCAATATAGTCGAGGAATCTATCGACGTAGAGGTCCACCCGGGCGCCACCGTCTCCTTCCAGACTCCGAGGCCCTGGCCTTCAATTCACACGCGACAAGGCGGTAGTTAGCTACGCTAGGATAGCAGAGGTGCGGCCTGGTCTGGTAAGCTTGTTGAGGTCAAATTTAGCGCAATCTGTGCGTGACTCCTCGGCGCGGAGATCACCGGGGAGAATTCATATTGATTGCGGACGGATCTTCCGTCCTTGACACCCGTGGGACCTGAACGTAGAATTTCGCTGACTTTCGCTTCGAGGTTAATGCAGGATGATCGAAATAGACGTTAGCCCGTTTCTGTACACGGTCGGCTCGCTTACACTTAGCTGGCACGGCTTCTTCAGTTTCGTGGCGGTGGCGACGGCCGTGTATCTGGTGGCCAGGTGGGCGCCGCTGAAGCAGGTCGACCCCGACATTATCCTGTCCATCGCCGTTTGGGGCATTATCGGCGCCGTGATTGGCGCGCGGGTGGTCCACGTTTTCGATACATGGGAGATCTACTCCCCGAATCCGATCCGGGCCCTGTATATCTGGCAAGGGGGAGTAGGGATCTGGGGTGGAGTGCTTGGGGGGTTCCTCAGCGCGTCCGGCTACGCAATGCTGGCGGAGTACTGGGAGCGCAGGAAATTTCGGGCGGCGCTGCGCGCAAAGGGAGTCGCCGACTCAGACGAGGCCGAGATGCCAGAGGCCAAGTACCCGGTGGGTGTAATCGCCGACCTCACCGCACCGGCGTTGATTTTCGCCCAGGTGATCGGGCGCCTCGGGGACATCGTAAACGGAGAGCACTGCGCCAAGGCCACCGATCTGTTCTTCGGGTTCCGCTGGATCGATCCAACCACCGCCGCCCGAAGCTGCGTTGACGGCTTTTCGACATCGGTCCAACCGGTGGTCGCCTACGAGATGATATGGAATATGATGGCGCTTGCCATACTCTGGCAGCTCCGGGGCCGGCTAAAGCCAAACGGCATGCTGTTCGCGGTCTACCTGGCCCTGTACTCCGTGGGCAGGCTATCGATCGATTTCTTGCGGTTGGACCCCCACATGGCGTTGAGTATGCAGGGCAGCCAGTTCATCGCCCTTGCGATGCTGGCCATCTCGGTCCCGCTGCTGCTCATCAAGGCGAGGCCCGCCGCCAGGGCGGAGGAAGCCCCCATGAAGTTCGAGAGAGGTAGCAGGGCGGACATCCGCCGCCGCCGCAGGTCAGGTCGATAGTCCGGCGGCTAGCCCGCCACGCGCAGATCGAGCACGCTGAGCTGAGTGGTCGTCACGCCGCCCCAGTGGTTGAGGCCGACGTTGTAGACAAGGTCCACCTGCCCGCCGACGGCGACGGGACGGTCGCCCAGATTGAATGCGATTGCATCCCATGCCCGGCCCTCGTGGACGACCGTTATCTTGAGGTGGTTGCCCTGCTGGCCGACCTTTCGCGCCCTGGCGAGTTGGAAGCCTCGCGTCAGGAATACTGGAGCGCGGTTGCCCTCGCCATACGGCTCCAGCGACTGCATGAACTCGAGATTCGCGTCGTCGAACACCCTCGGAGGGACCTCGAAGTCCACGTCTATGGCCGGCCTTAACCTTTGGTTCCCCAGCTTCTCCTCCGCGGCCAGCATTAGGTCCGACTTCAGCGACGGCAGATCGCTGGTCGATAGTGTGAACCCCGCAGCCCTGGGGTGGCCGCCGTAGCGGTGGAACAGGCCGTGGCTGCGGTTGAGCGCCTCAATGACATCGAACTCCGGAATGCTTCGCATGCTGGCCCTGGAAACCTTCTCGCCGACCAGGACCGCCGCCGCGGGCCGGTAGTAGCTCTCGGAAATGTGACTCGCTATCAGACCGAGAATCCCGGGGAGCCAGTCTTCGCTCTCGACGATGAGGATGGGCGGTGGGTCGCCCGGCCCCAAGTCGAGCTGCCGCATCGCCTGGTCGACGCCCTCGCGGGTCAGCTCTCGCCGCCTGACGTTTTCCATCTCCAGCCGCTCGGCGATGGGGTCCGCCACCTCCACGCTGTCCGCCAGGAGAAGCTCGAGGCTCAAGAACGCGTGGCCAAGCCGGCCGGCGGCGTTGAGTCTGGGTATGAGGGAGAATGAGAGCGATTCAGAGTCCACGGTGCCACGTTTCACTCCGGCGCGTGCCATGAGGGCCCGCAGACCCGGGTTTTCGGTGCTGTTCAATCGCTCCAGGCCGCGCTTCAACAGATACCTGTTCTCCCCGGTCAGCGGGGCCACGTCCGCAACGGTGCCGAGGGCCGCCAGGTCCAGCAGATGGTCCGGAGAGGGCCTTCCGAGGGCGGCCCAGAGAGCCTGGACCAGCTTGAAGGACAGGCCGGCGCCGGTCAGGTCGCCATAGGGGTAACGGGAGTCCGG
Source organism: uncultured Dehalococcoidia bacterium (assembly GCA_964544865.1). Taxonomy (GTDB): domain Bacteria; phylum Chloroflexota; class Dehalococcoidia; order Lucifugimonadales; family CAJWER01; genus CAZJDV01. The sequence goes on along the minus strand of CAZJDV010000043.1, from coordinate 15,269 downwards.
GCGGTTCGAGTTCACCAGGGCGACCGCCTGGGGCAGGGAAGAGGGAATCGTGTGGTGGTCGGTGACGATGGTCTCGATTCCAAGGGCCGAGGCGAGCGCGATCTCGTCCACGGAGCTGGAGCCGCAGTCCACGGTCACCATGAGCGAGACGCTCTGGCCTCGCAGGACCCCAACCGCCATTGTGTTCAAACCGTGTCCCTCGTCGACCCGGTCTGGCAGGTAGGGCACAACGGTCGCGCCGAGCTCTCGGAGGGCCTTGGCCAGCAGGGCCGTCCCGGATATGCCGTCGGTATCGAAGTCTCCGAAGATGCCGATTACCTCGCCGGTCTCGACCGCCCTCTTAAGCCTCTCGACGGCCTTCCCCATGTCGGGAAGCAGCATCGGGTCGTGGGAGTCGCGTGAGTTGCCCGCCCGGAACGAGTCGGCCCTCTCGCGCCGCCTGATTCCGCGATTGAAGAGGAGGCGGGCCTGGAATGGGGGCAGGCCCAGCGTTCTGGCGATATCGGGGGGTGGGGCGTCCCGCTGCCTCCATTCCCGGGAGGGTAGCGGCCGCCTCGAAGGAGAGCTTGGTGTGGCCGTGGCGCCCTGCGCCTTGCCGCTAGCTCTCTGCACCGTCTTCGAAAGCGCGGAACACCAGGCTGGAGTTGTGGCCGCCGAACCCAAACGAGTTGCTCATCGCGGTCCGCGGTGTGATCTGACGCGCGCCGTGGGACGTGTAGTCCAGATCGCATTCGGGATCGGGAACCTCGAGGTTGATGGTAGGAGGTATCTCCCCACGGTCGATGGCCATTATTGACACTGCGGCCTCCAAGGAGCCACTTGCGCCCAGCAGGTGCCCCGTCATCGACTTGGTCGAGCTGATGGGCACCGCGCAGGCATGGTCGCCGAACACAGCCTTCATCGCGCTCGTCTCGTTCTTGTCGTTGAGCATGGTGGAGGTACCATGAGCGTTGATGTAGTCGATTTCGCCCGGTTGAAGGCGCGCGTCCTGCAGCGCCAGCACCATGGCCCTTGCGCCGCCTTCGCCCTCTGGGGCAGGCTTGGTTACGTGGTATGCGTCCGCGGTCGCCCCGTAGCCGACCATCTCGGCGATGGGCGTCACGCCCCGCCTCTCGGCGCTCTCCATGCTTTCGAGTACGAGAACGGCTCCGCCCTCGCCGATCACAAATCCGTCTCGCTCGGCGTCGAAGGGCCGGGACGCCTTATGGGGTTCGCTGTTGCGCGTGGAGAGCGCCTTGCAGGCGTTGAAGCCCGCCACGCCTATGGGGCAAATGGAGGCCTCGGACCCGCCTGCCAGGGCGATATCGACCCTGCCTCTGCCCACCATCTCGTAGGCGACCCCGATCGCGTCCGCCCCGCTCGAGCAGGCCGATACCGTGGAGAAGTTGGGTCCCTTCGCGCCCAGGATCATCGAGACCTGGCCCGAGGCCATGTCCGGCAGCATCATGGGCACCAGGAATGGGTTGATCCGGCGGGCCCCTTTATCCTTGAGTACGGAGATCTGCTCCGATAGGGTGATAATGCCGCCGATGCCGCTGGAGACGATGACCGCCACTCGCTCGGCATTCCCGGCGTCGATCTTCAACCCGGCCTGTTCCACGGCCTCCAGCGACGCGGCTACCCCGAACTGTGCGAACCGGTCCATCCGACGGGCCTCTTTGCGGCTAACGTAGTCTGTGGCAACGAATCCGTTGACCTCTCCAGCGATGGTGGTCTCATGCTCCTCGGCGTCGAAAGAGGTTATGTGGTCGATGCCGGACCGGCCGTCGAGCAGGTTGCGCCAGGTCGATTCTCTGGTATGACCGACGGGGCTAACGATGCCGATACCGGTGACTACTACGCAACGCTCCATATGAGGATGTCTCCGTGGGATTAGCTTCCGCCGATATTGAACGCCAGTCGACTCAGAAAACTATACCAGAACCCGCGGATAAATTCTTGGTAAAGTAGGTAATGCCCAGGGCATTTCGATCGTATCTCCCCGGCGGGACCCTTCGACAGGCTCAGGGCGGACGGGACCAGGATTTCCTTCGTGGCAAGTTTGTCGAAGTACGCGGCGGGCGTTCAGGAAAGCACTCTGGCTCCCCCTTCTGCTTCCCTCTCGTGTTCACGCAGCGGACGGGGCGGAAAGACTGTGAGGGTTGAGTGCCCCCGCGAATCGAACCCCGTCGTTCTCGCGTTGCATCGCCGTCATTTCGATGCGATGCGCTGATCACAGCCTGTGCACCTGGACCGAGCCGGCCAGCTCCTCGACCTGGCGACGGCCGGGCTGGCTGCCGATCGCCCCGCGTCTGGCGATTTTCAGGCCCGCACAGGCAATTCCCCATCTTGCGCCCTCAACCGTTCCCAGCCCCTGGACCAGGCAGTGGAGGAAGCCGCCGACGAACGCGTCCCCTGCACCGGTTGTGTCCGCAACGCCATGCGGCGCCACGGCGTCCAGTCGGAAGACACCTTCGGCAGTGCCGACGACGGCCCCGCGCTCGCCGCAGGTGATCGCCACCGTCTCGATGCCCCGTGACCTGAAGTAGTCAATGACCTCGGGCTCCGACTCCAGGCCGAGGAGGGCGCCGGTCTCATCCGGATGGCTCGGAAAGACGACGTCCACGTACGGAAGTACCTCGGTCATCGCCTCTCGCGCCTCTTTTGCGGCCCACATGTTTGTCCTGAGGTTCGTATCGTACGAGACTGTGACGCCGTGCTGGCGGGCGATCTGGGCAGCTCGGAGTATTGTCCGGCGCATGGACGGCGACACCGACTGGGGTATGCCGCTTATGTGCAGTATCCGAGCCGAGCTGATGTAATGGGTCTCCAGGTCCCCAGGGGTCATGGTGCTGGCGGCGCTGCCCTTGCGGTAGAATACGAACTCACGGTCGCCGCCAGGTAAGAGCGATATGAAATGCATGCCTGTAAAACCGGGGACGCGCTTCACCGCACCGGTGTCGATGCCGCTGGTTCTCCATGCGTTGAGCAAGTAGTCCGTGAATGGGTCGTCCGCGACCCTGGTGACGTAGCCGGTTGAGGCGCCGAGCCTGGAGGCCATGTGCAGCACGTTGAGCGTGTCGCCCGCGTACGATTTCTGGAATAAGCGGGCGGCGCCGAGCGGCTCGTCGCTGAGCAGCTCGATCATGCACTCGCCGATGGACACGATGTCGGGCATCTCGTTCGCACCTCTTGTGAAATGGGTGGTTCCGGTTGCGTCGATTGTGGAAGATTACCACACGTCAGCGCCCGCGTCAGAGGCGCGAGACGCGATCCGAGAGGCCGGTAAGGCGACTCCGACGTTGAACATCTGGTATCATCCAAGGGAAGCTAGATGCCAACCAACGTACCACCACAGTATAGACAAGCGGAAGACCGATTCCGGCAGGCCGGCACGACTCAGGAAAAGATAGCCGCCCTCCAAGAGATGCTGGCGATATTGCCGAAGCACAAGGGGACGGACCACCTGAAGGCCCAGTTGCGCGCGCGGCTGTCAAAGCTGATCGCGGAGATGGAGGGGCCCTCCAAGGGTGCGGCCGGTGGGCGGAGCGAGCCGTTCTCTCTCCCCAAGGAAGGCGGCGGGAGAGCCACCCTCGTGGGGCTCACCAACGTGGGCAAATCGCTGTTGCTTTCCGGCGCCACCGGAGCCCGGACCAGGGTCGGGGCATACTCGCTCAGCACCCAGGAGCCGGTCCGGGGGATGCTGCCCTACAAGAACATCTACATCCAGCTTGTTGACACGCCGCCCATCGACAACCCGCGAACCCAGAGCAGGCTATACGGGCTCCTGCGCAACAGCGACGTATTCGTGGTGGTGGCGGACCTGACCCTGGACGCCGTCGCCCAGTCCAACCAGGCGTTTTCGGCGCTGGCCGATTGGGGCTTTCGCATGCTGGCGCGGGGAGAGGAGGTTAGCCAGGAGAGTCCCTGGCTGACCAAGCCTGCCATCCTGGTCGGGAACAAAGCGGACGTGGACGGCGCTCTCGACCAGTTTTCGGAGCTTGAGACGGCCTTCGGTGACAGGTACTCCCTAGTCATGGCGAGCGCCCTGGAGACGGTCGGCCTGGATGAGCTGGGTGAGGAGGTCTTCCGGGCTCTGAAGGTCATTCGTGTCTATACCAAGTCGCCGAGGCAGAAGCTGGAGGAATTCGATCGGGTCGATCCACTGGTCTTGCCCATGGGAAGCACCGTGGCGGAGGCCGCGGAGCAGGTGCACAAGGACCTGGTCCACGGTATGAAATTCGCCGTGCTCTGGGGGGAGTCGGGCAAATTCGACGGGCAGCGCGTCGGTCGCAATCACCAGCTTACCGACGAGGACATCATCGAGCTGCACGCATAGGTTGCTTTCTTGATGTGGGGCTGGTGACTTTGAGTGGATGAGCCCGTCGGCGATGACTGGCCAGACGGTTTCTGCTGAAACGTACGGACCGGAGGTGAAGGATTGGGCCGCGACGAGATACGCAGAGCGCTGGTCGGGCCGATGGCCACGGTGCCCACGCCGTTTGACGACGAGTACCGGGTCGACCATGGCCGGATGGCCGAGGCGACCGAGCACTGGGTCCAGGCCGGCCTGGTCAACGGCCGGTCGGCGCTCAAGGTGGCCGCAGCCATGGGCGAGGGCCCGCAGTTGGGCGAGGAGGAGTGGATCCATCTGCTGCGCACGGTGGTGCAGGCGGCGAAAGGCAGGACGCCTATCCTTGGCGGGATCCACTACAAGGACACCGTCAGGACCATCGAGGATGCCAAGCGTGCGTGCGACGCAGGGGTGGTCGCCTTGCAGATTTCGCCGCCCGTATTCAACCAGCCGACCCAGGACGACATGCTGCGCTATTATGGCGCGGTCTCTGCCGCCATCGACATCGGGATCGTCATCTACAACACGCACTGGCTGCCGAACGGCGGCATCCATCCGGACACATTCCGAAAGATGGCGGACTTCGAGTACGTCGTCGCGATAAAGTGGTCCCCGCCCGAGGGCGTCGCTTACGAGGAGATATTCGACCTAGCCGGAACGTTTAACATCATCGACAACTCGAACAATCCGGTCGGCTGCCACAGGCTTGGCGGCCACGGGTACTTGACCGACGGCGTTGATTCCTATCCGGCCTACTACCTTGGTGTGTGGGACATGATGGTGGACGGCAGATACGACGAGGCGCAGGCCGCGTGGGACCGGGTCATGGACCCCCTTCGCGGGTTCTATGCCACGGTGACCCAACGGTCGGGTGGGGAGGCCAGGGTCGAGAAGGGAATGTCCGAGATCATGGGGCTTGCGATGGGGCCGCCCAGGCCGCCATCGCTCCCTCTCAGCGGCGAGGAGATGGCCGAGCTGCGGCGGCTGATGGTGGGGTGGGGCTGGCCGGTGCCGGGTAATGAATAATCCCAGCCTCGACGAGGTCATACGATCAAGCCGGACCGTCCTCCACAAGGGCCGATTTGCCTATCTCAAGGCGCGCGAGGCGGGACCCGGCGACCATTTCCTGGTGGCCCGGGACGAGGACGAGGTCACTGTCGTCACCGAAGAGGCCAACGTCGGCTGCATAGCTTACGACAGCGACGTCAAATGGTTCTCGCTGATAGAGATTCGGGTGTCCCTGCCCTTTGTCGCCAAGGGCTTTCTTGCGGCGGTGACCGGGGCGATCGCCGGCAAGGACCTGAATGTCCTGGTGGTGTCGACGTTCTCCAAAGACTACTTTCTCGTACGCGAAGAGAGCATTCAGACGGCGCTCGGCGCGCTGGAGGAGTTCGGTTTTCCAGTCGCGAGGGATGAGGTTTAAGTTCCCGAGGACCTACTCCTCACCCCTGGCCGATGGATAGCCCCGGTCGATCCAGGCCCCGGTCCCTGACTCCGCCAGTACCTGCACGTTGTCCTTTCTGTCCCGTTGGAGGATGCCCGCCGCCATCGAGGCGCGCATCCCCCCGCCGCAGACCGTGACCAAGGGCATTCCCCTGAGGAGCCCGGCCAGTTGCTCTTGCAGCTCCCCCAACTCGATGTTCAAGGCCCCGTCGATGTGTCCGGCATCGTACTCGTCGCGTTGACGCACGTCCAAGATCATCGGCGTAAGGTCCTGGTCTGACATATCTTTGAGTGTCTCCAGGTCAATTGTCCTGGCGGACTCAGTGGGTAGGCCAGCCGATTTCCAGGCCTCGAGTCCTCTGGCCAGGAATCCATTGATCCGATCGTAACCGATACGGATGAGCTGCCGTACGATGGCGTCTTGATGGGCCGGGGCAGGCGGTAAAAGGATCAATGGCTGGCGCCACGGCAATAGCCACCCTAGCCAGCCAGTGAAGCTATCTCCGAAAGGACGGCGGACGAACCCGCCACGTGCTGCTGATTGAACAATCCCTCTTGCCGGGCGTCCACGAGCAAGGCGTTCCCGCCCAACTGATTTCGCACATCCAGTGGAGCAAGGGCCGCCGGATGAGGCACGTCGCCCAGCACGACGGGGCCGCGTCGGTTTATGCCTGCCATGTACTTGTAATAGCCGGGGTAGGAGCCTAGACCCGCAAGCGCAAATTTCACGAAGGCGCTTTCCTCGGTCTCGGCGGCGAAGGGATTGTGCGCCCTCTCCTCTCCAACATTAGTGGACTCCCTGTCGCCTCCCGGAAGCGCCGCCGAGCAGAAGGAGCCGCCGCCGTGGGTGGGATATACCATCACGGCGTCCGGCAGCTTGAGTAGCTTGCTGTGATTGGTCTCGTATAGCCACTTGGCCAAAAACAGGGCGACCTGGTTGCCCAGCAGGTCCACCCGCGCCGCGCCGCCCGCGATCAACGCGCCGCCTGTGAATATCGCCGCCGGTACGCCCCGCCCTTCGACCAGGAACGATATGTGCTCGGGCGTGTGCTAGGGGGTATGGAGGACTTTCAGCTTGAACTCGCCCAGGTCGAACTAGTTCCCATCTTGAAGGCGCACCGAAGGAAACAGAGAGCCTCCGGAGGCGCCTACTCCCACATCGCATCCGGTCTGGGCGGCCAGCTCTCTGGCCCCGGATATGAAGTCGTTGTGAAGGTGTGTCTCCAGCGTATGGGTTATTCGCACGCCATGGTTGGACGTAATGGACGTGTTATGGTCGATTCCCCGCACTGGGTCGATCACGGCGCACAGCCCCGATGGCTCGGACCCTACGACGTAGGATTTGTTGGCCAGGCTGTCGACCTTTACCGTCTCGACGAACATGCTTTCCTCTAGTCGCCTCTGTAACCCCTGCCGCCGGTTGTGTCTCCAGGTAGTGCCCGACCATCAGCGCGGCCGTCGCGCCCTCTCCCACGACGCTTGCGATCTGCTTGGTGCTGCCCGTCCGGACGTCGCCGGTGGCGAACACTCCCGGAATGTTGGTCTCGACGGTGGCGCTGGTCTTGGCGAACCCCTGAGCGTCCAGGTCCACGGCATCTTTGACGAAGTCGGTGTTGGGCTGGAGGCCAATGAAGACGAAAACCCCGATCGGGTTCATCTCCATGACCTCGCCGGTCTTGATGTCCTTCACGACGACCGTGGTCAGCTTCCGGTCGCCCTTGAACTCCTGCACGATGTGCTAGAGCCGGATTTCGATCTTGGGGTTGTTGGCCGCCGTTTCCTGGAGGAGGCGGCTCGCCCTTAGCCGGGCCGAAAACCCCAAGATCGTGACCTTGGTGATGAACTTGGTGAGGAAGATGCCCTCCTCGATGCCGCTGTTTCCGCCCACCACTACCACCACTTCCTCGCCTTTGTAGAATGGACCGTCGCACGTGAGGCAGAAGTGGATGCCTGCGCCGATAAGATCATCTTCGCCCGGCACTTTGAGTCGGCGGTAGTGGCTGCCGGAGGCCAGAATGATGGCGTTGGAGCAGTATTCATCGCCCGTTTCCGTGGTGACCAGACGGTAGTCCCCCTGGGCATGACGCCAGCCTCCGCCTGGGTGGAGAGGATCTCCACTCCGAAGCGCTCGGCATGGTCGCGTAGATGCTTCGCCAGCCCCGCTCCGGTCACGCCCTGCGGAAAGCCGGGATAGTTGTCGATGCGCTCTGTCACACCGGCCTGGCCTCCGACGGCGCTACGCGCGATGACGAAGGTATCCCGGCCCTCCCTGGCGCAATATATGGCCGAGGTCAGCCCCGCAGGCCCCGACCCCACGATGACGACAGCGTAGAATTGCCTCGTGGCGCGCGGCTTGATGCCCAGCTTCGCCGCAAGCTCGGCATTTGTCGGCTCGACCAGGATGGAGCCGTCTTAGAACAGGATGGTCGGAATGATCTGCTTTCCGTTGTTGACCTCCTGAACGTACTTCAGGCCGTCCGGGTCGTTGTCGACGTTTATCCACTCATAGTGGACCATCTGGTCTCCGAGGAACTGCTTCGACCTCGAGCAATCTGGACACCAGGGGGCGTCTGTACACTTTGATCTTCGCCTCGGTCATTTCTGTACCTCACCTGTATTGTCATTCACAAGCTCTGCCCTTGAGTCGTACTGGTGAGTAGGATGCGGCGACGCTATCCAAGGTGCACTCCGGCGGGAACTCCGCCAGCTACGATACAGCCCTCTAGACTGATTCTCACGGGTCCGACAGTTCGACGCCGTTATGATCGAAGGAATAATCTAACCAAGCCGCCGACCCGCGTTGACGGTCGTTCCGAGTGGTTCCTATAATATCACTGTGCCCCCTGGGGGATTCCACTATGAGGCCTCACGTCATCAAAGATACCTCACCCACCGTCGCCATCGAGACGCAAGGATGCAAGCTCAATCAGGCCGATTCGGGGGCTATCGCCCAGAGTTTTCGGCAGCAGGGTTACCGGCTGGTGTCCAATACCGAGGCGGCGGATGTCTACGTAGTCAATAGCTGCACGGTTACACACGTGGCCGACCGCAAGGCGCGCCAGTCGTTGAGATCAGCCCGGCGGCGCAATCCCGACGCCATCATCGTCGCCGCGGGCTGCTACGCGCAGCGGTCCCCGGCGAGTCTCAAGAGCCTGCCTGAGATCGACCTGGTCGCGGGGACCGCGGACAACTTCGGCCTCGTAAGCATGGTCGCCGAGCGGATGGGGAAGACCGCGGAACCGCGGGCCGCGTACGAAGGGCCCGGCCAGACGATCTCCCGCACCCGGGCGATGGTCAAGATCCAGGAGGGTTGCGACCAGGTCTGCGCGTTCTGCATCGTCCCGAGAGTCCGCGGCAGGGAGCGCAGCGTGCCGCCGGACGACATCATCGGCCTTATCGACGCCCACGTCGCCTCGGATTACAGGGAGGTC
>CAZJDV010000043.1:0-6052 GCA_964544865.1 uncultured Dehalococcoidia bacterium | reverse complement strand
AGGTCGTGCTCACCGGGACCCAGCTCGGCACCTACGGATTCGACCTTCCGGGCATCGAACTCACGGGGCTGCTTTCGCGAGTCCTGTCCGAGACCGGGATCGAGAGGCTGCGAGTGTCCTCACTCCAGCCGCAGGAGATCCATCCGGAATTGCTAGCTTTGTGGGCGGACCCTCGGCTCTGTCCGCACCTCCATATCCCTCTGCAAAGTGGCAGTGACGCGGTCCTAAAGCGGATGCGGCGGCGGTACACGGCCGCCCGGTATCAGGAGACGGTGGCTATGGTCCGGGACGCCGTGCCGGGCGTGTCCATCACCACCGACGTGATCGTTGGGTTCCCCGGCGAGTCCGAGGCGAACTTCCAGGACACCTACGCCCTCTGTAACCGGACGGGATTCGCTGCCATGCACGTGTTCCCATACTCGGCCAGGCCTGGCACGAGCGCCGCGCACTTCGAGGATTCCCTGGACACCGATGTCAGGTCCCAGCGAGTGGCCCGCCTTCTGGCCTTGTCGCGCCGCCACTCGCTGGCCTTCCGGGCGCGGTTCCTGGGGGCGACGCGTCCTGTTTTGTGGGAGGAGCGAAAGGCAGCGGCCAGGGTGGAGCGGTGGTCAGGCCTGACTGACAACTACATCAGGGTCGTCGGGTTCAGCGCGAGACCGCTGGCGAACGAGATCACCCCGGCGCTGCTGGTGGCGGAAGAAAAGGACCTGGTCTTGGCCCAGGTCCTCCACTAGTTCAGCTCAAGATTCTCGGCGGGCGATTAGCCGCCCGCTCACCGGCGAAATGCCTAGAACTCCTTTACCGAGAACTGGAATTTCCCGTTTCGCTCCCCCACATAGCCCGCACGATGCTCGAACGCGCGCCCGAAAACCAGCAGCCAGCCATCCTTTATCACCATGTCGATCAACTCCCGCTTCTGGAGAAGCGTATCGTTCGGCGCTTGATCAGAGGCGGCGATGCTGGCAAGGGGGAGATGGTAGGGGGTAGGGATTAGCTCGCCCAGGAAGGCGATCCGCTCGGCCCCGGCGTCGATGAGCACGATCTGGTGTCCATCCGAGTGCCCGTTCGTCAATTTCGTCCTCACTCCCGGCGCGATCTCGCTGTCGCCCTCGAGCAGGGTGAGCACGCCCGCCTCTTGGAGAGGAGCGAAATCGTCCGAATGAAATGACCGTTGGCTGCGCTCGTTGGGGTCGTTCGCCTCGTCCCACGCGGCCCTCTGAACCAGATACTTGGCTTTGGGGAAGGTCGGAATCGACCTCCCAGAGCGGTCGAGTTTGGTGCAGCCGCCCGCAGCGTCGAAATGGAGGTGTGTGAGGACGACGGTATCGATGTCGCGTGCGCTCAGGTCGAGCTTCTTTAGCTGTTTGATTAGCTTGTTGCCGTTCAAGCCGTAGTCATCCTTGAGCTTGCCCGCCCGCTTCGAGCCCGCTCCCGTGTCGATCAAAATGTTCTGCGTAAGTGTTCGGATAAGCAGGCAATTCAGCCCGAGCCGGACCCGGTTTTTCCGGTCCGGTCTCATTTGTAGTTCCCAAAGGGCTTTCGGGACCTGGCCAAACAACGCCCCTCCGTCGAGCAGGAAGGTGCCGTCACACACGACGTCTATCAAGGTGCTTCCCAGCTTCACCGTCGTGCTCCCAATGATCGGCTGCCTGACCCTGTATCGAGTCGGGTCGGCAGACCGCTCTTGCAGTGTAGTACTCATGGATCAAGATCGCTCCTGGGAGGAGATTGTCACCGCGGGACGTAAGTCTGGACCCTCGTTATGTTATTGAGGTACGGTCCACCCTGCGCAGCGGAGAAACCCTCGTGTAATAACTAAAGAAAGCTCGTCCGATGCCGGGAGGAAGTTGGCGGCCACATCGCTCGCTTGCGAGACCCATGCGTACCCGTCGGCACGCTTCAACTGATTACCGGCGATGTACCAATTCGCGGACCGGTCCGATCCGCTGCAATTGGCCGAGCCCCGTAGGGAGCTCGGCGCCGAGCGTACGCAGCACAAGCCGTTAACCGTCAATCTAGCCTATTCCAATCCTCTTAACAAAACACTATGGCTAGTCTAAGGATTTGTCAAGGTGTTTTGCACCTTTGTCAACAAAGAAAGCTCAAGTAGGGGGCCATGTCAGAGTCTTCTTACTCAATGCGACGCTATTCGTAACGCAATAGCCAGCTAAATACATGTCACGGGCGCCGATCCGGTGGAAGAGCCGCGAAGACCGGCATCCGTCGACTAGATCGCTCACTTGTCGCCGCGAACGGGCCGGCCAGACCGTGTGCCGGATGGCAGCCTGGTCTTTCGTCCGGCGCAGTGCCTAGCGTCTGCCTGGAGATGTCCGAGGCATCGGGTGGGATTAGCTGAACACGTCTCGAGAGGGCCGCCTGGCCCTATAGCTGTTCGATCGCCGAGGTCCAGGCGCTGATCGTGAGCTCCACCTCCTCGTCGCCGTGCACGGTGGAGACGTAGTATTTTGAGTTGTTCTTGAATATGCCTTGATCTCGTAGAAGCGCGATGAACCGCATCACCTTGTCCTGGTCCCGATCCAGCGTCGAGCGGTAATCGGTGATCTCGTGGTTGGTGAACATCACGTCGAACATCGGCGCTTCGCCGACCACCTGGGCGGATATCTCGGCCTCATACAGGAGCCGGCGGAGGGCGTCCCTGAGCCTGTTGCCGGTGGCGAACAACCGCTCGTAGGTCCCCTCTCGCCGGAGCACCTCGAGCGTGGCCAGTCCCGCTACCGACGCCACGGGGTTGCCGTTTAGGGTGCCTTCCTGCAGGATGTGGCGCTCCCCCGGCGAACTCGGGGCGAAATGGTCCATTATCTCCGCGCGGCCGGCGATGGCCGCCAGGGGGAATCCTCCCGCGACGGCTTTGCCGAGGGTGCACAGGTCCGGTACGACCCCGTAGAACTCTTGCGCGCCTCCGTACGCGAAGCGGAATCCCGTGACGATCTCGTCGAATATCAGGGGGACCTCGTATTGACGTGTGACCTCGCGCAGGCCCTCCAGGAACCCCGGCTTCGGCGGGATGACCCGTTGCAGCGGCTCCACGATCACGCCCGCGAGCTCGTGGTGGTGCCGCTCGATTATGGACGAGGCTGTTTCGATGTCGTTGAAGGGCGCGATCAGTACATCTCCAAGAAGCGAGTTGGGAATGCCCGTGGCGTCGGGAGTCGGCGCCGGGAAATCCAGCGGCTCCGACGGCGCCACGCTCATTAGCCCGTAGTCGTTCATGCCGTGGAAACCGCCTTCGAACTTCAAGACTTTGTCTAGTTTTCGGTAGGCGCGGACCGCCCTCATGGCGAAGAAGGTCGCCTCCGTGCCGCTACTCGAGAACCGGACCTTCTCCGCGCATGGCACGGCACGGACTATCTCCTCTGCCAGCAAAAGCATATGCTCGTTGAGGGCAAAAAATGTGGTGCCGTTGGAAATCTGTTCTTGGACCGCAGCTACCACGTCCGGGTGGGAGTGGCCGATCAACATCGGCCCCGACCCCAGGGCATAGTCGACGTACTCGTTGCCGCTCAGGTCCCATACCCGCGGGCCCCGTCCGCCTCGGATCACCAGGTCCATGGTGACCGTGTTGCCGTTGCTACCCCCAGGCAGGTATCTGGCCGCCCTCTCCAACGCCTTTTTCTCGATATCGCTCACCGCTCTTGCAGGCAATTCCCCCTCCTTCAACGATCCTTCCAGGGGCAGGAAGGACATCACCGGCCGATGCGTCGAGGTCGCGAACATGACTTCATTCTTTCACGAAGATCTGTACTCGGCGATTATATCACAGCGGCGTATTGTGGCGGAACCGCCAACGCCTGCCGTATAATCCCTCGTAGGCCTGGGGCCGTCAGGATATGCTGGCCCAGATTCGCCCCAGAACATGCGTCGCCGGACGGGCGAACGCCGTCCGGCATTTTTCACGGAGGACTCAATGAAGATCAACGTAGTATCAGGCGATATTACCAAACAGAAGACCGGCGCCATCGTCGTCAATCTGTTCGACGGAGTACAGAGCCCGGCAGGGGCGACCGGCGCAGTCGACCAAGCACTGGACGGCGCCATATCGAAGTTGATCGAGGAAGGGGAGGCGAAAGGCAAAAAGGGCGAGCTGACACTGGTGCACACTCTGGGTATAATGGCGCCTTCGCGGGTGCTGGTGGCGGGTCTGGGTAAGAAGGCGGACTTCGACGTCGACCGTGTCCGGTCGGTATCGGCCGCGGCATGCAGATACCTGCGGAGCCGGGGAGTGAAAGAGATCGCCACAGTCGCGCACGGGGCCGGCGTCGCCGGAATAGATGCGCGGCAGTCCGGCCAGGCCGTCGCCGAGGGAGCCCTTCTAGGCGTGTACCGGTTCGACAAGCACAAGTCGAAGGTCGAGTCCGGTCGCGACATCGAGGCGTTGACCATCATCGAGCACGATGAGTCGAAGCTGAGCGATATGGAGGCGGGTGTTGCCGACGGCGAGATTCTCGCGAAGGCCGTGAACCTCTGCCGCGACATGGCGAACGAGCCCGCGAACTTCATGACCCCGACTCAGATGGCGGAGGTCGCGCTGGATGTCGCCCGGGAGAGCGACCTGCGGCTGGAGGTCCTGGAACGGCCGGGGATGGAAGAGCTGGGCATGGGCGCGCTTCTCGGGGTAGCCCAGGGCAGCGACGAGCCACCCAAACTCATCGTCCTGAGGTACGCCGGAGACCCGGACGACGAGTCGAATAACTTGGGGCTGCTGGGCAAGGGAATCACGTTCGACAGCGGCGGGATTTCCATCAAGCGCGCGGCGGGTATGGGTGCCATGAAGGGAGACATGGCCGGCGGCGCGGCGGTGATCGCGGCAATGCGTGCCATCGGCGCCCTCAAGCCCAAGATCAACGTGACGGCCATAGTGCCCGCGACGGAGAATATGCCGGGCGGGGGCGCGCAACGGCCCAGCGACGTGGTCACCGCGATGAACGGCAAGACCATCGAGATCGACAACACCGACGCCGAGGGGAGGCTGGTCCTGGCGGACGCGGTGTCCTATGCGCGCTCGTTGGGCCTCAGCCGTATCGTAGATGTGGCCACGCTGACCGGCGCGATGTCCGTTGCCCTGGGCAAGATCTGCTCCGGAGGGTTCGGTAACGACACGGAGTTGCTGGACAGCGTCGTGGATGCCGGCCAGCACGTCGGCGAGCGAATCTGGCCTATGCCGACCTATGACGAGTACAAAGAGCAGTACAAGAGCGACGTCGCGGACATCAAGAACACCGGAGGCGCCGCCGCCGGCTCCATAACCGGCGCGCAGATCATCGGAGAGTTCGCCGACGACGCCTCGTGGGTGCACCTGGACATAGCCGGCACCTCACGGACGGATAGCGTCAAAGGATACAATCCGAAGGGCGCCACCGGCGTATCCGTGCGAACCCTGGTGCACTTGGCGCAGGAGCTTGCCAAGGACTGACCGCCTGGATATCGCCTGGTAACCGGGGTCTGGCGAGCGGGAGAATTATTGAATTGCGTTCGGGTTTGTGTTAAGATTCGGACAATCTTCCAGAGAGGTTGCGTATGACAGGCGACGCGACAACCCCTCGGTGGACCTTTATCACCAATCACGGGTTGGTTCTTGCTTACATCTTTCATAATCCTAGTCACACGGCCAGGGAGATAGCTGGTCATGTGGGTGTTACGGAGCGTACCACCCACAAGATAATCGCCGAGCTTGAGAACGAGGGCTACATCAAGCGCCGCAAGAGCGGGCGGCGAAACCTCTACAGCGTGGATCCGGCGCAGCCCTTGCGCCACCACACCAAACAGGATGTCTTCGTCGAGGACCTACTCCACGCCCTCACTACCCGGAGTACTGAAGACCTAAGCACCGTCGTCGAGTCGGTCTCGACCACTTAGCCAACCTTCCCTCGGCAGTCGGTTTTGGCTATGTCTTCGGGCTCTATTGCTCCCGCTGCGTTTGACCCTCTGAGCGCCGTGGTGCTAGAATCTACTTGTGTCGTGGTGAGCGTGGCCAAGGTTGGTTAAGGCGCCAGGTTGTGGCCCTGGAGATCGAGGGTTCGAATCCCTTCGCTCA
>CAZJDV010000042.1:0-20927 GCA_964544865.1 uncultured Dehalococcoidia bacterium | reverse complement strand
GTCACAACAAATCTTCTCGGCTCCGCAACTGTCCCTCTCTTGCTGATTGACAACAGAAAAGAACATGCAGGAGCGAATGTGTGAGGCGGATGACAGTACGGTATTGGGTCCTCGCAAGAGACGGGGAGGGTCGCTGAGAGCGCAGGAGGCTCGCCCTGGACCTGTCGGGGGGCCCTCGGCGGAATGGGCAGCGAACGGTGCCTACCCCTGTTCCTGCACGTCCTTGAGCTGCGCTTCGATCCTCGCCAGCTCGGCGTAGTCCTCGTGGACGAGGTGATAGCACCGTTGGAGGTAGAGGTCCGCCAGCTCCGCCCCGCGCCGGTCACTCGACTTGACCGCTTCGACAAGGTGGGTCACATTGTGGTTATCGGGAAGATGTCTGGACAACAGGCCGACCTCTGCCTCCGCTTCGGTAATCTGCGCCGCATCTGTGCCGTCTACCGCGAACTTCAGCCTTCCCACTAGCTTGGTTAGCTCACCCAGCTTGTCCGTCTCGCTCATGAGGCCATACAGGACATCTGTGACACCGAGCCTGGAGTCTTCCTCGTCAGCGTCGTCCTCGTCCGCCTGCCCGGCGATCCCTACCACGTCTCCGTATATACCCGAATACCATTGCACCGCCTCGTTGATGGACATCATCGCGGACGGGACGTCAGTGGGGTTGACGGAGCCCACATAAAGGATGTCGTCGTCACGTTTCGCGGCCAGCTCTTGCAGCGCCTCATAGCTCCCCAGTCGTTCGGGAGCGGGAGGGAAGGCGAAGGCCGAGAGCTCTTTCGGCGCAATCTGTCCCACCTGGTCCATGAGGAATGGCGGAACATACTTGCTGACGTCCACCGAGATGGGAAGAATGACCATATAGGTCACCCACACCTCATCTGGGTCCGAGCTGTTTCGGAAATACAGGAGCGCGTGCCCCTTGGGCCGCTCCTCACTTCCTCTGTCGAAGACAATATCCATTGACCAAGTGCACGCTCCACTAGCCGATTCAAAATACATTATACGCCAGATTCACTGATGACAACGAGTAAAGCCGCGTCCAGTATCCCTGCCGCGGATTGAGCGAACGAGGTTACTGGTATAATCCCGATGGACCTCGCCCCATAAATCCCTAACCTAGGAGCTCAGCGCCACAATGCCGGTGTCCGCGCCGGACCCTTACAGGCACATCCTTAGACCACTGCTGTTCAGGCTCCCTCCGGAGCCGGCCCAGAGGGTGGCGGAGGTATTCTTGAGGCGCCGATGGCTCTGGCGCGCAGTGGCCCCGGCGCTTCGGGTCCTGGATCCGAAGCTGAACGTGGACTGGTGCGGCCTGGGGCTGCGAAACCCGGTGGGCCTCGCCGCCGGCCTCGACAAAGATTGCCGCATGCTCCCATCCCTGTCGTGCTGGGGATTCGGCTACCTGGTTGCGGGCACCGTCACCGAGGTACCCAGGCCCGGCAATCCAGGACCCCGCATGTTTCGATACGCGGGACGGCAATCGCTGATCAACGCCCTGGGATTTCCGGGAATGGGTCTGGAACAGGCGGCCCGGCAGCTCGACAGGGCCCGTCCCGCGCTGAGGGGGACGCCGGTCGCGGTGAGCATCTCCGGCACGGCGGTCGAAGAGATAGTCCGGTGCCACCGCCGTCTCGAACCGCTGGTGGACGCCGTTGAGCTCAACATCAGCTCGCCGAACACGGAGGGGCTCAGGGTTTTCCACGGGCCCGCGACTCTGTCGACGCTGATTGGACACATCAACGCCAGGAGGACGAAGCCGCTGACGGTCAAGTTGCCGCCCTACGCCGAGCCCTCCGCGTCGGAGCCGTCCGGCGAGGGCGCCCGTGCCCGGGTGCTGCCGCTGGTCAGAGTGTGCGTCGAAAACGGCGTGGAAGGGCTGACGGTAGCCAACTCCCAGCCCACAAAGGACGCCCGGCTCGCCGTGGGAATGGGCGGGCTCAGCGGACGCGCCGTTTTCCCTGACGTGCTCAGGATGGTCAGGGAGGTCAGAGACGAGGCGGGCTCCCGCCCGACCATCAACGCGTGCGGCGGAATCTCCTCCGGCGACGACGCGTGGGAGGCGCTTCAGGCCGGCGCCGACACGCTCCAACTATACACTGGCCTCATATACCAGGGCCCGGCGCTGGTCCGGCGGATCAACCGTCGCCTTCTCGACATCATGGCCCGCGAGAGCACCGAGTCGCTCAGGTCCTCCTAACCCCCTGTCCTCACCGAAGGACTTCGGCAGGTCCCGAAACGCCGGAGGCGAACCTCAAGAGCTGTTGCTGAAGTGGAATCAGATGACGTTATCCCGCTTCTCCAAGCTCATACTCCAGCCGAAAGGACTCTGCCCCTCTGCGCACCCCTTGAAGCCTGCTAGCAAGGTCGGGCCGCGGCATGACCGCTCAACCCAGAGCAGCCCTCAACTGGTCTACCGTGATGTTGCCGCCGCTCATCACCAGGGCGACCTTCTTGCCCGCCAGGCGGTCCTTGATCTTGATGGCCGCGGCAAGCGACGCCGCGCCCGCGTGCTCCGTCAGGTTGTGGGTGTGCTCCAGGTGCAGCACCACGGCCCGGTCCAGCTCTTCCTCTGACACGAGAATGAAGTCGTCCAGCATCTCCACCATGATGCCCAGGGTATACTCGTAGCCCGAGCCGGTGGCCAGACCCTCGGCCTCCGTTTCCATACTGGCCGCGACCACGCGCCCCTCCTTCCACGACAGGTACTGGGCCGGCGCACTCGCCGCCTGCACCCCGATTACCTGGACCTCCGAGTTCAGGCCTTTGGCCACCACGCAGGCGCCGCAGACGCCGCTGCCCCCTCCCACCGGGACGATAATGACATCCACGTCCGGCAGGTCCTCCATGATCTCGAGGGTGTATGTGCCCGTGCCCGGAACCAGGCCCGGCTCGTTGGCGGAGTGGACGCATCGGTAGCTCTCCTCCTTCGAAAGCCGCTCGGCGTGCTCTCTCGATTCGTCGAAGTCGCGGCCGTGGAAGACGATGGCGGCGCCCAGCTGTCTCATCGACCCCACCTTGCCCTCGTTCGACCCCACGGGCACAACTACGCTCGCCCGCACCCCGAATATGCCCGCGGCATATGCGAGGCCCTGCCCGAAGTTGCCCGTGGAGGCGGCGATCACCCCCTGGCCCCGCTCGCCAGCGTCGAACTGTGAGATGACGTTGACCGCGCCCCGCAGCTTGAACGCCCCCAGCAACTGATGGTTCTCGTGCTTGACATGGACCTCCGCGCCCAACAGCTTGTCCAGCGTTGGGTAGTGATGGAGCGGCGTCCGTATTATGTGGGGCTCGATACGGCGTTTCGCCTCGATCACGTCCAGCAGCGTCGGGTGGTCTGGCATCGGGGCCTCCTGTTCTTGCTCATCGCGGCCTCTCCAGGAACACGCCGCGAGGTGGTCGCAGCCAGGGCCGAATAACAGTGTAGCGTCCGCGGGCCCTGGAAGTCACTATTTCGGCTTGCAGTGAATTGGTACCGAGCACTGCACTTCCCGACAGCAACGGGGTTAGCGGCAGGAAGAAATTGTTTGACAGCGCTGGGACGTGCCTCTAAACTCAATCCAGCCCGCCACCCGCGGGCACACCCAGCGAGGCTTATCGCCCCTTGCCGATACGACTGCTGCCAATCGAGGTCTCCTCCAAGATAGCCGCCGGCGAGGTCATCGAGCGCCCCGCCTCGGTGGTGAAAGAGTTGGTGGAGAACTCCCTGGACGCCGGCGCCAGCGAGATAAACATCGAGGTGACGGCTGGCGGCGTCGATAAGCTGCGGGTGGCGGACAACGGCTTGGGGATCGCCCGCGACGAGATAGAGCTGGCGTTTCAGAGATTCGCCACCAGTAAACTCGCCGAGACCTCCGACCTGGAGACAATATCCTCACTCGGCTTTCGCGGAGAGGCCCTGCCCAGCGTCGCGGCGGTCTCGCAGGTCACGCTGGTGACCAAAACCATAGACGAGGAGACCGGGACCCGCATCGAGGTGTTGGACGGCGAAGTCGTCGATACCCGGCCCGAGGGCGCGGGGCCGGGCACGGTCGTCACGGTACGGCGCCTATTCAGGGATTTCCCGGCGCGTCGCAAGTTTCTGCGGTCCGCGACGGCGGAGGCATCCAGGGTGCAGACCTTGACCACCCGATTCGCCCTGGCGTACCCTGGCGTTAGATTCCAGCTAACCATCGACGGCTCCGCCGCTTTTTCGACCCTGGGCACCGGCGACTTGCGAGAGGTAGTCTCCGATCTGTACGGCCCTGGTGTCGCACACTCGATGCTCGAGCTGGTAACGGAATCGAGCGGTGAGGTCGAGGAGGGCCCCATTGCCGCCGGGATGATCGGTCCGCCATCGGTGACCCGGTCCAACCGCAGTCACATCACCATTTTCGTCAACGGCCGCTGGGTGCAGAACCGCATGTTGACGTACGCGGTCCAGGAGGCCTACCGCGGATTCTTGATGGAGCGGCGCTTCCCCGTGGCGGTCGTCAGCATCGCCATGCCCCACCCAGAGGTGGACGTAAACGTGCATCCCTCCAAGACCGAGGTGCGCTTTCGTCGCGAGGGGCCGGTGTTTTCGGCGCTGCAGAGGGCGGTCCGGAGCAGGCTCTCACAGCACTCTCCCGTGCCCGAGCTCAGACAGCCGCCTGTCGCGCAGGGCCCCGCGGCGCTGCGAACGCACGGCGCGCCTTTTGCTCCCAGAAGCGTGGATGCTTCGGAAACGCCGGGGCTCGCGTCGTGGCCCGCACCCGGTCCCGGGACCGCCCACTCGCCGCCGGAGCGCGCCGCGGAGGCCACTTCTCCGGAGACCATGCTG
Organism: uncultured Dehalococcoidia bacterium; assembly: GCA_964544865.1. Lineage (GTDB taxonomy): Bacteria > Chloroflexota > Dehalococcoidia > Lucifugimonadales > CAJWER01 > CAZJDV01. The sequence continues at coordinate 16,129 of CAZJDV010000042.1, read as the reverse complement.
CCCCGGACCGCGCTTCCGGCGCTAAGGGTGCTAGGCCAGGTCCAGAACACTTATATCGCCGCGGAGGGGCCCGACGGCGTTTACCTCATCGACCAGCATGCCGCCCACGAGAGGGTGCTTTTCGAGAAGGTCAGGGACGATTCCATCGCCCAGGCGTCCGTGTCCCAGAGGCTCATGGAGCCGGTGCCTGTCCCGCTGGACCCTCGCCAGACCGAGCTGCTGGAGTCGCAGGGCGCGCTCATATCGAGCCTGGGGTTCAGCGTCGAGCCCTTCGGAGGCACGTCGTACATCTTGCGTGGCGTCCCCAGCCTGCTGTCCGGCGGCGACCCCGGCCAGGCGCTCGTCGACGTGCTCGACTCGATGGACGAGGGTGGCGGCTTCGAGTCCTGGGAGGAGCGGGCGGCCTACTCCGTCGCGTGCCACGGCGCCATAAGGGCCAGCAAGACCCTCTCCCAGCAGGAGATGTCTGAGCTCACGCGGCAACTGGAGCTCTGCCGGCAGCCCCACACGTGCCCGCACGGGCGGCCCACCATGATCCACCTGACGTCCGCGCGCCTGGAGCGCGAGTTCGGGAGGAGATAGGGGAGACACGGCCCGCCCATTCACCCGCGGATAGGCTTTGTCCAGTGCCGTCCTCGCCCTCCCGGGCGTTCTGGGGAGGTGCATGTTGGGGGGTGCCCTGGGGGGGGGGAAGCCCGGGAGGACGATTCTGGGTGTTTGGGCGGGACGGCTGCGTACCGATTCGAGGTGTCGCGCCCGCCGGTCCGTGTCTCCGCCAAGTCTAGAACAGAACGAATGTACGTGTCAATAGACACGAACATATGTTTCCGAGCAGTTTTCTCTCTTACCACCTTTGGGCGACTCTCGAATGGGCCGTCGGTCAGAATCAGTGCTCCCCGCCCGGCCGGGGAGGCTAGCCCCCGTCCATCATCATGAGGTTCAAGAGGAAGTACAGGCCGGCGCCCAGCAGCGCGACGACGGGAAAAGTCAGCACCCAGGCGTTGACGATCTCCCGGGCCACACCCCAGCGTACCGCCGACAGTCGCAGGGTGGACCCCATGCCGAGAATGCAAGAGGTGATGACGTGGGTGGTGCTGACGGGCACGCCGATGCGGGAAGCCACCTCGATGACCGCGGCGGCGGAGCTCTCGGCGGCGAACCCATGGGGCGACCTCATCTTCACGATACGCACACCCAGCGTGTTGATGACCCTCTGGCCCCCGAGGTATGTTCCCACGGCCATGATGCTACCCGAGGTGATTATCACCCATAGCGGCACCTCGAAGGGGATGCCTTTGCTCTCCCATTCGTAGAATACAGCCAGGGCCAGGGTGATTATGCCCATCGTCTTTTGCGCGTCGTTCGAGCCATGGCTGAAGGCCATGGCGGCGGCGGTCACCATCTGCGCCTTCCCGAAAACACCGCTCACGAGGGCCGGCGTGCTCTTCCGGAAGATCCAGTAGAGCGAGAGCATTACCGCGTATCCGCCGAGAAACCCCAGTATCGGCGAAAACACCAGGCCCAGGACTATCTTCCGGATGCCCGCGGTTTGCAAGACCCCCCAGCCTCCGTGGGCGACCCCTGCGCCGGCCACGCCAGAAATCAGGCTGTGGCTGCCGCTGACGGGCATTCCGAACCTGGTGGCCCCAAAAACCCATAGCGCCGCCGCAAGGACTCCACCCGCCACGACGACCAGCGTCACGGACTCTGGGTCCACGACACCCTTGCCGACGGTCTTAGCAACGGCCGTCCCGGTCACCGCGCCCACGAAATTCATCGTCGCGGCCATGAGAACGGCGGCCAGCGGGGACAGTACGCGGGTGGAGATCACGGTGGCGATAGCGTTTGCGGCGTCGTTGAATCCGTTGGAGAGTTCGAAAATCAGAGCTATGAGGATTACGAGGATTAGAAAGGAGAACTCGGTTTGACCGATCATCTATGCTGGCTCAGCGGCTGATTCTCCTGACTGCGACTTGCCAATTCAAGAATTCTTAAGAACAATGCCCTCCAGGACATCCGCGGCATCTTCGGCTCGGTCAGTTGCTTCCTCCAGGTCTTTATATATGTCGCGCCACTTGAGAATCTGAATCACGTCCTCACCGTTGCTGAACAGGTCGCCTATGGCCCGGCTCGCCACCTGGTCGGCCTCGTTCTCCAGCCGGTTGATCTCAACCGTCATGGGCAAGATCTCTTCGAGCTTGGAGCCGCGTGTGGACAGCAGCGCGACCGCACGCTCTAGCTCGTCGGCGCAGCTAACTATGATGGTGGCCAGATGCCGTGCGTACTCGGTGGTTTCCTCGATCTTGTACTCGAGGGTGTACTGCGCCACCTCGTCGATGGCATCGATGAAGTCGTCGAGCTGGCCGGCCAGCTCCAGGATGTCCTCGCGGTCGATGGGAGTAACGAAGGTCCGGTGGAGAGAGTGCGTTATGTCGTGGATGATCTGGTCCCCGAACTCCTCCAGCTCCTTGATCTCCTTGACCTTTGCGGCCACGTTCTCGAAGTTCTGCATCAGGTCCTGAAGCCGGCGCGCGACCTGCTGAATGTTCATCGTGCTTTGATGCAGCAGGAAAAAGAACCTGTCCTCTCTCGGAATGAACGATAACGACAATCTCATGGGTTGCTCCTCAATCGGGACAAAACAAAAACCCTTCCATTTCAGTTGGAAGGGTTCCTGGGGTCGTCCCCCGTGCGCGGGTCCGATTACACGGGCCCGGATCAATAGACTGCGGGAATTTTCGGCGGGTCTCCATCTGGCGACTTCAGAGTATCAGACGATAATCGCCTTGTCAACAGCCGGTCCGCCCGGCGGATTTGGGCTACTCGTACCATACTGCGTGCTTTACAGCCAAGCCGCCGGATAGCTATAATCACACAGGTAGGCGCGTCCACCGCACTCGACATCGGCGGCGTTCCGGAGAATCATCTTGGCCATTAGACCCATATTGGAGTTCCCGCACAAGGCACTCAGGCAAAAAGCCAGGAAGGTGCGCAAGATCGACACGTCGGTTCAGAACCTGGTGGACGACATGCTCGATACCCTCAAGGTCGCCGGCGGGGTCGGACTCGCCGCCAACCAGGTCGGCGTGCTGCGACGCATCATCGTCATTAATCTGCCCGGGGAAGACGAGCCCAGAGTCTACATCAACCCCGAGATCGTGCACCGTGAGGGCGAGCGGGAGGTGGAGGAAGGCTGCCTCAGCATACCTGGCTACCACGCCTTCATCATCAGGTCGATATGGGTGAAAGCCAAGGGTCTCGATCGCCGATCCCGGATCGTGCGGCTGCGTGCGAACGGCCTGCTGGCCCAGGTGCTCGAGCACGAGATCGACCATCTTAACGGCATCCTCTACACGGACCACTTGGAGAGCCATCAGGAGTTGCTCCCGAACGAGCCAGAGGTCGAGGTCGAGGATGCCTCGGCTGAAGTGGTAGCCATATGAGACCGGCCGCATGAGTCCGTATATCGAAACCAAGGCCATCCTCTCAAATACCCGCACACATTTCCCTCGCACCGCACGGATTCTCCAGGAGTTCTTCGCATCCAGGAATATCTCCGCCTACTTGGTCGGGGGCACCTTGCGGGACTCGCTGCTCGGCAGGCGGATCGGTGACGTCGACGTGGCGGTGGATGGCGACCCGCTGACGGTTGGCGCGGAGCTGGCCCGAACGCTCGGCGGGCGCGCGGTGGCGATGGACGAGGACCGGAAGATCGTCCGCGTAGCGGCTCGCGACGGCGATAGGAACGTCATCATCGACCTGTCGCCCATACGGGGTAGTATTGAGGAGGACCTTGGCAGCAGGGACTTTACCATGAACGCCATGGCGCTGCCGGTGCTGGACGCCGGGACGCCGGACGCCTCTAGCGAGATCGTCGACCCTTATGGTGGCTTGCGGGACCTCGGCGCGGGCGTGTTGCGGTCAGTCCGTCCCTCGGTCTTCGCGGACGACCCGGCGCGCCTCATGAGAGCGCCGAGGATCGCCGCCCAGCTTGGACTCGCCATCGAGGACGAGACCGCCAGCCAGATCAAACGTGACGCGGGTCTGATAGGTGCAGTGGCGCCAGAACGCGTCGGTCCGGAACTATTGAAGCTCGTTGAGCCTCCCGGCGCCTCCCGGTCGCTGCGAAAGCTCGACGAGCTTGGACTGCTAAGCCGGATAATCCCCGAGCTGGCGGAGGCGAGGGGCATGGCCCAGCCGAGCGAGCACCACTGGGACGTGTTCGACCACTGCATCGAGACCGCGGGACGGGTGGAGATGCTGCTTCAGGAGCCGCGCACGGACTCAGGTTTTCCGTCTGGCCTCGTGCCCAGGTTCGCGGGCATGGAAGAGTATTTCGTACAAGGAGTGAGCGATGGCCAAAGCAGACTGACCTTGCTGAAGGTAACCGGCCTGCTGCACGATATAGGCAAGCCGGCGGCGAAAACGGTGGAGGACACGGGCCGCATCCGTTTCCTGGGGCATCACGAAGAGGGCGCGCGGATCGCCGCACAGGTGCTGACGCGGCTGAGATTCAGCCGAAGGGGGGTCGATCACGTCGCGCGAATGGTCCAGCACCACCTTCGTCCAGGCCAGATGGCCGAAAGGGGCGAGCTGCCGTCCCGGCGTGCCATCTACCGTTTCTACAGAGATGCGGACGACGTGGCCGTGGACACGCTTTATTTGAACTTGGCGGACTACCTGGCGGCCCGAGGCCCCGATCTTGACGAACAGGACTGGTCCGGCCATTGCCGGGTTATCGACCACATCTTGCGAGAGGGCCTGGCGAACGCTGAGGCAGTGCGCGCGCCGGGGCTTGTCAACGGCACCGAGATTATGACAAAATTCTCGCTGGCTCCCGGACCTATGATCGGACGGTTGCTGGAAGCGGTGCGAGAGGCCCAGGCCGCCGGCGAGATATCTTCAACAAGAGAGGCGATTCAATTGGTCAAATCAAAGCTGGACGTCGGAGCTGCCGGTGCGTAGGTACGCCCGCATACTTACCTTTATCGTTCTGCTCGTGACCCTAGCCGGCGCCTCGCTGGGATTCCAGAATATCGCGATCGGGGGTTTCGAGCGGGGCAGCGACGCGGTCCTGGGACTGTCGCTGGGCCTGGACCTGCAGGGTGGAATCCATCTTGTATACGAGGCCGATCTCAAAGACGAGAATGGGCTGCGGATTCCGCCGAGCCCGGACCAGATGCAGGGGCTCCTGCGGACCATCGAGCGCCGCATAAACTCAGGTGGCCTCGGCGAGCCCATCGTCCAGATCCTGGGCGACGATCGGCTGCTGGTCCAGCTTCCTGGCGTCAGCGACCCCGGCAGGGCCAAGAGCCTGATCGGAGAGACTGCCCGGCTGGAATTCAAGCACCGCACACTGGCCGTACCAAGGGATCTACAAGGCCTGACCGATGCGTTCGTAAGTGCGCGGCTAGGCACGCTGGCTCAACCGGCTGAGGGCCAGCTTGGCCCCCTGTTTCGACCGGGCACCTCGACCGTCGCTCTTGAGCTCCTCCCTGGGCAATTCGAGCCGATTACGACCACCTTGCCGTCAATCACCGATTTTCTGGCGACGACGACGCAACGTTCGGCGGACAGCCTTTTGGGTGCAACCTCGACGGCAACCAGTACGGCGGCCGCATTCACGCCCTCTGCCCTGCTCGTCGAGTTCGAGCCTGGCGTCGTCGCCGAATTCGAAGCGCTCATCGCCCGCATGCTGGATAGTCTCGCCGCCTCGGCCGGAGCGACAACCGTGTACCCGGACATATTGACCGTTGGGCTAAAGGGTGAGGCCGCGCAGCTAACGAACATTCCGGTCTTGCCCTTGTTGGCGCTGCCCGATGGAACGATATTCCCCGCGGGTTCGGAGCCGCTGATCCAACGGGTGGGAGATACCAACCAATTCATCATCGATCTGTCCGCAACTTACCCGGACTACGAATCGGCCCTGCTGGAATTTGGAGAGTCGCCCACGCTGGTTTTCGGCGAGGTGCTCGGCGTCCTCGACGAGGACATCGGTCTCACGGGTGATGACCTTGCCAGGGCGTACCCCGGCCAGCATCAGACCACGGGTCTCCCGATTATCAACATCGAGTTCGACAGCGAGGGCACAAGGAAATTCGCCGAAATAACGACCACCATCGCCGGAACCCCGGAGCAGATCACTATACTCCTGGACGGGGAGGAGCTTATCTCCCCAGTCGTGAACCAGCCGATAACCGGTGGCGTCGCGTTCATCGAGGGCCGAGACTTCACGTTCGAAAGGGTTCAGGACATCGCACTTCTGCTGGAGGGTGGCCGGCTTCCGGTGCCGATAGCGCTGATCCAGGAGCGGGACATCGACGCCATTCTCGGCGCCGACTCCCTAGCCAAGAGTGTAGTGGCCGGCCTCGTCGGGACCGCCCTGGTGCTGCTGTTCATGGTGCTGTACTATCGCGTGGCCGGCGTGGTGGCGGCCGTGGCCCTCGTGGTCTACGCCACCCTGGTCCTGTCCGTATTCAAACTGCTCCCTATAACGCTAACTCTGTCCGGGGTGGCGGCGGCGATACTCTCGGTAGGCATGGCAGTGGACGCGAACATCCTGATATTCGAGCGAATGAAGGAGGAGTTGCGCGCGGGCAGGACCCTCCTGTCGTCCATCAACATCGGGTTCAACCGGGCATGGCCGGCGATTCGCGACAGCAACGTGTCCACTCTCATCACGTGCGCCATCCTTTTCTGGTTCGCCGATACCCTGGGCGCGACCATCGTACAGGGCTTTGCCGCAACACTGGCCCTCGGCGTGGGCATCAGCATGTTCTCGGCCATCACCGTGAGCCGGACGATGCTGCGCATGCTGGCGGTTTCGCCCTTGAACAAGAGGCTGGGACTTTTCGTTCCCTCCGGCGCCGCGGATCTGCTCCAGCGGCAGTCGCCCGCCGCGACCGGATAGAGGAGATCGATCTTGGATTTTGTGAGCAAGCGCAACTGGTACTTCTTCCTGTCCCTGCTGGTCATCGCGCCGGGAATAGTCTTTTTGGTCATCGGCGGGGGACTGAAGCCGGGCATCGACTTCACCGGCGGCTCCAGCATGGCCCTCGAGTTTACCGCAGACGTCGACCAGTCCGACCTGCGAACGGAACTCGGCTCGCAAGGATATCCCGACGCCATCGTGCAGAAGATGGCAGAGCAGACCTTCTTCGTCCGCACGAAAGGGCTGGATGAGGAAGATAAGAATGCGCTGGTGGCATCTCTCGAGAGTACGCTATCCCCCGATGGTGTTCAGGTCTTGTCCTTCGACCTCGTGTCGCCCGTCGTGGCGGCCGAGACCATCGTGAACGCCTTCTGGGCCGTGCTGGCCGCCGCTGTGGGAATCTTCTTTTACGTCTGGTGGGCGTTCCGCAATGTCCCCAGCCCGTTCCGGTACGGGATGGCCGCCATCATCGCCCTGCTGCACGATGCCATGGTGGTGGTCGGGATATTCGCGATCCTGGGCGTGCTGTTCGAAATCGAAGTCAACACCATGTTCCTGATTGCCCTGTTGACTGTCATCGGGTACAGCGTCAACGATACCATCGTGGTGTTCGACCGCCTGAGAGAGAACGTCTTGCTCTACCCAAACCGTACGCTGGAGGCGAGCGCGAACCTGAGCATCTCCGAGACCCTGGGACGGTCGCTGAACACCAGCCTGACGCTGCTGTTCACTCTGGCAGCCTTACTCCTGTTCGGGGGCGCGACCATCCGCGGCTTCCTGTGGGTGCTGCTGATCGGGGTGATCGCCGGGACCTACAGTTCGCTCGCCATCGCGACGCCGTTCCTTGTGGTCTGGGAGTCCGGGACCTTCGGGCGCGTGTTCAGCTGGATTCGACCCGCCTCGTCGTCAAGCGCATCGTAGAGGCGGCTTCCTCACCCCGGCCTCTGCCCGCGACGGCAAGCGTGCGCGAAGGCTAAGCGCCATATCGCTCGATGTCCAGGTCCTCGAGCGCGCTTCGGACCTCGCGGGCGGTGAGGGCGTCCAGCGGAGTGGCGGGTTGGCGGACTTGCGCCGCCTTGAACACGCCGCGCAGCCGCAGAATCTCCTTGACAACGCCGATGGACGACGCGCCACCGCCCTGAGATATTGTCCTCAATAGCGGCGCAAACCGATTGAACTCACGCTGTGCCTCCGTCTCGGCCCCCTCCTGGTACAGGTCCCAGACACGCCGGAAGAGCTCTGGCGCCGCGCAGTGGGGCATGGTGCCGACGGCGCCGCGCCGAAGCTCCTCGATCAGCATGTTTCCGCCCGCCCCGCCGAACACGATGAGGGCGCCGCCTCCCTCCTCCACGGCCTGCGCGACTCTCGGCGCGGTGGGCGGCGACTCCACCTTGGCATAGCAGCCGTTCTCGCTCTCGCGGGCAATACGGGCCGCCAGGGAAGGCGGCACCGGGGCGGTTGGCTGGTCCTGCATGAATATGGGCACGTCGATGGCGTCGGAGATGCTCTGAAAGTGCAGGCGCAGTTCGTCTCCAGTGAGCGCCATCACACTGGGCGGCGCGACCATGACGGCGTCGGCGCCAAGCTCCTCGGCGCGCCGGCTGTACTGCACCGCCAGGTCCGTCCCCTGGGCGCCGGAGTTGACCACGACCTTCACCCTGCCCCGCGCCTGCTCGACGACCGCCACGGTCGCCAGGTCGCGCTCGGCCTCCGACAGCTTGAATATCTCGCTGGCCATGGCGATGCCCACTCCGTGAACTCCGTGGCCCACGGCGAACTCCACTTCGCGCCGCAGGTCCTCGACGTCGATCCGCCCTCCCTCGTCAAAGGGCATCGCCAGGATGGGATACAGGCCGGTCATCGTGCGGTCAGGCATGTGCTCGGTCCTATTGGCGGTCTGGCCACGCCCGGCGATACACGCGTCGGTGGCGGCATACTCGGAGTGCGATCATACTGGTTCTAGGGTCAGACCTGCTCGACGGATATGACCTCAATGCGCTTCCCCTAGCATGGTGAAAGCCGCCACTTTTGGACATTGAACGCCAGTTCACGACGACGACTGTTGATGTTGTAAACTGGATGCAGTAGTAGACGGCATACGTGAGTGATATACTACCATGACTCTTGTCAGATATGGCGAGGCGCTCGGATCCAGGCAGCTTGATACGGGAAATTCCGGCTAACCGTTTCAACCTGCGCAATCCTGACTTGCCGCCACGCATGAAGTTCGCACATCATAATTTGGCTGGCCCGCCAGCTCCAAGGAGGTCGATTGTTCGTGACATTGCCCGTGCCAATCCCCGTGTCAATCCCCGCCGCATTCTCCCGTGAACGAGGCCCTCTACTTGTGGGCTCCGATCAGTGTGGCGCTCAGGTCGTCGCATCCATGATTGGTCACGCGCCTGTATACATGCCCTCACCACGACGAGAGGACTATCCCGTAGTCGGGATGGCCTGGGATTCCCACGAGTCGATCACCAGCATCTTAAAAGAGAGTTGGGATTGGACCAGCCCAGAGAACATCTTTGTGCTCCCCTCCCCCGAAAAGCGACTATGTCGAGCACATGATCACGAAAGACTCCGCTCCGCCGACGCCGCCGAGCCAGGTGGGTTCGGTACTGCAGGCCGCTATGCGTGCCACCGGCGTGGGTGGGATACCTTACCTTGGTCGGCTATTCGCAGAAAATTCGCTACTGGCTAATAAAGAGAACGCATATCAGCATGAGCATTTCGACTTACGCGAGTTGATCCGTGACAGCATTCAGGGCATAGGCGCCAACGCAGGAACTCTGGTGACTTGCAACTCGCTTGTTGGGGGCACTGGAGCGGGCTTTACACCTATAGTTACCCGATTCATTCGCGACTATGTTGGATTCCATTCGTCGATGACGCTCAACATTTCGATCCTGCCGGGTCGAGCGGAGGCGATAGGAAAGCAATATTCCCGGAACGTCCTGTGGGGGCTGCACACTCTCCTAACCGACGAAGATTCTCAAGGACACATCGTCGATTCAGTCATACTCGTAGACAACGACATCATGTTCTCGAGGACCGCAGAAAGCAAAGCGGGCTTCAAACCCGTTAATGAGGCTATTCGGGACGCCCTCATGCCAATTCTGCTGGCTCCCATGAGTAAGTACGCGGTCCCGCAGTTGGTGCCTACGCTCGACGAGACGGACATCAAGACGCACATCAGGCCGGGAAAAGGTTTCGGGCCTCCGTCGATCTCAACCCTCGGATACGCCGTCGCACCACTGAAATCCTTCAGGAGCAGGCGGCTTTCGAGCTCGCGTTCACATGAACGCAAAGTGCGGGAGGCTCTGGAGTCGCTAGTGGACGAGACCGTCGGGAATTCCACCGTTGGCGGCCAGGACGAAGTACGCGCGGGCAGCGGAAGTATCGGCGTGCTTTTCGGCCCGCCCGAATTTTTCCACGACAGTCTCGACATGAACGGCGACTACATTCACAACTTGACCGCCTACATGGCGGCCAAGCTCGGACATGACGATCTCCCCAAACTGGCGTGTATGAGCTTCGATACGGGCGAACTAGACTACGTCGGTCTCTCGATACTGACATCGGGTTCCGGCTCACCACGCCTCGCGGACATCTGCCACGACGCTTTAGGGAAAAGCAATTTTGATAGGTTGTGGGACAGCCGTGCGGATACCGGCGAGAATATCCGGAATCTCCCAGCAGAGATTGTCGAAGACATGGCGCTGGACGACCTTAGGCGGGCATTGTCTGCCTGACCGGTCACTCTCGGGCCTCCGGTGCGACACCTAGCTAAACCTATCGCATTTTTTGCGTCGCCGCTAGCGGCGACGCTGTGCGTACAGCCGCTAACGCTGCCAACACTGTCTCCGTCCACTTTTCCAGATACCGCTAGCTACGAAATCATTGGGAGTTCGGGCTAGTACGTCGCCCTTCCGCCGCTGATGTCGAAGGCGGCGCCGGTAGTGAAGGAGCACTCGGCCGAGGCCAGCCACGCCACCAGGGCCGCGACCTCCTCTATCTCGCCCGTGCGGCCCATGGGGATGCGCTCGACCAGATATTGCACCTGCTCGGGGGTCAACTGCTCCAGGATGCGCGTCCTGATGACCGCCGGGGTCACGCAGTTGACCGTGATCCCCGTCTGCGCCAGCTCCTTGCCGACCGACTTGGTCAAAGCAATCACCGCGGCCTTGGTCGCAGAGTAGGGCACCATTCGAGGGTTGCCCTCCTTGCCGGCGATGGAGGCGATGTTAACGACGCGGCCGTAGTCCCGCACCATCATGTGGGGTATGACGGCGTGGCAGAACAGGAACACGCCGCGCAGATTGGTGCGATAGACCCTGTCCATCTCCTCCACGGGCAGCTCCCACACGTTGCCGACGTCCCCGGCGATCCCCGCGCCGTTCACGAGCACGTCGATGCGGCCCCAGGCGTCGAGGGCCTGCTTCACGCTGCTTGACACGACCCCTGGGTCGCCCACGTCGCCGACCTCCAGCCGGGCATCGATACCGCCGTCCTCCAGGGCGGCGACGGACCGCTCCGCCAGGTCGCCGTCCCGGTCCACGACGAGTATCCTCGCGCCCTCGCCGCCCAGCCTGGACGCGATGCCAAGGCCAATACCAGTCGCGGCGCCGGTGATGATCGCGACCTGTTCATCGAACCTGCCCAATGCTGACCTCCATTCGTCGCAGACAAGATTGCGCTCGGCTGCGACCGACGTGAGAATAACATAGATCTTCCACGCGGTGCTTCCAGGCGGCGGTGGCTGTTCGGGCGCGCTAGTGGCCCGCGCGGCCCCAGATGGCGGCCGACCGATTCCGGGGAATGTCCTAACTTACCGGCGCCGCCCGTCTACACCGATACGAGCGACCTGCTCGCGGCGGCCACGCCTGCGCCGTGGGGGACCTCGAAGCCAAGCCGGGGAAGGACCTCCTCCAGCGCCGCCAGCAGTCCCAGCACGTACTCCGCCCGGCTGGATTCGCCCATCAGCCCGATGCGCCACACCTTGCCCGCGAAGTCGCCCAGCCCTCGGCCGATCTCGATCCGGTAGTCTCGCAGCAGCGCCTGTCTCACCGCGAGATCGTCGATGCCATCCGGGATCCACACCGGTGTGATCTGGTCCAGCCGGGACTCCTCGGGGACGACCAGCCGGAGTCCGAACGCCTCCAGGCCTGCCTGGAGCGCCACGGCGTTGCGGTGGTGCCGCTCGACACGCGCCTCGACGCCCTCTTCCAGGATGACCCTGAGACCCTCTCGAAGGCCGACGATGTTGCTGACGGGCGCGGTGTGGTGATAGATGTGCTCTTCGCCCCAGTAGTTCGCGATCAGCGCCAGATCGAGGTACCACGAGGGCGGCTTGCTCTCCCGGCCTCTGACGACCTCGAGCGCTCTGGGACTCAGGGCGACCGGCGATAGGCCGGGCGGACACGCCAGGCACTTCTGAGTAGCCGAATAGCAGTAGTCTATGCCATAGCGGTCCACCTCGACACGGCTCCCGCCCAGCGACGTCACCGCGTCCACCATGAAGAGGGCGCCGTGCTCCTTGACGAGCTTCGAGAGGTCCGCGAGGGGCTGCATGACGCCGGTCGAGGTCTCCGCATGGACGACGGCGACCATCTTGACCTTGTCGTGTTTCGAGAGCTCTTCTTCCAGCAGCTCCGGTGGGAAGGGTCTCCCCCACTCGCTCTGGAGCAGGACGACGTCGGCGCCTGCCCGTCCGGCCATCTCGACCATGCGCTGCCCGAAGAAGCCACATACGCAAATGATCACGGTGTCACCCGGCTCCAGCAGGCTGTTCAGACCCGCCTCCATGCCCGCCGACCCCGTGCCGGACAGGGCCATGGTCAGCGACTCCTCGGTCTGGAACAGTAGGCGCAGCAGCTCGGAGACCTCGTCCAGGACCTTCATGAAATCGGCGTCGAGATAGCCGATCATCGAGCCGCTCATGGCCTGGAGGACCCTCGGGTTCGCGTTGCTCGGTCCCGGCCCTAACAGCACGCGCGGCGGCAGTGCAGAAAGGGCGGGTCGCGGAAGATGGTCTTGCGTCATCTAGCTCTCCTTGCATGGTTTCGGTACGTCCACCAAGGCCCCGATAACGTAGGTATTATATTGGACGGTGGCTAGGCATGTCTATGTCATGGCGTGTCGGCGGGCCCCATGCGATACTTGATGACGCGTCCCGCCCCCGGTCCTGGCGATCGAGCGCTACAACGCTGTTGTTGCAAGGTCAACACGATAGTGAAATCGCGAATCATGGCTCCTCTGACATCAGCGGCGGTTGCGCTCCTTGCGATCGGCGCCGCCTGCGGCTCCGGGTCTGCACCGGAGGAGACCGCGTCCGCCACGCCGATTGAGGTTCCGGCGACCGTGACTCCGGCCGGGGCACAGGTACCAGCGGCCACAGACCCTCCAACCGCCCATCCAGCCGAGGTGAAGGCCGGGAACAGGGTGGACAACCGCGCGCCGGAGTACGCTCTGAGCCTCGCCGACGGCGGCGCTGTTACGTCGGAGAGTATCGTCAGCGGGAACAGACCCGTGTTTCTGTTCTTTCTGGCGACATGGTGACCTACATGTCGCGCCGAGTTGCGGCGCCTGAAGGATGTGTGGCCCGAGTTCGCGGACGAGGTCGCCTTCTACACCATCGGCGTGGACCCGACCGAGAGCCTTGACCGGCTTGAAAGCTACAAGGAGAATCAAGGGTATCCGTGGCCCATGGCCATTCCAAGTCCCAGGATGCTCAGCGACTTCCGCGTGATCCAGCAGTCGACAAAGGTGGCGATCGGCGGCAACGGGATAATCACCTACCGCGACGGATACGGGCGCGGCAACGAAACGCGATGGCGACAGGTGTTCGTCGAGCTCGCCGGCGCAGCAGCGGACTAGTTTCGCTCAATTCGACCCGTGACGCCCGGCCTCGCCAGGCTGTCCGGCGCCCGAAACGACCGATTCCGCGAGACTTGACCCGGACAGAGTCTCGCGGAAGACGACGGGCGGCGCGCAGATAAGGCGACGCGAGCGCAAAGGAAAGACCTTTTCGGTCCTGTCCACCCCGTGCACTCGCGCCGCCACAAACAAGGGAGCGGGCGGCTATTTCAGCCCCACCCAGGTTAGCCGCCCCATTACCAAACCAGTGCGAACGATCTTTGCGCCTCCCATGCCTGCACTGTAATAGGGCGGTGTGCAGCGAGCGTGAACGGCGAGAGTGGACGTGTGAAGAAATCGTGAAATATCACGTTCGCCACGCGCAATGGGACGTCACATCCACGCCGAACGGATCCCACCGGTCTGCCCGCCCCAATGGCAGATAAATAGAAAGCAGAGAGGGCTCCGGAGCCCTCTCTGCTATTCGCACGGCAAACCGCGGGCGAAACGGGCCGTCGTCAAGACCAAATTGTCACGCGAATCGCGCGGGCCTCGCTACTTAATCAGCACCACGAACAAGCCCTTCGCCATAACCAGGAACATGAAGAAGAGAATGAAGAAGGTGAAGACCTTGAGCCCCATAAAGTAGGCCAGGAACACGATAAACCCCACGGCGACGAGCGCGGCAAGGAGGTAGACCCCCTTCTCGACCACGTCCGCGAACGAGTCGATCCTCACCGCCTCTACTAACGTACTCTTGATCGCTTCCCGAGAGATCATGTCTTTTGCTCCCCACCTACTGCTGACTCCCCGCACGTCCACCGCAAGGCGGCATTTCGAGATGACGCCATCAATGACCTCACACCGGCATGGACCAGGCTCCCCGGAACCGGCGGCCGCACGGCAATGATAGCTCATTGTACACCCGAAGGCGCGCTGCTGCGGTCCGAATCCCTTTCAGGACGCGAAATGCTCTCTTGGCATCCTCTCCTGTTGCGTGAGATCGCTACTCACTGCTAGTTACCGGAGTCTACACGTGGAAGATGTACATGTCGCGGTTGCCTACGGGCAGCTCGATCCACTTGCCACCCTGCCTGTGGCTCTCGGCGACGCCGATGCAAGCCTCGGTGACGTGGTGGGTCACCTCGATATCGCCGTGGGCCGGCCTCCCCTGCTCATGCGCGTCCACGAGGTCTTCGAGGCATATCACGGTGTTGTTCGCTTGCGGGACGTCGGCGAGCGGCGCCTGCAGCCACTCGGCCCTGCCCTCCGCGTTCGGCACTGCCTTGCGCAGCATAGCGCTGGACCCGTTGTTCATCAGCCGAACGCTGCCCTCCGTCCCGACGACCTCGAACTCGAACTGTCCGCCCGGGACGGTGGAGGCCTCCACTCCGTTCTCGAACTGAAGCTGGTAGGTCGCGCGGGGGTCCGACTCAATGCGGTTGCCCTCGATCACCATGTCCCGCGGAACCAGCTCCCCGCGCACCGCAGTGATCTTCGGATCGCCCAGCAGGTACGAGAGGGTATCTATCGAGTGGATATGGCCGTGCATGAGACTGGACCCACCGTAATGTACCGCGGTCGCCACCTCTCCGATTTCGCCGTCTTCGATGGCCTTTCGGGCCACCCGGTAGCGGGGCCCGTGCCGTCTCATCAGCCCGGAGCCGTATTTGGTGCCGTGCCGGCGGCATGCCTCCAGAACCGCGTCCGCCTTCGCGATGGAGCAGGACATGGCCTTCTCGACGAACAGCATCGGCACACCGGCTTCGATGGCAGGTAGAGCGTCATCGGCGTGGGAATCTCCCACGAAGTCCTTCGAGGGCGCCTCCCTCCCGGGCTTCTGGAGACCCGTCGCAGTCGTGCAGATCGCCACCAGGTCGGGACTCTCGTTTTCCACCATTTCCATATAGCTCTCGTAGACCGCGCCCACACCCCACGTATCCTTGAACGCCTCCCGACGCTCGGGCAGGAGGTCCGAGCCCGCCACCAACTCGAGACGCTCGCTCTCCACGGCCGCCGACGCGACCGACATGTCCAGCGTGCTCCCCATTCTGCCCAACCCGACCACAGCCACCCGGTATGTTTTCAATGCTCTCTCCCTATGCCGACAGCGTCAGGCCGCCAGTTTCATGGTCTCGTTAACCCGCCAAGAGTGTATAACCACGACCGCCCGCTGTCAACGCGAGCGAATCCGTCTAGAGTCGCGGCAATTCCCGCCTCGATAGGCTAGGAAACAAACGGTCAAGAAGGAATGACGACCGTCACCTCTCGTGAATCCGTTACGGTACGACCCTGCGCGGTCTCGATGGTAGTTACCAGACTCCACGTCAATGTCCCCCCGCC
>CAZJDV010000041.1:0-22203 GCA_964544865.1 uncultured Dehalococcoidia bacterium | reverse complement strand
TGCCCAGCTCTTTGGAGAGCGACTGCATGAGCTCCAGGATCTGCGCCTGAATGGTCACGTCGAGCGCCGTGGTGGGTTCGTCGGCAATGATAAGGCGAGGATCGCAACTGATGGCCATCGCGATCATCACCCTCTGCCTCATGCCGCCGCTCATCTGATGCGGGTAATCCTTGACCCGCCGGTCGGGATCGGGGATGCCGACCAGTTCGAGCAGCTCGACAGCCCGGGACTTGGCCTGAGCGCGGCTCATATTCAGGTGGAGCTCAAGGGTCTCCATTAGCTGCCGCTCGATGCTTAGCACCGGGTTCAGAGAGGTCATCGGCTCTTGGAACACCATGGCTATCCGATTGCCCCGGATGGTGCGCATCTCGGCGTCGCTCAGCCCGAGCAGGTCCTTGCCATCGAAGATTACCTCACCGCGCTCTATCTTACCGGGCGGGTCGGCGATGAGCCGCATGACGGAGAGTGCGCTGACACTCTTGCCGCAACCGCTCTCCCCAACCATTCCCAGGGTCTCGCCTTCCTCGATGTGGTAGCTGATTCCATCGACAGCCTTAACGACACCGTCGAAAGTGTGGAAATAGGTTGCCAGATCCCTTACCTCTAGCACATTAGCCATGTCTTATCCTTTTGGGTCTTCGCTAGGAGCCGCGCCAACCATCACATCCAGAGCCATGCTTTCCGCCTGCCACTACTCTCCGAGCCCTATCTCCAAATTGAGCAGCTCAGATCGAAGCCGAAGTCCTGTGGCATCCTCGGCTACGTCGAATGCGAGGGCCGTGTCGTAGCTAGTACCTGTATCGACCCATGCGCGAGGATCCTCTTTTCCATCCGGCACGCCGAGGGCGTAGGCCACCTCGAATCCGTGGGAGTAGTACGTCGCAGTGGGCCAGACCCGTCCCTGGCTGTCGATCAGTGAAAAGACATTGTTGACGTGAGTGCCCGGTATGACCGCCGAGTTGGTCTCATTCTTGATCGTATAGAATGCCGCCAGGTAAATGCCCTCCCTGGGTTCAAAGAAGGCTGCGGAGGCACCGCCGGCGAGGGCTCGCGCGTCCACCCCCACGTTGCCAGCCCTCAACAATGACGTGAAGGTGATGACCACGACGCCCTCCACGGCGTAGATCCTGAGCAACTGCATGATGCTCGTGCCGCGGCTACGCAGCGCGACGACGTCGTCCATTCGGCTCTCCACGAGATAGGAGACCATCATGGCGAGGTAGTAGAGCACCGTCATTATCATCACGGCAACGGGCAGCAACAGAGGGATAGACGAGAAAAACCGCCGCTCCTCGAAGTCCTCGATCATGTCGGTGATGCCGGTGACGGACGCGGAGCCCGCCACGCGGAACGCCAGATCGCTCTCGAAGGCCTCAAGCCGCAGGCCCACGTCTTCCAGAGTCCACTGCTTTAGCGCCGGCTTGTCCTCCCCCATGAAATAGTCGATGGTGCTGAACGTCGTGGGGAAAGCGACACTCACACTTCCAAGCAGACTGCTCGTAGACACGAACACACCCAGCTCCGGATCCTCGTCGGCCTCATCGAAAAGGTCCGCTTGCTGGGCGTCCTCGGTGGCACGGTCGATCTGGTATGGGTCATCGGACGCTCCCTGGGAGCTTACGCTGGACAAACCGGTGCTCGGCGGCCAGTAGACGTCCGCCGGATCGATAGGCGCGACCACGGCGGTGATGAGTACCACCATCCGCACCGGCTGTGAAATAGACCTGGCGAGGACGATTTCATCCCCGGCCCGCACCCCGAAATAGCTCGCGATCCCCCTCCCGACGACGCCCTCGACGTGGAGGCCGGCGGGCATCTCCTCAACCGCGTCGCCGGCCATGCGGCCCTCAAGGACCGTAACGTGCGACGTGAAGTCGCTGAGCGTCTGAAAAAACATGCGGGGCGTCTGGGACTCCCAGGCCGGGTCCACCGGGAGGGGACGCCCGGGAAGCCCCATCAGGAAGGAATCGGTCCTGAGGTGGCGGACGACGCCGAAGTTGATCTCGGCGAGGCTCCCATCGAGCACCTCGTTGACCGTCTGGTCGGTCGCGTCGAGGGCTGACTCCATCAGAGGTACGAACGGCGCGAAGGTTCGCAGATTCAGGAATTTATCGCTTGCCCGGTCGATGGCCGTGTTCAGGCTCAACCGATTCAGAGACCAGAGGTAAACGAGCGCGCCCGCCACCAGGCTGCTGGCCATGGTTACACCGGCGAAGATGGCGAGCAGCAGTTTCCAATTGGTGGTAAGCCGCCGGACGATCAGTTTCGGCATTGATGGCGCAGAATGGTGCGAGTCCTTCGAGTGTTCATACGGTGACGCTGAGCGGCCGGTTCTGTTGACCGCTGAGCCGACGCCCATGATAACATGAAGCGTCTTCGCTAGCATAGAGAAAATGGTGGACGTGCACCCGCCGCCGGACTCGGCCGGCAGGCGGCACTTTGACCTCAATCTACCCGGAGCCACGGACCGTAAATGATGTCCACAATGAAGCGCCTGGAGAAGCTCGAGGGGTTCGGCAACGTCCAGATGGTGGACGCGGACATCCCGCGACCGGGGCCGGAACAGGTCCTGGTACGTGTCAACCGGAGCTTGATAAGCCGCGGCTCCGAGCTTTTCCGACGTTACAACAGGCAAGAGGCCTGGACCCTCAGATGATGGGGTACTCGGATTCCGGTGAAGTGGTGGATGCCGGCGCCGGCGTCAGCGAGTATGGGCCGGGACAGAGGGTCGGGGTGAGCGCCCCGCACGCCCAGTACGTCCTTGGCTCACCGGGCGGCCACGGGGGCCGGGTGGTCCCGTTGGCCGCGGATATGGGCTACGAGGCGGCCACGTTCCTCCCCCTGGCGGCCGGCGGAGTGGCATGGTCAAGGGCGACGCCGATCAAACCAGGCGACACCGTGGTGGTACAGGGCCAGGGGCTCGTCGGCAATCTCTATTCGCAGGCGGTTCGCGAGCGCAGGCCCGACCGCGTGATCACGACCGACGCGTATGAGCTTCGGTGCGATATCTCCCGGCGGTGCGGGGCGGACGAGGTTATCAACGTCTCCGTGCACGACTCCGTGGAGGCGGTGATGGACCTCACGGGAGGCAACGGCGCCGACGTGGTCGTCGAGTGCGTCGGCGGAGACGCCGGCGTCAAGTCGTTCGAGCAGACCATGCGCATGGTAAAAAGGGACGGCGTCGTTCACCTCATCGCACTCTACCAGGGCAAGCCTCTCCTCCTCGACTCCAGCCTGATGATGAACAAGCAGATCGTCGGCGGGTACTGGAATTCGCCCGGCGGGCCCAGCGCGAAAGACATGGAAGACACGGCGCGAATGCTCATCGACGGCCGCATCCAGTTCGAGCCGCTCATCACCCACCGCTTCCCCTGGCGGCAGACCCCCGACGCGTACCATTTCCTCTATCGCAGCCCAGACGAGGCCCTCGGCGTGATTCTCGAATGGGACGACTGAGCCGGTGCGCCTATCGCTGGCCGCGCCAGATTTCAAGCGAGACAGAACGACAGGAGCGAATCAACGCTGGAAACAATAAGGCATGCGCCACCGGAGGAATCATGGCGACTTATCGAGCCGCGGTAGTCGGTCTTGGACGAATGGGAAGCACGTACGACGACGATCACACACAAGGCGGTGCGACATTCTCGCCCTACTGCCACGGGCCGGCCTATTACTACTCTCCCCAAGTCGAGCTTGTTGCGGGGGCCGACCCCCACGACGAGCAGCGCGAACTTTTCGGCGAGCGCTGGGGAATCTCCCCCGATCATCTGTATCGAAGCCATAAGGACATGCTCGCCAACGAGGACCTGGACATCGTGAGCGTAACCACCACCGCCAAGGTGCGGGCATCCATCGTGCAGGACGCCGCCCGCGCCGGTGTGAAAGGAATCTGGGCGGAGAAGCCTATAGCCATCAGCCTGGAGGAGGCGGACGCCATGGTCCGCGTCTGCCGCGAGAACAACATCGCCTTCGCCGTCAACACCGCGCGGCGTTGGAACCCGTTCTACACCGAGGCCCGGCGCATGATCGAGGACGGCGAGCTTGGCGAGATCTATCAGGTCACCGCCTACGGCCAATGCGGGCTTTCCCACAACGGTAGCCACCTCATCGACATCATGCGATACCTGGCCGGCGGCAACGTCGAATGGGTCTTCGGCGAGATGGAGTCGGACGAGGCCGCCGCCGGCGACAACGACCTGATGGGCAATGGCTACATGGCCTTCGACAACGGCGTGCGCGCCTACATCCGCGCCATGCCCGTCGGGGCCGCCGGCCACGAGGTCGACGTCATCGGAGAGAGGGGGCGTATCCGGTGCAACGAATCCCCGATGGAGTTTGAGATCACCCGCATGATGCACGAGGACACGCCGGGATCCGGGCGGGCGGGCGCCCGCAGGGCCAGGCCCAGACTGGTAAAGCACCCGATGCACTGGCCGATCAACATACCGGGCACCGGATTGACGATTGTGGAGGACATCATCAACGCATTCGAGACCGGAGGGAAGCCGAAGGCCTCCGGCGATGACGGCCTGGCGGCCCTGGAGATTGCGATGGCGCTGCGGGAATCGCACAGGCGCGGTGGAGTCAAGGTCACGCTTCCGCTGCAAGACCGGAGCCTGCTGATACAGTCCAGCGAGACCCTGCAGGGCGACGAGCCCGCCAGGATCCGGCGGCAGAAACAGGCCGCCGGCTGACACCGGCTATCTCACGTAGCCGGAGAGCTCTAACAGGGACCGCCGCCCAAGAAAATCGTATCTCCCCTGTCTCCCCTGTCTCCCCTGCACCCACCACCTCTGACACGCGGTGCATCCAGCACTGCACTCACGTCACCTCGCGGGAGACTCCGTTCTGATGTGCGTGCTTGACAAATAGGCACGCCGCGGCCAAGATTGCTGCAAGCGATGGAGCTCGTTATGTCCGTCCCGGCCTGCCTGGGACTGATGGCTCCTGCTCTTCAGGGGTGGGAGCTTTTTCTTGACCGCCTGCCCCCGAAGAATCATGTCGTAAGGGGGTAGATAGATGCTGATAGTAACCTTTGTTGGCGTCGGTGGCTTTTTCGGCGCGGTGTTCCGTCATTTGCTCACCGACTGGGTCCAGCACATCCTCGATAATCCGTTGTGGCCGTACGGTACGCTGGCGGTCAACGCCACAGGCTCCCTGCTTCTGGGCACCCTTGTCGGACTGGCCGAGGCCAAGAGCCTGTTCGGCCCCGAGATGCGAGCGCTGCTCTTTGTCGGCGTGCTCGGAGGGTTTACCACGTTTTCGACCTTCGGGGTCGAGACATTCACCCTCCTCCGCCAGGGATCGGTCGGTGGCGCCACCGCCAACATCGTTTTGCAGGTGCTGCTCGGAGTGGGAGCTGCGACGGCGGGCTACCAGCTATCCCGACTCGCGTGAGACGGGATGAGGCCTCCGCCACTTCGTCGTACAGGGAGGCTAGCCGTGGTAAACGCCCTCTACTTGTCCTCCCGGTAAATCGGGATATCCATACGCAGCCAGATGCAGTATCGCGCGTCATTTGTCATGCTTTCGATTGGCACGTTCGGCGTTACGTTCGTCGAATTCGTCGGCATCCTGGTCCGCTTCGAGCGTCTTGGCACGCTCCAGGGGTGGCGTCTGCTGGAGGTCGCGTTCCTTTACGGCCTTGTCAACGTCGCATTCACGGTCGCCGACAGCGGCACGCGGGGCTTCGACCATTTCGGAAGCATGGTAAAGGCCAGCGACTTCGACCGGCTGTTGCTCAGGCCCCGGTCCACGGCCCTGCAGTTCGCCAGCCAGGAGTTGACCCTCAGACGTGCCGGCCGGCTGTCTCAAGGGGTGTTCATCCTCCTCTGGGCAAGCGCGGCCCTGGATCTCGACTGGACGCTGCCCAGGGTCGTTCTGGCTTTGGGCGCGATCGCCGGGGCGCCGCCTTATTCGCCGGACTGATCGTGCTCCAGGCCACCCTCGCGTTCTGGACCACCGAGACCCTGGAGATCATGAACGCGGTGACGTACGGCGGGGTCGAGACGACGCAGTACCCTTTGGTCATCTACCGGCCCTGGTTCCGGACATTCTTTACGTACGCGGTGCCCCTCGCCACCATCAGCTACTTCCCGGCTATCGCCATCCTTGGGCGGACCGACCCCCTGGGCTCGTCCTTGCTGTTCCGGTACCTCTCACCCGCAATGGGCGTCGTCTTCCTTGCGCTATCGCTCCCGGTCTGGAAGATCGGCGTGCGCCACTACACCTCCACCGGCAGTTGAGTAGCGGGCACGCGCCACGTCCCGCCCGTAGGGGCGTTCGCATCAACGTCCTTATGTACTCTGGTATCCCTAAACACGGTGGATATTAGCGTGGAGTATCGTGATACAATCGCGACCAAGAAGCAGGTGCTGGAGAAACGGTTGCTTGATGCCTGTGCTCTTGGCGGCATCATTAACCAGGGAGAAGTGTCGCATGCCCGGCGAGAACCGCGAGCGCCCACGCGCGAATGGCCGGAGACCGCCGGAGGCCGAAGCCGTTCGCACATCGTGGTGGCCCTCGGACTTATCCTCGTTGCCATTGCCCTCGCGGCCGGGTGCGCTGGGGATTCCGATGCCGGGGAGAGCACCGAGGCCCAGGCTCCCGCCGCCGCACAGCCCGCCGCCTCCCCACCCGAGACGGGCCCGGCAAAACCCTGTGAGCCGGGCCTCGACATCGAGGAGCAAAAGAGACGGCTGATCGCGATCGCCACCTCACAGTTCTCCGGCGTGACCGCGCACAACCCGGAGATGTCCCGGCTTCACTACGATCCGGACGCCAGGGTCCGGCGGCAGGTCGGACTCCGGGTCGTGGTCGAGTTCAACGGCGACGAATACGAATCGATCCCCCGGATGAAGTCGGAGCTCGACACCCGGATGCGGGACGCCTACGAGGCACTCTACGCGGCAGGCTGCGGAGACCTCGTCCTGGTGGACCTGGCCGCTCGCTCGACCGCCGTAGCCGTAGGAGGCATCGAGGGAGGCGTGGTCCAGGCTTTCGCCGTGGTATTCAAGACCAGGATGTCGCTGGAGGTCGCCGACAGCGTCGACTGGACAGCCAAGGACTCGCTCGACTTCAACGAGATATGGGAGACCCTGCTCCTGAACGTCAGATGGAAAAAGGAGCTTGAGGGCGAATGAGCCGCTGGTCGCCGCGCCAGCAGTCTTGAGGCACAATTTTCTCTGAGGCAAGCGTGATCGTTGGAGGCATTGGCGCCGCCTGGGTTGAAGCGGCCGGTCGGGTCACAGCAGGTGTGTACCGTAATATGACAGCAACAGCCCTCGACAAGTTCCTATCCCGCCACAGCCGCATATCGCGGAATACCGCGCAGTGGCCGAAGGGCATCGAGCTGGAGGTCTCCGGCTACCTCTGCTCGGAGGCCCCGCCCGCCGACCTGGTGTCATCCGTGCGAGCGATCGTGTTCAAAGATGACCGCATGCTTGTCATACGCTACCTGGACGGCATCTACATCCTTCCCGGCGGCCGGGTGGAGGATGGCGAAACCCATGTGGAGACGCTGCAGCGCGAGCTTCTGGAGGAGGCCGGAGCCGAGATCAGGGTGGTAGTCCAATTCGGCCTCATCCACCTCAAAGACACCACGCCGATGCCTAAGGGCCATCCCTGTCCTTATCCCGACTTCCTCTGGCCGATATACGTCGCGTCGTTCGTGACATCCAGGCCCGAGGCAAGGGTCGAGGACGGCTACGAACTCTCGCCCGAATTCATGCCGCTCCAGGAGGTCCGAGGCCTCGCCCTGGACGGCCATGATCGGGTTTTCCTGGAGGAGGCGGTCCGCATCGCGGCTGACATAGCCTGCTAGAAGATCTATCGCCCGTCACACCCGCTGGGCGTCCAGCAGCTCTTCGTCGATCTCCATCCCCAATCCAGGCCCGTCGGGCACCAGCACGTGGCCCTCTTCGTACCGGACCCTCTCCTTGACTATCTGCTCGCGGTAGACGAGCGGCCCGGAGGGATAGATCGGGAAGTCCAGGTTCGGCACCGCCGAGGCGACGTGCACCCTGGCGGCGGTGCCGATGGACAGCTCGACAGTGCTGCCCATCAGGGTCTGGATGCCGAAGAACTCC
This sequence comes from uncultured Dehalococcoidia bacterium, assembly GCA_964544865.1. Taxonomy (GTDB): domain Bacteria; phylum Chloroflexota; class Dehalococcoidia; order Lucifugimonadales; family CAJWER01; genus CAZJDV01. Next base: position 14,116 of record CAZJDV010000041.1, on the reverse strand, counting down.
GCCACGGCGAAGGTCTTGATGCAGTCCGTGATCCCTGAGTATCCCAGCCCGGTGTTGAATACGTCGACGGCGTCGTGCCGCGCAAGCCGCGCCGCGACCGTGGCGTCGGTGATGTGCTCTCCTATCCTGAGCGCGACCGCCTCCTTCACCGCCAGGAAGTCCTCCACGGGGGCGTCGTGGCGGCCCTTGACCGGGGACTCGACGAGGTTCGGCTGGAACGGGGTCAGCCGCCTGATGGCGCTGATCGAAGTCTCGACGTCGAAGCGGCCACTGGCGTCCAGGGCGTTGAGCTTGATTTCGCCGCCCCAACGCTCCCGCATCCCGGTCAGGAAACGCTCGTCCAGGTCCAGGTCTTCTCCGAAGTAGTAGCGAATCGTGTCGTGGCCCTGGTCCTGCAACCGTTCGATGCGCTTTAGGTTCGCTGCCACGTCGGCCTCGGTCTTGCACGCACCGAGGGGGTAGGAGAACGGAATCTTGCTGCGAAGCTTGCCGCCCAGGAGCTGATACAGCGGGATGTCCAGCACTTTGGCGACGGCATCGTGCAGTGCGATGTCGACTCCGCAAAGGACCTGATGCTCCCACTCGTGCCGTCCGAGCGCGACCTGGATGGCGGTCAGGTCGAAGGGACTCTCCCCTATCAGCAACGGCCGGAGCCGAGCGCGCAGCGTCTCGATCACCTTCTGGTCGGCGGCGAAGGCGATGTCCGACATCTCGCCGAGCCCGGTGATGCCGGCGTCGGTGTGGAGGCGTACGATCACGTGGTACGAGACCGCCTTCTCTGGGTCCGACGGGCCGGTGCGCCCCATCTCCCGCGTCGAGAATACGGATATGAGCTCGATGTCGGTTATCTTCATTTCGCGCTCCGGGCGGCAGAATCGGCGAGGCTTCCCCACCGCCTATACTCTATCCTAGCGCGCTGAATGTTGCTAGACTTACGGGACCAACACTCAGGAGAGCGTCCCATGACAAAACGATACCCACGATCGATCCTGGTTAGCTGCGAGGTGCCGTGGGACGAGCGGCAGGAGTTGATAGAGGACACGTTCCGAGCCGAGATACGGGACGCTCTGAAGACCTACAACAACCTGTACATCTTCGGCACGGCGGGCGAGGGCTATGCCGTCACCCTCTCCAAGTTCAAGGAGATCGTCGGGATATTCCGCGAGGAGACGAACAGGCTGGACGTCCACCCAATGGTCGGCATAATATCCATGTCCACGGCGCTGGTCGTCGAGAAGATCGCCGCGGCCCACGACATCGGGTTCCGCGTGTTCCAGATCGCCATCCCGCCGTGGGGAGAGCTGACCGACGACGAGTACATGACCTACTTCAAGGACGTGTGCGGGAGCTTCCCGGATTCCAAGTTCGTCCACTACAATCTGCCGAGGTCCAGGCGTGTGCTCGTCACCGAGGACTACAAGCGGCTCGAGGCCGCGGTGCCGAACCTGGTCGGCACCAAGTACACCGGGGCCGGCCCGGCGGAGTGCCGCAAGTTGATCACGCAGACAGAGCTCCAGCACTTCTTGGGCGAGAGCAACTACCCGTTCGGGAGCCTCCACGGCGAGTGCTCGATATTGGCATCCTGGGGGGCCCTGTTCCCAAGCAAGCTCAAGGAGATGTTCGATCTTGGTGCAAGCGGCGATTTCGAGAAGGCGTACCAGGTCTCTCTGGAGATCGGCGACGCGGGATCGACGTTCCTGGCGCCGGCTCGCGCCCGAGAACAGCGCATCGACGGGGCGTTCGACAAGATGATCGTGCGCGCCAGCGGGATAGACATGCCGCTGCAGATGCTCTCGCCCTACAACGGATTCGACCAGCAGACCTTCGAGGAGTGCTTGGCCGCGCTCAAGAGCGAGCACCCGCACATGCTGGGCTGATGCAGGCGTGGCGAAACGCCTGCGCCCAAGCGGCCTTGTTGAGCTGCTTACAGGGCCTACGCCGATCTGTTGGGTAAGGACCGCAACGGCCCCTGGAGACCGCCGGGCCTGCTAGTAATCAGTCAACACGGCTTTGACCATTGTCATTTTGAGCACCGCGAAGAATCTGGGGTAGTTGGGCTACGCGACGCGCGCGAACGCGAAAGAGGGCCCCACCCCAGATTCTTCGCCGCTTGGCTCCTCAGAATGACATACTTCTTCACGAGAATGCGCTCAGCGGTGCAGGTCCTGTCCCTGGATGTTGGCGTCCGGGTCCCGGCGCTGGCCCTCCATGCTCCTGGAAACATCCCCGCCCCCCCCCCTGGGCCGCAGGATGACCTTACAGGCCTCTCCAGCCTCCAGGATACGCATCGCCTCGTCGATGTCCTCCAGGTCCAGCTCCTGTATGATGAGCGGCCGCAGGTCGACCACCCCATTCTCCAGCAGCCAGCGCGTCCGATACCAGGTGTCGAAGATGCGCCGGCCGTTCAGTGCGAGGACGGTCAGGTTCTTGAATATCATGCTCTCGGCCACGTCGATTCACACGGGGCTGTCAGATATGCCGAACAAGGTCACTCTGCCCCCGTTGCGCACTCCCCTGAACCTCGCGTCGGTCGCCTGCGGAGCGCCGCTCATCTCCAGCACGACGTCGATGCCGAAGCCCTCGTTGGCCTCGACCAGCCAATCGGCCACGTCGGCGTCGGACCGTGACGGATTGAACACGTGGTCGGCCCCCATACTCCTCGCCAGATCGAGCCGGAACTCGCTGAGGTCGGTCGCAATGACCCGGGCGGCGCCGGACGCCTTGGCTATGCCGATGGAGTAGAGCCCTGCGGGCCCGCATGCCATCACGCCGACGCTCTGGCCGGCCAGGTCGTGGGCCAGGGTGGCGAATACGGCGTTGCCGAAAGACTCCTGCAGGGTGGCGATCTTGGCGGGCATCTTGCGCCGGTCGTTCTGCCAGATCACCTTCTCCGGAAAGGCGAAGTGGTCGGCGAACGCACCATCCCGGTCCACCCACAGTATACGGGTGTTGGGACACATGTGGGCCTGGCCAGTGCGGCACTGGAAGCACATGCCGCAAGTGACGTGGCTCTCGGCAGAGACGTAATCGCCCACCCTGACGTGCTCGACCGACCGGCCGGCCTCGACCACCGTGCCGGCGAACTCGTGGCCGATGGTCAGAGGCGGCCTGAACCGCTGCCGGCTCCACTCGTTCCAGTGCCAGATATGAAGGTCGGTCCCGCAGATGCTGGCCGCCCTGACCACCACCAAGACCTCGTCGGGCCCGACCTCGGTACCGGCACGTCTGCGACCACCAGGCCCCTCTGTGGCCCCGCCTTGCGCACGGCCCTCATCGTCCTGACCATCCGCCCTCCTTGATACTATCAGCCGTCAGAAAGGACCGGACGGCGAAGCCACCGAATATGGAGCGCTCGACCGACCGCCGGATATCAGCGTAATCGGCGCCGAGGACGGTGTCACCGCGGCGAGCTTCGGGCCAAGAGCAACAGGCGCCGGGGCCGGGCGTACCGGTTGAGGGACCAGATGATAAGATGGCGCCTGCACGACAATTACGCCCAGGAGGCACGAGGATGACACAAGAGAGGAACGCCAAATACAGGGTCGGAGTCATCGGCTGTGGGAGGAAGGGATCGTCCCATGCGAGGGCGTACGACCTCAACCCTATGACCCGGGTGGTGGCCGCGGCCGACACCGACGCCGAGAACCTGGAGCTATTCTGCCGGCGCTTCGGCGTGCCCGGCTACTCCGACTACCGCGAGATGCTGCGCAAGGAAAATATCGACATCGCCGCGCCCATCCTGCCCGTCAGCGTGAACCCGGAGGTCGTCCTCGGCTGCGCGCAGTCCGGCGTAAAGGCGATTGCCGCCGAGAAGCCGATATCGGCGACCCTGGAGGACGCCGACCGGATGGTGGAGGCGTGCAGGGAAAGGGGCATCAAGTTTGCCGCCGGGGACCTGGACAGGAGCTTCCCAGAGTATTGGAAGGCCCGGGAGATCATCGAGTCCGGCGAGCTGGGCGAGGTCCAGAGCATCAGCCTTTTCTACGGCAGCGGTGCCGAGATGTCGGGCGGCGGCTGCCAGGTGTTCAGCCTCGTGCGCATGTTTGCGTTCGACGCCGAGGTGGCGTGGGTCATCGGCTGGGTCACCGACGACCCCATGAGCGACTACGACCAAGGTGTCGCGGGCTACATCCGATTCGCCAACGGCATAGAGTGCCACATGCACCGCAGGCCGAACGCGAAGAACGGCATCGAGGTGCAGTGCAGCCGCGGAGTGTTCTTCAGCGACGGCTCCTACCTCCATATGTGGAAGACCAGGGACGGCACGGAGCGGCCGGCATGGGCGTCCCTGGAGAAGATGAGGGGCGTGTTCCCCGAAACGTCGCTCTGGGAGGGCCGCCAGACCTACGACGACGAGGGATGGCGTTTTCCCGGCAGAAGAAACGTGGCGACCGTCCAGTCGGTCGTCGATTCGCTGGAGCTGGACATCGAGCCCAGGGGCAGCGGCGACAACGCCCGCAAGGTGCTGGAGATCGCCATCGGCATGCGGGAGTCCCACCGTCGCGGCCACGCCCCCGTGAGACTGCCCCTGCAAGACCGCACCCTGAGGGTATTCCCCCACCAGGGCCGCTGGCTCAACAAGAAGGAGGTCCACGGCCGCGAGTGGTACGCGGAGCAGATCGGGGCGCAGAAGAGGGGGTGAAGTTTACGGCGTATGGGACTCATATAACTGGGAGGGAGCGGGATGATTAAGATCGGGTGCAATTATTTGAGTCTGCCGGACATGGATATCGAGACGTTTATCAGAACCGCGTACGAGCTGAGGCTGGATGTCGTCGACTTCAATATCAGGGCGTTCAAATCGCGGGACCCCGGCTATCTTCGCGCCACCAAGATACAATGCCTGAAACAGGGACTGCCGATAAGCTACATAGGAATTTCAGCCGGCTTCGTCGGTGACGAGGAGGAGCTAGGCAAGAGGGTCGTCGAGGCTGAAGACGCCATCGACGTGGCCGCATTCCTCGGCGCACCGCTCATACGCGTGTTCGGCGGACACGTCCCTGCTGAGACCGAGGACTGGGAGCCGCTCTACGAGGACCTCGTGGGTTGCCTGAAGACGGTGTGCGACTACGGCGCCGGTAAGGGTGTGATCGTGGCGCTCCAGAACCACGACGGTGGAAACCTGGCCGCGACGGATGACGACGTGCTGCGAATCCTCCACGACACCGGCCACCCCAATTTCTCCCTGATAATGGATACCGGCCAGTGGAAAGGCGGGGTTGGGGCGCATCCAGTGGGCGAATCCGACCCGAACATCGACATCTACGACTACATGGAGGGGACGATAGGGCACGCCGCGTACGTCCGGGCAAAGATATACAGGATCGAGAGCGGTAGGGAGGAGTTGCTCGACTACGAGCGTATAACCGGGATCCTCGACCGGGCAGGCTACAACGGCTGCCTGTCGATCGTTTACGAGGGAGCCGAGGAGGAACGCGTCGGCGCGGTGCGAAAGGCCGCCGCCCACTTGCGGGAGATGCTGGGCTCCCTTTAACCGTTACCGGTCTACCAAGCGGTGGCACACCCGGAGCAACAGGAGTGGGCCGCCTTGCCCGCCCGTAGCCTGCCACGACAGGTGACGGTAGTACGACGAGGCTGACACTCGCCGCGGCCCGGTGTGCTGTCCAAGACCAGCGCAGTTGGTCGCCGGGCGGGAAATCGACTTACCGTCGGGCAGCGCCGGTCCCCTCCGCGGCGGTCAGGGCGTATCCGAGGTCGACGTGGCCGGGGGCGTCGGGGTCGGCGGGGGATTCACCACATCGTCCCGGGTCTTCTCGACAAGGTCACCGGCCGAGAAACCTGGCAGGACCACGAAGTACTCCGACTCCGATGACTTCGCGGCGAATTCGTCCTCCTCTATCTCGGCTCCCACCCGCAACGTATACGTGTCTTCGTTTCCATCCGCGTCGCGGGTCTCCACGGTGACGACCGCACCGGGATCCCCGATGCCGTAGGAGTCCAGCTCCGTCTTGCCCAGCGGACGCCGCATCGATAGCGCCGTGACCCGGCTGAGGATCGCATTGACGGCGACCTGGTCGACCGTCTCCCCATCAGCCAGGCCCTCGATGGCCCACTCCCCCGAGCTGTCCCTCTCAAAGTCGAAGATTCCCTGGGCGTTGACAAGGCCGATGGCCACCACTTCATCCCTCGGAATGGTAAGGTAGCGGGTATCCGTCCACGATACCGCCGCCACCCCAGCATCGGAGATGGTGATCCCAGAGGCGAGGTAGACCGCGTTCTGGCCCCCCGCCCGAACGTGGACCGAGCGAAGACGATGCGAAGTGCCCAGCAGGAGGGTGTGGCTCGTCCCGTCGGAAAGGCCGAACTCGATCAGGCGCTCGAACTCATCGTCCGCGACCCCGAGACGCCTGTGGCTGGCGGCGGTCTGGCTCACCAGGTTCTCGGTGTTGAGCTCCGCCAACTTGTCCAGCAACAAGAGCATCTCGTCGAGCTTGCAAGGATAGCCGTCGGCGTCAGGCAAAGTGCACCCGTCCGGTCCCCTCGCGAGCTCGATTCGCCGCCCGGTCGAGTCGCTGAGGATTACCTGGATGATATCGTCCCGCTCCAGACCCTCGACGAGCTGCACCGGCTCGGAAGCTGCCGCCTCCGGCCAGAATACCACCACGAGCAAGATAGCCTGGACGGCGAGTGTACCCAGCAGGATCCCGTTCCGCAGATTCAAGATTCGCCACCGTCGTCGACCAGCGTCATGGGCGCCTCGGCCCGCCGCCGCAAGAAGGAACCCACGCCGATAAGGACCAGCATCGCCAGCGCCGCGCCATAGTTGACCACCTCCCAGAAGGTCTGCTTGTCCAGGTCGACCACCAGAAGGTCGACGTCGCTACCCTCCAGCGGGTCGAGCAGTCGCGTATAGATCCCGCCGGAGCGCAGGCTCAGCAGATCGACATCCTCCGCCGCCCAATCCACGGCGTTCTGCAGGAACTGCAAATCGAGCAGAAAGCGGTCGGCGGCGAGGCTCCGAGACAGGTTCAGCAGCAGGTCATCCAGGAACTCGGAGCTGCCGATGACGACGAGACGCGATGAGTCGGGCGACTCCTCGATCACCGGAGGGTGGAGGCCGGGCTCCTCCCCTTCGAAGGGTGATGGCCGGTCGCTGAAAAAGCTCTTGAACGAGCCCTTGATACTCACCGCGAGCGGCCACGACCGCTGCTCTCCCTCCACGGCGAAGCCTGTGTCTGGGTAGGCATCCAGGTCGGGCATAACCTGGATGCTCTCGCTGATCCAGGACCGGTCCGATGACCGCAGCAAGGTGGCGACCTCCCGGTCCTGGTTCTTGGCGAGGTCTATGTTCAGCGGGGAGGCCCATCGGAGCGTCACAGACGGAAGGCTGGCCGTTATGGGGCTCTCCTTTTCCATGCCGTCGCGCCGCACGTCGACGAAGAATGGATAGTTCACACGCTGTATCTCCACGATGCTGACCCCGCCGACATCGCGTGCGATCTGCATGGGGAAGGGCTCGTTTTGCGAATCCATCACCAGCGAGTGTCCGATCTCCACCCCGTAGCCGGCCAGGATGTCCTGGAGGCCGCCCTGCACGGGCTCGATGGTCAGACCAGCGGTTAGCTGTACTGGAGCGATGATGAAGTTGCCACCGGCAACGACAACCGCGCCGCCTCGCATCAGGAACTGGTCGACGGCGAATCGCTCCACGTCGGTAATACCCTGCGGGGCGATCAACACCAGGACATCGACGTTGCCTGCAACCTGGCCCGCCTCCAGATCGGCGGGCTGGGTTGTGTAGCTCTGGCCGAGCTGCTGCGCCACCATCCGCCAGCTCGAGATCGGAGGGACCTCCGTATTGCTGAACGGGTCGAGGACCGGGTCCGAAGGAGGAAGCCAAACGGCGACGTTCTTGAGAAATCCTGGAACGGCGCGTTTCAGCGAGGCTTGGATGACCTCACGGACATCGGTCTCGGTCATCTCGCCCGTCGGAACCACCAGATAGTTGGCGCCCGCGTACTCCAGCAATATGTGAAGATAGTAGGTGTCCGGAGAGAATAGCGAGACCTGGTACGGCGCGATGCCGTAGGTCTGCGTCAGCGTTTCCCGTGTAATCGCCCCACCCGGCGCATCGGGGTCGACGGTCTCGAAAACAAGGTTGCCGCCGGACCTATCGACGAACTCTCTGGCGACGTCCTCGATGCGTTGCGGCACATCCTGGACCAGCTCCGGAAGCGTGCCGGGGGTGACGAACGCGGTCAGCTTCATCGGGCCTTCGAGACTCGCGAATACCGCCTCCAGACTACGGAACCCCGACACCACTCTCTTGATCGAGCTCGTCAGGTCGTACTCCAGACTCCGGAGCCTTACCTCGGGCTGGCTGCCCGGCCGCTGCTCGAATTCGATCAGCTCGGCGAATCCCAGCGTGATGAACTGGTCGCCATACCTCACCAGGATATCGAAATAAGAGTTGACCACCGACGACTCGTGACGCTCCAAAACGGTGAATGGAGTAACTCTGATGCCGTAGGCCCTGTTAGCCTCCTCTTCGATCTCCTCGTCGTCCCGAGGGTCGAGGATCTCGACGGTTACCATTCCATCTGAGGCGACCTCATACTCGTGCATGAGGTCTCGGATGGCGGGCACCAGAGGAGCCAGGAGGGGATGCGTGCGCTCGCCAAAGTAACCTCGCAGCAGCAGAGGCTCCTGAAGGTTGGAGATGAGGTCGCGGGTCGTCCCGGACAGGCTGTACTCGTTATGCTCGGTCAGGTCTGCCCGGAGACCGGAGAGTGTGGAGAGCCAGAAATTGAGCGCCAGTAGGTTTGCGCCCACCAGTACCACGCCAAGGGCCGCGTTGCGGCGATACTTGGCCATGTTCGCCCCGTGGCTCCACCGCTTCACGTCCAGCGACAAGACCGTGAGAGAGAAGAAGAACGTGGTGAGCGACATGTAGTAGACCAGGTCTCGCAGGTCGAAGACGCCTCGCCCGATGCTCTCGAAGCGGCTGCCGGTGCCGATGGCCCGCATCGCGTCGGCATAGGCGTCCCCCGCAAAGGCGGTCACCCCGGAGGTGCCGACCAAGTAGAGGGCGCCCCCGAGCAGGACCGTCAGGATCAGCGAGACGATCTGGTTGTCGGTGCGCGACGAAAAGAAGAGTCCGATCGAGGTGTAGACCGAGGCCATCAGGACCGCCGCCAGATACCCGCCGAACACCGGACCCCAGTCGACGTCGCCCAGCACGCTCACGGTGACGGGCAGCGTGAACGTCAGTGCGAGGGCGACGACGAGCAACGACATGACCGCAATGAACTTTCCAAGGGCCAGATGGAGCCGGTGGACCGGGAGAGTCAGCAGGACCTCGAGGGTCCCTCCACGCTCCTCCTCACTCCACTGCCGCATGGTCAACGTCGCCACGAGAAATATCGTCAGGACCGGCATCCACTGGAAAAGCGGCCGCAGGTCGGCTATGTTTCTGGCAAAAAAGGTCTCGACCCAGAAAAACACGAATAGGGTCACCGCCAGGAAGACGCCCAGGAAGATCAACGCCAGAGGCGAGCCGAAGTAGGTGCGCAGCTCCCTGCGGGCGATGGCCCAACTCTGTCCCGTGAGCGCCCTCACTGATCGTCCGCCGCGGAGACGAGCTCTCCGAACACGGCCTCGAGGGTTCCCTGGTCCCGGCGCAGCTCCCGCAGGGGCCAGTCTCCCCTTCGAGCCAGCGCGTAGACCGCCTCGCGCATGTCCGTCTGGTCGGCGGACACGATTCGATACGCCGTTCCGTCGTCAGTGAGCCTAGACTCAACGGTCTTGACGCCGTCGAGCGCCTCGAGCTCCGCGGTAACGGCCGGGGCCTCTTCATGCAGCACCAGCACGATGACGGCGGCGGCAAGCTCGGGAAGCCGCGCGTCGGCCCTCAACTCGCCATTTAGAAGCACGATGGCCCGATCGCAGATCGCCTCCACTTCGGAGAGTATATGGGTCGAGAGGAGAACGGTGGTGTGCTCCGCCAAGCGCAGGATCAGCCGCCGGACCTCCAGGATCTGCGTAGGGTCCAGACCAACCGTGGGTTCGTCGAGGATCAGCACCGGGGGGTTGTGCAAGATGGCCTGGGCCAGGCCGACCCGCTGCCGAAACCCCTTGCTGAGCTGGCCGATGGGCCGTGTTAGCTGGTCCTCCAGCGACGTCGCCCGTATGGCCCTTGAGAGTAGAAGCGGACGATCGCTCTTGGGTATCTGCCGTAGGTCGGCGATCATCCGGAGATACCCCTGGACGGACATCTCCGGATAGAGGGGTGCGTTCTCGAGCAGACAGCCGATGCGTCTTTGGACCGCGCGGGTCTCGCTGGCTATGTCCAGACTGTCTATGAGCACCCTTCCAGTGTCGGAGTGCAGGTATCCGGTCAGTACCTTCATCAGCGTCGTCTTGCCGGCGCCGTTGGGTCCGAGAAGGCCCACGACCTCTCCCGCGTTGACGTGGAACGAGACCCCTTTCAGGGCCTGAACCTGTCCATAAGCCTTGCTGAGGTCCGTGACTTCTATCAAAGCGCTTTCTCAGTGCGGATCGTCCCGCGTGTTACAACGGCGTGCCGGCCCCGAGGTTAGTCCAGCCGCCGGCTTCGGCCTCGAACCTATAGATTGTACTTGGAAGCCCGCCTCAGAGTCCACTCTCATACGATGTGGAATGGGCGGCAAAAAGCTTAGGACAGACGCTCGCCAACGTCGCGTTATCCTTGACAAGGTCAAGAGCAGCATCTAGCATCATTTAACGCTGGCGCCGCGGTCGCGCGTCTATCATGGATGGGCCGGCCCCGGCGGCCACCGACCGTACGAAGCCAACACCTGATCCGCGGGCGATCAGCGCCAGGGAGACGATAATGTGCGCCGATAGGACTCGTCTGGGCATCCTTGTAGGAGGCGGGCCTGCGCCAGGCATCAACAGCGCCATCAGCGCCAGCACGATCGAGGCGATCAACTCGGGCCTGGACGTGATCGGAATCCGCGACGGGTTCGAGCACCTTGTAAAGGGTGACACCAAACGGGTAACGCCGCTGGCGATCTCGGACATCGCACGCGTGCACTTCCAGGGGGGATCGCTGCTCGGCAGTTCGCGCGTGAACCCCACCGTCGACCCGAATGACCTGCGGCGCACGGTGAAGGCCCTTGAGTCCCTGGGCATCTCCTACCTGGTAACCATAGGGGGTGACGACACAGCCTTCTCCGCCTACGAGGTGGCCAAGGCCGCGGGCGGCGCATTCCGGACCGCCCACGTTCCCAAGACCATTGACAACGACCTGCCTTTGCCGGGAGACACGCCCACGTTCGGTTACGAGACGGCCCGGCACGTCGGGACGCAGCTCGTCCTGAATTTGATGGAGGACTCGCTTACGACAAACCGCTGGTTTCTGGCGGTGGTCATGGGACGCAAGGCCGGGCACCTGGCGCTGGGCATAGGCAAGGCCGCCGGGGCCACGGTGACCATCATCCCGGAGGAGTTTTCGGAGCCGCGAATTACGCTCGACGACATCTCGTCCGTCCTTGAGGGGGCGATCCTGAAGCGGCGCGTCATGGGCCGCCAGGACGGCATGGCGGTCATCGCCGAGGGCGTCGCCGAGAAGCTGGACCCGCAGGAGCTCGCAAGCATCCCCGGCGTGGAGGTCGCTTACGACCCGCACGGGCACATCCGCCTCGGGGAGATCCCTCTGGCCACGATTCTCAGACGGCAGGTCCAGCGGAACTATGCGAAACGAGGCGAGCAGATCGAGGTCGTGGACGTGACCCTCGGCTACGAGCTGCGCTGCTCCCCGCCCATTCCTTTCGATGTCGACTACACACGCACCCTCGGCTACGGGGCGGTACGGTTCCTGCTGTCGGAGCCCGCGGACGAGCGAACGCTGCGTGGCGGGCTCCTCTGCCTGGAGCTGGGAAACCTTAGCACCATTCCGTTCGAGGACCTGCGCGATCCCGCAACGGGGCGCACCAGAGTGCGTCTGGTGGACACACAGTCGGAGCAGTACGAGCTCTCGCGCAAGTACATGACCCGGCTGGAGCGGCACGACCTGGAAGATCCGGATATGCGGCAAAGGCTGGCCGAGGCCGCGAACATATCCCCCGAGGACCTGGAGCGTCACTTCGGCGCCGGGATCATTCCTTTCAAATTCTGAGCCGTCATCGGCGAGGCTTGCTTCCCTCCGGCGACGCCGGGATAATAGAGAGAGGAGGCCGAGAATGGACATCCAGCAACTGGCCGGTACGGCGCGGGACCTCGTGGCCCCCGGCAAAGGCATTCTGGCCGTGGACGAGAGTGGCCGTACGATCAAGATTAGGTTCGACTCCATCGGCGTCGAGTCCACCGACGGGAGCCGGCGCGACTACCGCGAGATGCTCTTTCGGACCCGCAGTATTTCCGACTACATTAGCGGCGTGATCCTCTTCGACGAGACGATCCGTCAAGACGGCGTGCACGGCACGCCGCTGGCCAAGGTACTCACCGACCGGGGCATGATCCCCGGCATCAAGGTCGACAAGGGCCTTACGACGCTCCCTGGCTCGGCCGGGGAGACCGTCACCGAGGGCCTCGACGGCCTCCTCGACCGGCTCGCGGAGTACCGGGCGCTCGGCGCGCGCTTCGCCAAGTGGCGCGCCGTCATCACCATCGGCGCGGGCATCCCGAGCCTGAACTGCATCAGGACCAACGCCCATGCGCTCGCCCGCTACGCGGCGCTCTGCCAGGAGGCCGGCCTGGTCCCGATCGTCGAGCCCGAGGTACTGATGGACGGCGCCCACGGCATCGACCGCTGCAACGAGGTCAGCGAGGTGACACTGCGAGAGGTGTACTACGAGCTCGGCCGGCAGGGAGTGGTCCTGGAGGGCACACTGCTGAAGCCCAACATGGTCTTATCAGGCAAGTCGGCCTCGAACCGGGCCACTCCCGAGGAGGTCGCCGAAAGGACCGTCGAGACCCTGAAACGCACGGTGCCCGCGGCGGTCCCAGGCGTCGTCTTCCTGTCGGGTGGCCAGGGCGATGAGGAGGCCACGGCCAACCTCAACGCCATCAACCAGCGGGCCGTCGTCGTCGGCGCGCCGTGGCCGCTCAGCTTCTCCTACGGCCGCGGCCTCCAGGCCGCCCCGCAGAAAGCATGGGCCGGCCGTCCCGAAAACACGGGCAACGCCCAGCGCGCCTTCCTCCACAGAGCCCGCCTGGCCGGCGAGGCCACCCAGGGCACATACACGCCATCCATGGAACAGGACCTCGCCGCCGACTGAGCGGGCTCACTCGTCGCCTAAGGCGCGACGCTCAGAGTATCCGCGCCGGACTGAGCCCCCGCAGTCGCAACTCGACGCCGCCAGGTGCCTCGCCGGGACCTGGCCGCACCTGCAGGTGTCGTCTCCCGACCAGCCGTGGCCGTGATGGTCGGCGGCAGTGTAGGTGGTCATGGGGCCTTCACCGTGCAGCCTTCAACGTCTTCGAGGAGCCTGTCTATCAGTCCGACGACGGACCATGCCCAGGACCACTGCTTGCTATCATCTAGGGCGTGGTGAGATGGATTTCTCAGGTGAAGTACGACTCCGAGAAGCATCTGTTGGAAAGCTGCCCGCTTGGACCTATCGGTACTGTATATCAGCACCGGTTTGCCGGGAAAACAAAGTGTGGGGACTAGATTTGAGCCAGTCTGATCTGCCGATGCCGGTATCAATCCCGCGAGGATATCGTGCCCAGCCTTCCTTCGAAGTCGATCTTCCAGAATCACCGTCGCTTCTCGGAGAGCTCTGTCGTAGTTGTCCGCCGCACCAAGAAGGTCGGTGCAGCGACGCCTGAGCTCGTTATCCCTGATCACGAGCACAGGCGTCGTTATCTTGCGGGGCCATAGTCCGTCCTGAATGGAGCCGATTGCCTTGTTCAACGCCGAAAGAACCAGTGGCCTAAAGTCCCGAAAGTTGATGGGATCTTCATTGTTGCCACCCGTCAAGGCCATTGGCAACAGGCCAATGAGTTGCATGGTGCCCGAGTACTGTAATCTATAGGCTCGGGGGCCCAGCACCGCCGATAGAATCGACGTGACCTTCGGTTCACGCAATTGAAGGTCAGTTCGTAGACGGTCAAGAAGTGTTGTCAATCAGCAATAGAGGGACAGTCATGGAGCCGAGAAGATTTGTTGTGA
>CAZJDV010000040.1:0-22360 GCA_964544865.1 uncultured Dehalococcoidia bacterium | reverse complement strand
CCTGGTGCGGGCCATGGACGAGGACGGCGTCGACCGCTCGGTCGTCATGGGCATTGGCTGGACCGATCACGGCCTCGCCCGGGAGATAAACGACTACATCATTGGCGCCGTGGCCCGGTATCCCGGCAGGCTCTCCGGGTTCGCGGGCGTCAGTCCGGCGTGGGGCGGCCCGGCGGCGAGAGAGGCGGAGCGCTGCGCGGTGGCGGGGCTGAAAGGAATCGGCGAGCTGCACCCGGACTCGCAACGGTTCGACCTGGGCGACGTGGCGGCGATGGCTCCACTGGCCGAGGTCGTGCGGGAGCATGGCCTGATCGTGACCACCCACTCATCGGAGCCCGTCGGCCATCTCTACCGGGGGAAGGGAGAGACGCGGCCGGAGGTGCTGTGGCGCTTCATACAGGGCTTTCCCGACATCACCGTCGTCTGCGCCCACTGGGGAGGCGGGCTTCCGTTCTACGCCCTGATGCCGGAGGTGGCGGAAGGGCTGCGAAACGTCTACTTCGACACGGCGGCGTCGCCCTTCCTCTACGACGCCCGAGTCTTTGACGTGGCGGCTGCACTGGTTGGGAGCGGGCGCATCCTGCTGGGAAGCGATTTCCCATTGCTGCGAACCCGCCGACTGCTCCGTCAAGTCGGGGGGTCGGACCTCCCGGAGGCGGATAGAAATGGGGTCCAGGGCGGCAACGCGGCGAGGCTGTTGGGTCTGTAGTGTCTCACACCACCGGCCGAGCCTGATCACCTGGCGGTAAACATGAACGAGTCCAGTGACATATTCTGCTCTGCATCGGAAACAACCGATAGAAACTTGGCCTCAGCATCAACGATCTCCCGGTGGTAAGCGGTAACGCCACTCTCCAACGCTTCAGCAAGTTCCTTCGCCATTTTGAACGTCCAGTCGATTTCCCAGGTTCTGCCGTCCTCCATATCCGCGGATGTTCCAACGACATGGTCCTTCTCTATACGCCATCCTGTTCGTTCTGCTGCTGAGCGGGCTTGATGACCGGATACCAGCGAATAGATGTTTCCAGGACCGGCGTCCGAGACAGTTCTAATCTGGATTTGCAGTAGCGCCGAAAGCAAGTGTGGCAGCTGCTTCAGATCACGGAGTCGCAGATCCCATTCGGCATATCTCTGCGGTTGGCCCCATTGACGTGCCCTGGCGAATGACCGCTCTAGCTCGTCCATGGAGCGCATATACCACAAACAATGGGGGGGGGAAACGATTAGATCGAACCCCTTGGGGGCGAACTCTAATCCTGGTCTCAACAAGTCAGTAGAAAGCCGAATCTTGATTCGAGGGCCTGCATCCGTAGATTCTATGTAACTATGTGCGTCGGAGAGTGTAGTAGAGCCGCCCTGTGCCGGACCGGCCTTATCAATGGCGGTCACGTGTCCGGAATCGCCGACCGCCGCGGCCCGAGACACCGTGGTATCTCCATGCCCGCAGCCGACCTCCAATACACGATCACCTGGTTGCGGCGCCCAAAACTCGACTAATGCCATTCGGTGGACCAGTTGCGCTCTGCTCATATGGTCGACCCAGCCAGATATCGTCTGAATATCCCTTTCCACCTTGGCCCCCGCGGCAGAACATTGATGATTGACCACCACCCTAGTCAGGCAGCCACATGGTTGGCAAACCATGAGGGTGCTGGGATGCCGCTGGGTCGCCCAGGCCGTCCGGGAGGAGACCGGTTGGATTGGATACGATTCAAGGAAGGGCAGACAAACCTACTTTGGGCGGAAGACGGCGAATGAGCTCGTGTATGCGTGAAGAAACGTCGAGTCGCCCACGGGGACTATCCCGCCGTCGCAGAAAAAGCCCGTCAGCGGCACGGGGCCGACCTTTTGTCTGAACATGCCGGTGTCGTGGTTTCCACGATCATACAGGCGCGAGCCGCGGCCCAGGGACGAGAACAGCAGCGCGCCAGAGTCTTCCCCGTTGGTTCTCTTCACCGCATACGTGCTTAGCGCGTTCGCGACCTCCTGGGCGGATGTCTCCGCGTCCCTGAGATGGAACTGAACCGTCATACCCTCCCTTAGCAGGGCGCTCACGGCCACAGCTCCCTACTCGTAGTCCACGCCGATTATGTTGCGTACGACGGAATCGCCGATTCCGAGCGATTCCGAGGTTCGGGGCGGTCCCGACGAGCTCCCGGTCGAGGCCGGTCAACGAATCGAACAGCCTGCCGAGGACCTCCAGGGGCTTCTGGCCGTCCACCTCCGTGAGGAGCCTGCCGTCGCAGGCCGTGACCCGCATGGGCTCGCCGACCGGCCGGCAAGCCTGGGAAACGATGGAGTCCACCGCGATGTCGCCCTGCAATGAGATGCCCACGCAGCCGGAACGGTAGACGTGCTCGCGCAGATACAGTGCGTTTTCGCGGAAATTTCTCCCTTCCCTGCGCTTGCGAGGCCCTCAATTTTCGCGCACCCCGGAAGGGCGTAGTCAAGGCCGGCCAACAGGTCGTCCGTCTCCACGCTGAACGCATCGGGCAGGAGGATAAACGCCGGATCGTTGGACGCTCTCGTGTTGGCCAGAACCTCCCAGGTCTCCGGGGCAGGGTCCTTGTCGGGCAGGTCGCCCTCGTCCACGTAAAACGGCAGCACCTTGACGCCGGGGAGGAGGGCCGCCGTCACGGCGAGTCCAGGCCGCTGCTCAACCTCTCGCCCGGCCCCTATTACGCCTCTGGCGGAGCAGCCCAGAAGCAGGCTCTCGCCAAAATGGCGGCGAACGAGCTCCGGTATCCTGGTGTATTCCTCCTCCGCGGCGTGGTGCGAAGACACGAACAGCATGATGAGATCGGGAACTCGCTCACCAAGGTCCCGTTTCAGGTCGCCCGCACATTGTGAGACCGCGTTTGAGAGCGACAGGCTCTCGGAGACGGCCGAGCTCCATTTCATACGCTCACTCTCCAAGGCTGCATTGGAGTCATTCCGGCCACGAGTCATCGTCATCGTAGCTCGGCTCGAAACCGAGCCCCTCCAGCGAGCTCCGAAGGGCCGGCATCCAATCCAGGACCGGCATAACGGCCGGCACGGTGATCTCTATCGAGCCGTCCGGCTGCCTCGACACGGCGCCGCCACCCTCCTTTTCGAGGGGGACGCTGATGGTCTCACGGTCGATCCCGAAGGAGTCGGTGACCTCGTAGACGGCCATCACGTCGTCCATGCCGATGATCTCTTCGGTCATGGCTATTCCTCTCGTGCTCGTTGACGGCGTGGACTCGCGCGCCGCCCCGCAGCCGTGTAGCTGTTACCGCCACACGGCTATGATACGATGCCCGCACCATGCAAGGCCAGTGATTGACTGCAACACGACCTCAAGAGCCCTCATGAACACCCTACCAGATCTACTGGAGCCGGGGCTGGATATCGTGTTCGTCGGTATCAACCCCGGAAGGTTCTCAGCCGAGACCGGCCACTACTTCGCCACGCCACGCAACCGGTTCTGGCCGGCGATAAATCGCTCCGGTTTGCTCGACAGATTCATGAGCGCCGACGACGACCACCTGGCGCTGCGGCAAGGCATCGGATTCACCGACGTGGTGAAACTCCCTTCGAGGAGCGCCTCCGACCTGCGGGCCGCCGACTACCGGCTCGGCGCGCCCGCGCTGGAAGCCAAATTGAAACGATTTGATCCGCTGATAGTATGCTTTCACGGCATTACCGGATACCGAAACTACCTCAGGTACGCCGAGGGCCTGAAAGTCGTCTCAGAGCTTGGCTTGCAGCCGCATGCTATAGGGGGGTCCACGGTTTTCGTCGTGCCGAATCCGAGCCCCGCCAACGCGGCGTTCTCTCTCGATACGCTGGTGTGCTGGTACCAACGCCTGAGAAAGCTCAGAGACCAGCTTAGGCAGTCGAGATGTTAGTAGTCAGTCTAATTTCATCTTGTGCAGTATGCCATTTTGAGGAGTGGAGCGACGAAGAACCTGGGGAGGGGCGCAGATTCGCGTTTAGGCGCGTCTCATGGCCCCAACCGCCCCAGATTCTTCGCTCCGCTCATAATGAAATTGGCCAAGTCTATGTGGACTAACTGCTAGCGGCCGCCCCGATGTTGGGCGCGGTTAGCTGAACCATTGCCGTCGCGGACCGAGACTAACATGCCAGACGCCGTACGCGCATTTGTTGCCATTGAGCTTGGCGACGACGCCACAGACGCCCTCGCCGCTCTGGTGAGCGGGCTAAGGAAAGCCAGAGTCAGCGCCCTGCGTCCGGTTAGGGCGGAGGGCATTCACCTGACGCTGAAGTTCCTCGGCGACGTTCCCCGAGCCAGGCTCGACGCGATCGCGACGGGGCTGTCCACGGCGGCGGTTAAGAGCAGGCCCTTCGACTTGGAACTCGGCGGAGTCGGGGTATTCCCAAGCCGCTCCCGGGCAAGGGTCTTGTGGGCGGGAGTCGGTGGAGACGTGCCGTCGCTGATCGATCTCCAATCCGAGCTCGACAAGACTATGTCCGGGCTGGGATTTGAGATGGAGCGCCGGCCATACACCCCCCACCTCACCGTGGCGCGGGTCAACGACAGGGCGTCGGCGAGAGATCGGCGATTGGCTGCGGAGGCGCTGTTCGCCGCCGGATTCCAGACAGGGCGGCGGATCGCCGTGACCGCCGTCGATCTAATGCAAAGCACCCAGGGCCGGGAGGGGGCCGTGTACCGTCGATTGGCGCGTTTTCCTCTATCTGGAAATCTGCGAGACGACACAACTTAAGAGGGCTTGTCGACCTCGTAATCGGGGTGGTATACTTGCCCCGCTTTTCAGAATGTGCGGGTGGTATGAGGAGGATGACGTGGACGACAACCACAACGGTTGGCCAGAATGCAACGCATGCCCAGAGGGATCGCTGCTTCCTCTATCGGATTTCGGCGGCCAGGGCGCGGCGATCCATTACAAGGCCTGGGTGTGCAGCAATCCCACCTGCGGCTTCAATCTAAAGATTCGTAACGGCGACGTCTATCTGAACGAGCCGATAGCCAGCGGGGCATCCCATGCGCCCCGAATGAGGTAGCCAGCCCCCACTACGTTCCGGTTGGAAACGCCCGTCGTTCGCTCGGAAGGACCTGCATTTCCTGCGAAAGGCCCGACGTTGGGGCCCACGACCGCCCCCCTCACTATCCAATGACCGGCGTCTCACGGCTATGCTATTCCTACCCATCAAAAGCGCGGTCGATTTGGCGCATTGCCGTCGCTGACAACGAGGCACCAATTCGCCACGTTCGAGGGAGTGCGTCCGGTGCATTCTGCTAGCGGCATCGCTACTGAGGACCTCCGTACGCCACAGTTCCGAGTCTTGTTCCGTACCAGCTTGCGTGCTACTCTCATAGATGCTTAGCTACCGTCGACCGCGAGCCGCCGTTGGCGCGTCAGCCGTGTGATTCCTGGTAAAGGCCACTGGATTTGCTCAGGTTCCTGGGACGGCGACAGAAGGAAGACAAAGAGAAGACCGCGCGGGCGGTGGACAAGACGCGCGAGGCCTGGTTCGGCCGCGTGGCTGCTCTGTTTCGGGGCGCCCGGCTGGACCAGGAGCTCTGGGACGAGCTGGAAGAGCTGCTGATCTCCGCGGACATCGGCGTCGGGCCCACCCAGGACCTCTTGGAACGCCTTCAGACCCGGGTCCGGGAGGATGGGATCTCCCGGTCCGAGGACGCGCTCGACGTGCTGAAGCGGGAGATGGTCGCCAAGCTGACCGTTGGTGACGCCGCGAGCCGACTCGATGTGGAGACGGCCCCGCTCGTCCTGCTGGTCGTCGGGGTCAACGGCGTGGGCAAGACCACCAGCATCGCCAAGCTCGCCCAACTATATACAGACGACGGCAAACGCGTGCTGCTGGGCGCCGCGGACACCTTCAGAGCCGCGGCCATCGAGCAGCTTCAAGCCTGGGGCGAGCGCGTCGGGGTCGACGTCATCGCCCACCGGCCCGATGCAGATCCCGGCGCGGTGGCGTTCGACACGCTCAACGCGGCTATGGCGCGTGGAGTAGACGTTGTAATCATCGACACCGCCGGGCGCCTCCACTCCAAGGTCAATCTCATGGAAGAGGTCAAGAAGATCCAGAGGGTGCTGGCGCGACAGGACGGCGGGAGCACCCAGCGGGTGCTGCTCACCCTGGATGCCACCACGGGACAGAATGGCCTGTTCCAGGCACGGGCGTTCACCGAGGCCCTCGAGTGCTACGGCGTGTTCCTAGCCAAGCTGGACGGCACCGCCAAGGGCGGCGTGGTAGTAGCGATCGCCGACGAGTTGAAGCTGCCCGTCCTATTTGTCGGCACCGGCGAGCAGCCGGACGACATTGCCCCGTTCGCCCCACAGGGATTCGTCGACGCCCTTTTCGGCTCGGAAGAGGCGGACTAGACGAGGCGCGCGCGGCCCAGCGGTTGCCCTCGATCTCCTGATCTGTGATTCCGCCTGATGGACGCGCATGGCCCGGACAGCGCCGAATCGGAGAGAGCTGGCAGCCTGACGACCTTCACCGTAGATCGGGAGGCTCAGTCCCGTGAGAGACAAGTATTACGCACACAAACGCGATCTCATCAAGTGGGGCGTGTTGCTTCATCTGGCTGAAGAGTACAGCCTCCAGAAGATCATCCAAGTCGCCTATTTGCGAGAGACCGAATGGGGCCGGCTTGAGATAGATGGGAAAGAATGTGGGTTGCCAGGGGCGGTGTTCATCATTTCCGAAACGTCCGCAACGTCACCGGCCTCACCGGCGATCCAGTAATCCAAGTGATTGATTCCCCGTTCTCAGACCACGATGCGTATCTCCAAGAAATCCTATCCACGGTAAGGGCAAGCCACGGCGGGAGCCGCTTGATCTTCCTTGACCCAGACACGGGGTTGGAGCCGAGTAGGCCTAACTTGAATCATGTCCTAAGCTCCGAGATCAAGAGTATCTGGGACGCCTTACGCAGAGACGATGTACTTGTTTGCTATCAACATCAGACAAACCGGAACGGACAGCCGTGGATCGATTCGAAACGCGCACAGTTTGCTGAAGCCCTCGCTGTTGATTTCGAGGCGGTCAAGGTAGCGAGCGGGAATCGAATCGCACCAGATGTCGTTTTCTTTTTCTACTTGAAGAAGTTGCAATAGAATGGTCCCATGTTGAACGTCTTGCTATGGGTCGGTGCGGTGGAGGTCGTGGGCCTCGCCGTGTTCCCCCTGTGCTACTTCCTGTTTCCCGGTCTAAAGGACCGGGGGTACAGCGTAAGCAAGCCCTTCGGCATCCTCCTCATCGCTTACCTTTCGTGGATGCTTAGCGTGCTGCGGCTTTTACCCAGCGTGCAGCTCACCCTCGTGGGACTTCTGGCGGCGGTAGCCGGACTCAGCGGCTGGTATGGGTGGCGCCGCCGCCGCGAGATACTGGAGTTCGTGGTCCGGGAGCGCTTCGTCCTCCTCGCCACCGAGGGCGTCTTCCTCGCGATGTTCCTGGTATGGGCGGTGTACCGCGCCTACGACCCGTTCATATCCAACACCGAGCAGCCGATGGACTTCGCGTTCCTCAACGCGTCCGTCAGGCCTTTCCTGGGCGCCCCGGAGGACCCGTGGCTAAGGGGTGAATCGGTCAGCTACTACTACTTCGGCTACTGGATGATGGGCGCGCTGACCAAGCTGACCGGCGTGCCCACGTTAATCTCCTACAACCTCTCGCTGGCCCTGATACCGGCGATGGGCGCAATGGGAATGTTCGGACTCGTGGTCAACATGATTCGGTCCGATGCCAGACGGCTGCGCTGGGCGCTGGGGGCGGGCGCGGCGGCGGCGTTGCTCCTGGTCGTCGTCGCGAACCTGGAGGGCGTGCTGGAGTTCATGCGGGCCAACGGCATGGGCTCGCAGGGTTTCTGGGACTGGATTCGCATCGGCGGGCTGGACGGCAGCTTCGCCGGGCCGGCCGAGTCGTGGCGTCCCCTGGAGTTCAACTGGTGGTGGCGGGCGAGCCGCGTGGTCAGCACCTTTCAGGGCGACCAGGTGCTGGACTACACCATTCACGAGTTCCCCTTCTTCAGCTTCATACTGGGCGACCTCCACCCCCACGTGGTGTCCATCCCGTTCGTCGTGCTGTTCCTATCGATATGCTGGAACTACCTGCGGACCCCCGTGTTCGTGTGGCCCTTTGACCGAGAGCGGCTGGGGGAGTGGGGCACCCCGGTTGCGACGGCCCTCTTGACCGGCCTGGTGTTGGGCGGCATGGCGTTCACCAGCATGTGGGACCCGCCGGTCTACTTCGCCCTGCTCGTCGGGGTGGCGGCTATCAAGGCCTATTCGGCGCGCGGCGTCCGCCTGACCGAATTGATGATTGGTACAGCCCTGTTCTTGGGGACGGTATTCGCTGTGGCATTCGTCCTGATCTTGCCGTATCTTCTGTCCTTCACCAGCCAGGTCTCAGGGATCTCCCCGGTCGACAACGACACGATCCTGACGACCCGGCTGCCCCACATGTTCATAGTCTGGGCGCTGTTCCTGGTTGCGGTCATGCCGTTCATCTTCACCGCCTTCTGGCGAACGACCGTGGACGAGGACTGGGGCCGGACGACGGTGATATCGCTGCTAGTCGGCTTCGCGCCTTACACCATATGGGCCTTCTTGTACCTGGAGGATGGCGGCACGACCACCGAGGTGATGGCAAGGCTGTTCCACGTACTCCCCTTCGCCCTGGTAATCAGTATCGCGGCGTACAGCGCGATTTGGCTCGCCAAACAGGACGGGTCCCCCAAGGGGCAGGTCTTCGCTCTGGTGCTCGCCGCCCTGGGGCTGCTCCTGATAATGGGGCCGGAGCTGCTGTTCGTGGACGACGCCTTTGGAGGCGCGAACGAGCGAATGAACACCGTGTTCAAGCTCTACTACCAGGCCTGGGTCGTCCTGTCCGCGGCCACCGGCTACGCGATATACCATTGGATCTCTCTCAGAGAGGGGATCACGGGCGCCAGGTTCATATTCGCCCAGCTCTGGGCTATCGTCTTCATAGTCCTGCTGTCCGGCGCCGCATACTATCCCCTCGCGGCCGCCGCCACGAAGGGAAATCTGTTCGGCGGCGAGGCCACGCTGGACGGGCTGTCTTTTCTGAACCGCTTCAACGAGCCGGCCGTGTACAGGGCCATCGAGTTCATCCGAGAGGACGCCGGTCGCGACTCGGCTGTGCTCGAAGCTGTGGGCGACGACTACAAGCCGTTCGGACGCATATCCTCCAGCACGGGGGTGCCGACGGTGCTGGGATGGGCCGGCCACGAGCTCCAGTGGCGGGGCTCCTCCAAGCCGATGCAGGGACGGAGGGAAGACGTGGCGCTCATATACACGACCGCGGACGTGGAGGTGGCACAGAACCTGCTGGCCAAGTATCGCGTAGACTATGTATACGTGGGTGCGCGGGAGAGGGAGACCTACGGCGAGGAGGGCCTCGGCAAGTTCGCGGAGTTCATGGACACGGTGTTCGACGAGGGCGGGGTCAAGGTCTACCGCATGGCGCGGCAGGTACCGGGCCTCGATTGAACTCCGGCCCGTGGTCATAGGATAATTGGCCCGCATTCGGCGTGTGCGGCTGCGGGGCCGGTGTTTGGACCACCTCCAAGAGGATATCTAGCGCAGTGGCATCGAGTACGACCGGAAAAGTGTCCAGCACCGGCGAGCCAGGCAACCTGGTGGTTGAGGCGTGGCGGCGTGCGACCGGCTGGTGGCGGTCCTGGGAGCACACCGGCGAGCGGGTTGCTGCCTGGGAGATGGCCTCGTACGGCGGCCTCCTCCTAACGGCGCTAGCCATGCGGCTGTGGGACCTTGGCAGCCGCGCCATGCACCACGACGAGAGCCTGCACGCGCTCTACTCATACAACCTGGCCACCGGGTCTGGATACCGGCACGACCCGATGATGCACGGCCCCTTGCAGATGGAGGCGACCGCCGGGATATTCTTCGTATTCGGGGACGGCGAGTTCGCGGCGCGACTGCTCTACGCCGTGGCCGGGACCATCCTGGTGGCGCTCCCGTTCTTCCTGCGCTCCAGGCTCGGCCGCCTGGGCGCCGTCTTCGTCTCCGTGATGCTGGCGTTCTCGCCCGCGATGCTCTACTTCAGCCGATTCTCCCGCAACGACATCCTGATGGCCGTATGGACGTTGGGCCTGATAATTGCCATGTGGAGATACCTCGACGAGAGGAGGATCCGGTACCTCTATCTCGCCTCGGGCATGCTGGCGCTGTCCTTCGCCACAAAGGAGAGTGCCTACATAATCACGTTCATCCTCGGCACGTACCTGTTTATCGTGCTAGCCGCGTGGAGATGGCCGTCAATTCGCGTAGGGGTGGACATCGGCCAGATCTCGCCTCCGGCGGCCATCGGGCGCCTCGCTGCGGGAGCTTGGGCCGCCGGACTCGGCGCGCTCAGAGAATCCAGGGTGTCCGGCAATGGCGTCTTCCTCGGCCTGCTCTTCACGCTGTCGCTGCCGATGGGCGCAGCGCTGGTCAGCCTGTTCCAGGATAGCCCCCTGCTGAGCTGGTCGAACCTGGTGCTCGCCACTCCAGTCGGAGGGGGGAACGCCATCGGGGCGCCAACCGGAGGAGGCCTGGTCGTTGCCACTGTCATAGTTGGATTGCTGATCTGGACGGGCGCCGTTCTTGGCTCGAAATGGCTGGGCCCGGTGTGGTGGATCTGTGCGGGGATTTTCTATGCCGTGATGGTGCTGATGTACACCACGTTCTTCACCAACATCGTGGGCATCGGCTCGGGCATGTGGCGGTCGCTCGGTTACTGGCTGGCACAGCAGGGGGTTGCGAGGGGAGATCAACCCATCTACTACTACCTCATCATCACCCCGCTATACGAGTTCCTTCCTCTGATATTCGGCATCGCGGGCGGCATCTATTACCTCGGGCGGCGAGACCGCTTCGGGCAGTTCCTGGTGTTCTGGGCTCTTGCAACGTTCGTCCTGTACACATATCTGAGCGAGAAGATGCCCTGGCTGCTGGTCAACCTCACCCTCCCGCTGATCCTTATCTCCGGAAAGTTTTTGGCCGACATGGTCAAGGGCATCGAGTGGCGTCGCGTGGTGTCGGGCGGGGGCCTTCTGCTGGTGCCGGGCGTGCCGGCGTTCCTTCTGGCCGTGTGGTTCCTGGCGTATATCGAGGTCAACTGGTCCCAGTCCATCGATGTGCTCCAGCTCGCCCTCTGGGCCGTGGTGGCCATAGGGCTCACGTTCACGGGTGCCATGTTGGCAGGGCGTCTCGGAAACCGCGCCTTCTGGTCGTTCGCGGCGCTTCCTCTGGCGGTGATGCTCCTGGTGTTGACCGTCTGGACGGCGGGACGGGCCAGCTACGTGAACGGCGACATCCCAGTGGAGATGATCGTCTATACACAGACCTCGCCGGCCCTTGCGCGCCTGGCCGGTTCCATCGAGCAGGTGGGCGAGGACAAGGAGCTCGGCAAGGCCATCCCCGTTCTGATCGATCAGACGAGCGGATTTAGCTGGCCGTGGGCATGGTATCTGCGGGAATACACGCGCACCGGTTACATCGACTATTCGAATCCCCCGGACAGCGCCCCCGACGAATCGGTGCTGGTCGTGCATGCTAACAACAAGCCGGCGGACGACGGCGTGCTGGCGGACAGCTTCTCACCGGGGATCCGGATTCCCCACCGCAGGTGGTTCCCCGAGAACTACCGAGGGCTCACGGTCAGAAAATTCGTGAGGGGCCTGTTCGACCGGGACGCCTGGCGAAGCTCCATGGACTACATATTGCTGCGTAAGCTGGACGCACCCCTCGGCAGCGAGGACGTTTACGTCTACTTCTCCACGGACTCCCCCTCGGACTTCGCCGCGTCGCCGCCGTAGGGCCGGCCCGGTATCCGTATACCAGGCTATCCGGCGTCTTCGCCCGTATGCTAAGGTTTAGTCAATGAAGGGGATATCAGGCTGAAAGGCGGCAAGAAATACTGGATCGGGTTCCTGATCGGCGGCGTCTTCCTCGCGCTGTTCTTCCTGACCACCGATTGGGACCGCCTGCTGGACGCGCTGGCGGACGCGAACTACTGGTATCTGGCGCCCGCCATCGTGCTCTACCAGGTCTCCGTACTTATCAGGACCCTGCGGTGGCAATCCCTCCTGAAGCCCATGCGCCGGGTCAAGGTGGCGCGGCTCTATCCCGTCGTCGTCGTCGGGTACATGGCCAACAACCTGCTGCCCATGCGCATCGGCGAGCTCGTTCGCGGCTACTACGTGGGCGAGCGAGAGGGCGTCAGCAAGACCTCAGCCCTGATCACGATCGTCGTGGAGCGCCTGCTGGACGCCGTCGTCCTGCTCCTCTTCATCGCCGTGATAGCCATCTTCGTACCGCTGCTGGTGCTGGCCGAAGGTTTCGGAGAGCGGTCCAGCGTACCTTGGCCCATCCTTGTCGTGGGCGTGACCGTACCCTTCCTGGCCGCGTTCGGCGGCCTGATTCTTGTCGCCTATACCCCTTCCAGGGCCTCGCGCCTGACCGGCTCGATTATCAGACTATTGCCCTCGAGGGCGGCAGGCCCGCTAGGCGTCTTCGTGGAGATGTTCATCGGCGGTCTCCAGGCATTGCGGAGTCCCAGCACGGTGGTGGCGCTGTTCCTGCTATCGATACCCATCTGGCTGTTCGAGGCGGGGATGTTCTACGTATTGGGCTACTCGTTCGGCCTCCAGAACGTCTACGACGGCCCTCTTGAAATGGCCGTGGCCATGGTGTTGGTGACCGCCATCGCGAACATCGGCAGCTCGATTCCGGCCGCGCCGGGCGGCATCGGCCTCTTCGAGCTGATCGCCCGCGAGACGCTGGTCCTGTTGCCGCTGGCCGCAGTGGACAGATCGCTGGCCACTGCATACGTCACCGTCGTTCACATGGTCCTGCTGCTGCCCATGATAGCCCTGGGACAAGCGTTCCTGCTAAACGAGAGCATCACAATGCGCGGCCTCTGGCGGTCGGGCCGGTCTTCTCTCGACAACGCCATCGCGCCGGCGACGAGGGAGGATGAGGTGAGGGAATGAGGGTCGGAATCATCGGAGCAGGGGTGACCGGGTTGACCGCCGCCTACGAGCTCGGCAGGCGAGGGCACGAGGTCGTGGTATACGAGCGCGCGCCTTTCCTTGGGGGCCAGGCATCCACCTTCGACGTCGGAGGCGCCCGTCTGGAGCGGGGTTACCACCACCTGTTCACCAGCGATACCGACGTCCTCGAACTGATTGAGGACATCGGCCTGGGCCATCAGATGCGCTGGGTCGAGTCCACGGTTGGGACCCTCTACGACGGCAGGGTATACGATTTCGTGACGCCCATGGACCTACTGAGGTTCACCCCGCTGAGCATGGCCGACCGGGTGCGGCTTGGGCTCGTGACGCTGCTCGTGCGCCGCATAAAGAACTGGCGCAGGCTGGAGGCCGTCACCGCTGCAAAGTGGCTGAGGAAATGGGCCGGCAAGAACGTGTTCGATGTGTTCTGGGGCCCGATGCTCAGAGGGAAATTTGGCGAGGACTTCTACGACCAGGTCGGCATGGCCTGGGTCTGGGGCAAGATAAACACACGCTTCGCATCGCGAAAGGGCCTGGGCAAGGAGATGCTCGGCTATCCCATCGGCAGCTTCGGGGAGGTATTCGACGTGCTGGCCGCGAAGATCCGAGAGCAGGGCAACCAGGTGCATCTGGACGCCGAGGTAGACCGGATCATGCCGGAGGCCACAGCCGCTCCCCGGCTGGAGGTGAGGCTTCCAGGAGAGGACGCCGTGGTGCGGGAGTTCGACGCGGTCGTGGCCACCACGCAGTCGCACATGTTCATGCGCCTGGCCCCGTCGCTGCCGGAGGAGTACCGCGCGAAGGTGGAGACGACCACGTACCTCTCCGCGGTCCTCCTCATCCTCGTGCTGGACCGGCCGCTCTCGGACATATACTGGCTGAACGTCGCCGACCGATCGATACCCTTCGTCGGGGTAATAGAGCAGACCAACCTGATCGGCCCCGAGCATTACGACGGCAGGCACATCGTCTACCTCTCCAACTACCTGAGCAGGGAGCACCGCCTGTACGAGCTCAGCCACGAGGAGCTTCTGGAAGAGTACCTGCCTCATCTTCTCAGCATCAACCCCGATTTCGACCGCTCCTGGATAGAGGCCAGCTACTACCATCGGGTGCCCGCGGCGCAGCCGATCATTGGGACGGACTACACCGGGCGCCTGCCCGATCACCGCACTCCCCTGAAGGGCGTATACCTGGCCAACACCACCCAGGTGTACCCCGAGGACCGCGGCACGAACTACAGCGTCCGCATGGGCAGGCACGTCGCCTGCATGGTCATGGAGGACCTTAGGGTTAGCTGCCGGCTGATTACGGCGGCGCGACGACGACGTTAATTCGCCCCGTCGGCGCCTACCGCCGCGCACGCGAGACCGCTGTCTCAATCGCTTGTTGGCCCCGTAGACACTGTGCTATTATTGTGACGGATTTAACTAAGGATCGAGGCTGCGCCGTTGACTGTGGCTGACGAGCCGACGACAGAACGGATTCGGAGCGCTCTGGCCTCCCAGAAACAGCCTAGCGTGACAGTCCTTTCCTCGCTTCTCGCCGCCCACGACGACTTGGGCTACCTCCCCGACGAGGCCATTGAAGAGGTCGCGGCCTTTACCGAAGTGAGCATCAACGACGTCTGGGGCGTGGCATCCTTCTACCCCAACTTTCGCTTCGTCCCCCCCGCCGAGCACGTCGTTGAGGTATGCTGGGGCCCCACCTGCCACATCCGGGGCGCCACGGGCATCATGCAGCAGTGCATGGAAGACCTTGGCCTCTCCGGCGAGGGAGACACCGCGGATGGAAACGTCACTCTTAAGTACAACACCTGCCTGGGCGCCTGCTCGCAGGCGCCGGTCATAGGCATCGACCATCGGCTGCACGGCAGGACCACGCCCGAGACCGTGCAAGAACAGATCGCGCGCCTCGGGGATGGCGCCGGCTGACGCCCGTCCCCGCGACGATTCGCTAGATACACCCAGAAGGTCAACCAGAGATGTCCGATTACAGGGAGTTGAAAACAAGGGCGGACGAGCGGTGGCAAGAGCTTGTCGCCGGCGACAAGCCCTGGATCAGGGTCGGTACGGGGCTGTGCGGGGAGGCGGCCGGCGCCGTGGATGTCGTCGAGGCGCTGAAGGCCGGGCTCTCCAGCCTGGGGCTGGACGCCAACTTGAGCGAGGTGGGCTGCCTGGGCCTGTGCTACGCCGAGCCGCTGGTGGACATACTCAAACCGGGCGGGCCGAGAGTCTTTTTCAAGAACGTGACCCCCGAGGACGTACCAGGGCTGCTGAGCGGCTACCTAGCCGACGGCGAGCTGCCGGCCGGCAAGGCGCTGGGATATCTAGGCGCCACCGCGTTCGACGGCCTCACCGACATCGAATCCATGCCGTCGATGAATCTGCAGGAGCGCATAGCCTTGCGCAACTCGGGCCACATCGCCCCCGACGACATCTACCAGTACATCGCCTCCGGCGGCTATGCCGGCCTCAACAAGGCCATTTTTGGGATGAAGCCAGATGACGTGATCACGGAAATGAAGGACTCAGGGCTGCGAGGCCGGGGCGGCGCCGGCTTTCCCACCGGCCTGAAGTGGAGCTTCATGGTCCGCTCTCCCGGCCCGCCGAAGTACATCCTGTGCAACTGCGAGGAGGGCGATCCGGGCGCCTACAACGACAAGGGGATCCTGGAGGGCGACCCGTGCACCCTATTGGAGGGGATGACCCTGGCCGGGTACGCCACCGGTGCCACCAACGGCATCGTCTTCATCCGGCACGGCCACGACGGACCCATAGACCGGACCATGAAGGCCATAGAACAGGCGTACGAGGCCGGCCTGCTCGGCAGCAACATCCTCGACTCAGAATTCAGCTTCGACATCGAGGTCTCACTTACCGGCGAGTCGTACGTCGCCGGCGAGGAGACCGCCCTCATGGAGTCCATCGAGGGCAAACGCGCCATGCCGCGCATCAAGCCGCCGTTTCCGGCGGCGTTCGGAGTCTGGGGCAAGCCCAGCACCATCAACAACGTCAAAAGTCTGGCCTATGCCCCGGAGATAGTCGCCAATGGCGGGACGTGGTTCAGCACGATAGGGGTTGAGAAGTGCACCGGCACGGTGATACTCTGCCTCAGCGGCGACGTTAGGTGTCCGGGGATGTACGAGGTCCCCATGGGGATGCCGCTCCGCGTCGCCATCGAGGAGTTGGGCGGCGGCGTGCCCGATGGCAAAAAGCTCAAGATCGTGCAGCTCGGCGGCCCACTCGGGCACATCCTCGGCGCCGACAGCCTGGAGCACTCCCTCGACTTCGACTCGATGAAGGCCGCCAACGCGATGCTGGGCTCGGGCGGCGTCATCGTCGCGGACGAAGATAGCTGCGCCGTCGATCTCGCCCGTGTGCTCGTCGCCTTCTGCCAGTACGAGTCCTGTGGCAAGTGCTTCCCGTGCAGGCTTGGAATGACGCAGCTATTGGACTTCGTCGAGCGGATATCTCGCTGCGAGGCCCGCGAGGGCGACATGGAATTGATAGAGTCGGTCGGCAACACCATGGAGGCGGGCTCGCTATGCTTCCACGGCCAACTCGGCGTCAATCCGATCAGGTCGGCGATTGAGAACTTCGCCGAGGACTTTCGCGTCCACCTGGAGGAAAAGCGGTGCCCGACCGGAAGCTGCGACCGGCCGATGCTGGCCCCGGGGAACACACGCCCGTTCGGACAGGAGTTCAAGCCGGGGCAGGTCCCTCTGCAGATAGCGTAGCCCCACGCCGGCCACCCCTCGTCCACAGGGCGCCGGTGGCCGGGTCCGACCACTAACGGAGACCCATATGCCAGACGAAATAACCCTGACCATAGACGGCGTCGAGGTCAAGGCCAAGCCGGGCACCAACGTGCTTCAGGCGGCAATGGACGCCGGCATGTACATACCCTACCTCTGCTACTATCCGGGCATGAAGCCCTACGGCGCCTGCCGGATGTGCGTCGTGAAGTTCGACGAGGGCGGGCCGCCCGGGGCGCAGGCCTCCTGCACCGTGTCGGTGGCCGACGGAATGGTGGTTAGCACCAACTCGAGTGACACGACGGAGCTGCGCAAGGGGATCATGGACCTGCTGATCTCCGAGCACCCCCACGGATGCCTAAACTGCCATCGCGTCGACCTGTGCGGCCCCGGCGACATCTGCCTCCGGCACGTATCTGTCTACGACCGCTGCATCACCTGTCCCGAGAACGAGCGGTGCGAGCTCAAGGACACGGTGCGGTATCTGGAGATGGACCTGGATACCTCGTTGACCTACAACAACCGCCACCTCCCGCTGCAAGTCGCCGACCCGATGTGGGAAATGGACATGAACCTTTGCATCGTGTGCGCCCGATGCGTCCGCGTCTGCGACGAGGTCAGGGGCGACAATGCGCTTACACTGGCCGATCGGGCCGGCCGCACGTTGATCGGCACCTCCCACGGCACTTCTCTACTGGAGGCCGGCTGCGAGTTTTGCGGCGCATGCATCGACGTGTGCCCAACCGGCGCGTTGGTGGAGCGCGATCACAAGTGGGACAAGGCCGTCACCACCACCACCACCATCTGTCCTCACTGCCCGGTCGGGTGCCAGTTGAACCTGGGGGTGGACAAGCGGGACCGGCTGATAAGGGCCATCCCGGACCACCATGCAGACGCCAACCGGGGCCAGGCATGCTTCAAGGGCAAGTTCGGTCTGGAGTTCGTGAACAACAAGGGACGACTCCGAAAGCCCCTCGTCAGGGTCGATGGCGCGCTGGAGGAGGCCTCGTCCGCGACGGCGCTGGATCTCGTGGCGGAGCGCTTGCCGCAGTACAAGGGCGACGCGTTCGCCATCCTCACCTCGCCCCGTGGCACCAACGAGGACGCCTACATCGCGCAGAAGTTTGCCCGCGCCGTCATGGGGACGAACAATGTCAACGTGTCCTCGAATACGCGGCCGGAGCTATTTCCGCCCCTCGGCGACATGCTGGGGGTACCGGCGGGCACCAATTCCATCTGGGAGCTGGAGCACTCCAAGTGCTTCCTACTGGTTTCCAGCAACATCACCGAGGAGCAGAACGTCGCGGCCGTGCCGATCAAGATGGCCGTAAAGGGAGGCGCGTCTCTCATCGTCATCGATCCACGGGAGACCGAATTGACGCGATACGCTTCAATATGGCTTCGGCCCGTGCCGGGCACGGAGGCCGCGCTCATCGGCGGAATGGTCCGGGTGATCGTCGACGAGTCGATTGACGACCATGATTTCGTAGCTGATCGCTGCGAGAACTTCAAGGGCCTGAGGGACAGCCTGTGGGAGTTCGACCTCATCAAGGTCTCCGCCTTGACGGCCATCCCCGAAGAAGATATTCAAAAGGCGGCGCGGCTTCTCGCCGCCAGCAGCCCGTGCGCGTTCCTGTACGCATTGGAGACGCTGGCGCCAGAGCTCCGGGACGCGTGCGTCAGGGCCATCGTGAACCTCGCCCTGGTCACCGGAAACGTCGGCAAGCCCTCCGCTGGCATTTACCCACTCTTTTCGGGGGCGAACGAGCAGGGTGCACGGGACGTCGGATGCGTGCCGGACTATCTGCCTGGCGGCCGGAGACAGCTTGAAAAGGCGTGGGGGGTAGAGCTTCCCGAGGGCGATGGGCTATCCCTCAAGGAAATCGCGCCCGCGGTCCGGGAGGGCCGCGTCAAGGCCATTATCGTATTCGGCGACCCTCGCGACTTCGCCAACGGCGAGCTCGCGGACTTCGTGGAGGTGGCTAAGGGTCTGGAATTCTTGGTTGTCCAGGGCGCGTTCGCCGACGATCTGACCGAGATCGCCGACGTGGTCTTGCCCTCGGCCACGTTTGCCGAAGTGAACGGAACATACACCAACCTGGAGCGCAGGGCGCAGCTACTACGGCCGGCGCTCGCTCCAAAGGACGAGGAGGACGCAGACTGGCGGATTATCAGCCGGATCGCCAGGCGAATGGGAGCCGAAGGCTTCGACCACGACGACGCGGAGAGCGTGTTCGACGAGATAACCGGCCTGGTGATAAACTACGGCGGGATAACCTACGAGAGACTCCGGTCCGGCGGGCTGCAATGGCCGTGCCTGACCGCGGACATGGCGGACACGCCTTTCCTGTATGCCGGCGGCGACAACGCCCACAAGGCGAACCTTGTCAGCATGTCACTGGCCGCTCACCATCCCCACAACGACGTGGACTACCCCTACCTCCTTGCCAGGGGCCGCGTGCTCCACCAGTCGGACCGCACGATGGAGATCGGCAAGACCGGCAAGCACAACGAGATTCGCAGGCACGAGGTCTTGGAACTGCACGAGGACGATGCCAGCACCATTGGCGTCGAAGCGGGGGACTGGGTGGAGGTCGTCTCCGCGGGCAACAGCGTGCGTGGCGTCGTGCAACTCTCCAGCCCTCACAGAGGGTTGATAGCGACGACCGCCCTGTTGGGCCAGCTAATATCCGAGTTGGACGCATCTAGCGAGCCCGATCCGATGCTGAAGGTCGAGGGCCTCCCGCTCGTGCCTGTACGCGTGGAGAAGGTGGCCGAGGAGGCGGCCGACTGAGAGCTCAAGGAATCACCGTAGAGGTCGCTGAGCAGGTAGATCCGATGTTCAGGGACCCGGCCAAATGCTTTTGTTGCCCGCCCCGGGCGCTGTGCGCCTGATGCCTCCGTGGCTAGCGCCGACACCGGTCGCGCGCACGTCGCCGAAATGCGGCGTCACCACTTCCATGCGTATATCCCTCCGCGCTCTCCGCCATCTTGCCGGTGAGCCTCCCCGACTGGAGGTGATTCGGTGAAGTGCCCCATCTGCAACAGCAACAACCCCCATGAGGCCCGGTTCTGCGCCTCTTGCGGGATACCTCTAGGGCCACAGGGAGAGTTGTCGCCACGAACGGAGCGGCGGCGCGAGTTCGCGCCCCTCAACCTCGGCGGCTTGCTGGAGGAAACCTCCGCGGTCTACCGCCGAAACTTTCGCTCCTTCGTTCTCATAGCACTGTTACCTCAGATTCCGTTATTCGTGTTCTCCCTGCTGCCGGAGTTGGAATCCTGGGTGTTCCAGGTGTCGGTTTTCGCCATCTTCTTTCTGCTGTATTTCCTGGCTGCCGCAGCCACCGTCCGCGCGGTGGCGCTGCAGTATACGGAGCGGCCCATAGACGTGGCGGACTGCTACGGAAAGGCGTGGTTCAAAGTCATCTCCCTCGTCGTGTCCAATATGGCTTTTGGGCTCGCGCTAATCGGCGCGATTGTCACGATCGTAGGCATCCCTCTATTCTTTTATCTGATAGTGGTCTGGTACTTCTTCATCGAGTGCATAATGGTGGAAAAGACAGGCCCCATGGCGGCTCTGTGGCGGAGCCGCGACCTGGTCCGAGGGAGCTACTGGCGAATCATTGGAATCGCGGTGGTTTACACCGTTATTGTCTTGGCGCTGAGCGTCATCTCTCTTTTGATCACGGGCTTGTTCGCCAATTCGAGCGTGGTTCTGGGGGGCTGCGCCGGAGTCGGCTTGAGCGCTGTCGCTGCACCCATCATCTGGATTGGCAAGACGCTTGTCTACTTCGATTTGAGGGTCAGGAAAGAGAACTACACGATGAACCGGCTGGCCAGTGAAATTGGCGTGTAGCCGTCGTGGTATTTTTTCTTCGCTGGGCGAATCCGGCCACCTTTCCAGCGCCGCGCAAAATATGAGATCATGGTTGCAGGAGGGTTTAAATATTGACGACACCCAGGCGCCGGACCCCGGTCAAACTAGCCGAGTCGAAGGTCCTCGAAAGGCAGGACATCACCCCTGACCTATGGCTCATGTGGATCGAGAAGCCTCCAGGTTTTACATTCAAGCCCGGACAGTACTGCACCATTGGGAGAGAGGGCATAGAGCGCGCCTACTCCATCGTGTCGGCGCCCCACGAGGAGACCTTGGAGCTGTTCTTCGAGCTCGTGCCGTATCCGGACGGGGTCCTTACGCCCAAGCTCTGGGAGCTACGCGTTGGCGATACGGTCACGGTCAGGCCGCGGGCCAAGGGGGTGTTCGTTTTCAAGCCCGCCCTCCCCAACCAGCTATTCGTGGCGACGGTCACCGGCGTGGTGCCCTACGTCAGCATCATTCGCCAATACCTGCATGATAACGGCGACGGGCACCACTTCTACGTCCTGCAGGGAGCCAGCTACCACGACGAGTTCGTCTACGACGGCGAGCTTGCGGCGCTGGCCGACGAGCACCCGGACCTGCTGGCCTACGTGCCCACCGTCAGCAGGCCCACCGAGCAGCGCAACTCCGCCTGGACCGGCCGAGGAGGCCGTGTCAACGAGATCGTCGAGAGCTACGTCGAGGAGCTCGGACTGACGTCCGACGACACCATCGTCTACGCCTGCGGCCATCCCGAGATGATCGAGGACGTCAAGGCGCGATTCCTTCCCCGGGGGTTCAACGTGGAGGAGGAGCGATTCTGGAAGGCCGACGACTAGGGGGGCGGGCGCTGCTCTTCTGGATGAAGCCGCGCAACACAACCTCCGCTGGCGTAAAACATCTGAAATGGACGCACCGCCTCCGGAAATGAGGCCGCTTTTTCTTGACACAATGGTACAGATCGATCGCGTCATAGGCCCCCAGATGCGTCGCGATACTATTCGCCGTGAAACGCATGATCGGCGATTAAGCACATCTGGCCAAATGCTTGGCGAGTACAAAAAGACACAGTCAAGGACGCGGCTGTCTTCCGAGATCTGATTAGGTCATCCGAAAGTGTTTCAGAGGCGTTGAAACGCCTGCCAAGCTATTTCCCGAAAGGACGCAAGTTAGGTCGCACGGTGTCACTGTTGGCGTCGCTCGGGCTCGACGGTGATAAGCAGAACACCTTGGACAGGCTACAGGATTTCATCGAGTGGAGCGCCCTGGATCATTCCTGGGAGTCCGTTGCCGAGTCGTATTCTACGGACGAAGTGGGGTGCGTTCTTCGGAACTGGGAGCCTCAGAAAAACCAGTTGGCCACATATGGGCTTGACGGATTGAAGTGCTTGAAGGCCTCCCCTCCGCCGTGCGCAGTGCAACAATTCATCGATAGTTACCGTTCAGAGCTCGAACCTTTCGCTTCGGCCGCGGCGAATCACCAGAGGTCGAACATAGCTAGTGCTGCCAAAGCTTTCATCTCCATACTTTCTAGCGACGACGTTCCGTTTGGCGAGAGGTCAAATTGCTATCGAATATCTAACACACTGATCGCTTTGGAAGCTCCTGCAGACGCTGTTAACTACAGCTCTGATTCTGATATGGGGATAATATGTGAAATTCTTGGCAGAGCTCTGCACGTCGAGACTTCTGTGCCCCAATAGGTGCACGTCCTCCTCACAGCCGTAGCCCCCGC
>CAZJDV010000039.1:0-22477 GCA_964544865.1 uncultured Dehalococcoidia bacterium | reverse complement strand
TAGACACCTACGGGCCCGAATGCCGCGTAGAGAGCTCCCGCCACGGCCGGGGAGAGCAGCGTCATAGCGCTCATTCCCGCCGCGTTCAGGGCCAGCGCGTTCGTCAGGTTCTGCTGCCCTACGATCTGAGGGATAATAGCTTGCCTCGCCGGCATCATGAAAGACCACAGCGCCCCTTGCAGCATGGAGGCGCCAAGGAGGTGAAGCCAGGTAACGATGTGGGTGGCGATCAGCACACTGACGACGAACGCAATGGTCATCGACGCTAGCTGGCCTGCCTGAATGATGCGCTTTCGGTCCATCCTGTCCGCAATCGCGCCGCCGAACAGCGACAGCACCAAGATGGGGACCGCCGAGCCGGCGTTGACCACGCCGAGCAAAAATGGCCTGGACGTGAGCTCGTAGACGAGATAACCCCGGGCGATCATCTGCATCTGGATGCCGGCCATCAGGCTCATCATGCCCAGCCACAGGAACAGGTAGTCAGGGTTCCCGAAGGAGCTGAAGGCATATCGGATGCCGGACGGGGGAGGGTAATCGATGTCGGACGCAGGCGGCTTCGCGCCAGGTGAAGGTTTTCCGGGATCCGTGCCACCCGTGGTTGGTGCTTTGTCGGAAAGTGCAGGGTCTGAGTGGGATGCAGACTCCGATTCGGAGTTCATGGACGAAGTCTATACCTGCGGGCCGCAATCGTGCAAGGGCGGTTGTGCGCCGCAAAAGAGGATCATCATTCCCGTCCTCTCATCCCGAACCGGGGGAGGGAGGATGGGCGGCTCAGACGCGGCCTCACGCACCGAGGGCGCACTACGGAAGCCGGCGTATCCGTCGCTGAATGATGAGCAGCAGCGTCGAAAACACCAGGAGGGCGACGCCGAGAGCGCCGACCACAGGAGGAGGACCGATCCTGTCCACGACAAGCGCGGCTGGCATGACGGCCAGCGGCATCACTCCGAAGATCATCATGTACACGCTCATGGCCCGGCCGCGGTACCTGTCATCGATCTCCCCCATCAGGAGCACCTGGTTTAACGACCACTGTCCCGCGTTACCCAGGCTGAGCAGGACCATGGCGACCACGCCCACAAAATAGAACGGCATCGCGCCCACGATTATCAGCGCGATACCGGACGCGAAACCTGAGACGATGAGAAGCAGCCCGCGCCTGCCGCCGCGCAACGAGGCGATCACCAGTGTCCCGGTCAGGGCGCCGATTCCCATGGCGCTTACCATCAGTCCCAGGGCGCCTGATTCGTGGCAGTAGACATCTACTATCAACACGGGAAGCAGGCTCTGAATTGGGGAGGAAAGCATGACGGTTACGAGGGAGATGATCAGCAAGACCCGGAGCGTTGT
Organism: uncultured Dehalococcoidia bacterium; assembly: GCA_964544865.1. GTDB lineage: Bacteria > Chloroflexota > Dehalococcoidia > Lucifugimonadales > CAJWER01 > CAZJDV01. The sequence goes on along the minus strand of CAZJDV010000039.1, from coordinate 21,124 downwards.
GTGTCTCCATAGGTATGCCAGCCCTTCGCCGATGTCGGCGGCCACACGTGTTCGAGGGCGCTCAGCGGGTAGGGCGCTGACGCGGGTCGAGGTGGTTAGAGCTACTGCAACAACCCCCAGGACCACCACAACGAGGTAGACTCCCTCGGGGCCCACGAAGGCGTAGAGTATTTCCCCAAGAGCCGGGGCGATCAGGGCCATCGCGCTCATCCCCGCGGAGACGAGTGCGATGGCGTTGCCAAGCATTTCCCGCTCGACGAGCTGTGGCAACAGCGCCTGGCGAGCTGGACTCGAGAATGAGAATACGGCCCCCGTGGATCACGGCGACCACCAGTAGGTGGGGCCACGTCAATGTATTTGTGACGATGGATAGTGCAACGAAAAGAGCCAGGACCGCGGACACGGCCTGGCCGATCTGGATCAGGCCCTTGCGGTCAACGCGGTCCGCCAGTGCGCCTCCGATGGGCGCCATCGCGAGGAGCGGCAGGGCCATGCCGACGCTGACCAGCCCGAGGATTTTCGCCTCACCCGGTTATCTTGTATACCAGATACCCCTGGGCGATCGCCTGCATCTGGAAACCGGCTATCATGAACACGGTGCCGAGCCAAAGGCACCGGAAGTCCCGGTTTTCCAGGGAACTGAAGGTGTATCGCCAGCCACCCACAGGACGGGCGCGGGACGATATCGGCTCCCGCGAGGCGTCGGAGATCGCTTTCGGAGCACCCAAAGTGTCAGGCCCGTTCTGGTCTCTCTTGGATGGGCCGGGCGCTCTGATAATGTCACCGGGCAGGTCCATCGAATCTGAAAACGGACCGGAATCAGGATTCATGAATATCAGTGTATAGCCGTGCCAAGCTGAAATACAAAGGGGGGGGGGGTAAGAGCAACAAATTATTGGCGCATTTGCGGGGCGCCTGGACGGTTGACAGCGCACTCGGAAGTCATGATTCCGGCATCACCGATACGCCGGTTCCAACGCGTCGCGGTCAGCCGGTCGGATCGCCGATCGCGACGACGTGCTCCAGTAGCGGCCAATTGTAATCTTGCGGCGCCAGGGTCTTCCCTTTCAGCCCCTCGTAGTCGTAGCCGTACCGCCGCGTCTTGTATACCAGGTTGGTCAGGCCGTATCTTCCCATCGACTCGTGGAACGGGTTTGTGAACTCCCAGACGATGCCGCCCTCGCGTGTGATCTCAAATATCCGCCCCGACGAGGATTCGCATACGAGGGTGTTGCCGTTGGGGAGTCGCTGCGCGCTGGAGCAGAGGTGCGACCAGAAGCTCGTCGGCGGGTCCGCCTGGTACTCCCATTCGATCTCTCCCGTCTCCGGACTGACCTCCAGTACTCGCGAGTAGCCCTCCGCCGAGACCGTGGTCCTTATGTCGTAGGGCGGCAACCGGTGGTAGCCGTTGTCCAGCACGAGGATGTTCCCGCCGGGGAGTGCGGTCGGGTTGTGCTGGTGCCCAAGCTCCCAGGCGCCCCAGCGCCACTTGACGGCGCCCGTGGCCCGGTCCACCGTCATGAGGTTGTTGAGGTGGCGAAAGCTACCGATTACGTCACCGTTTGGGAGAACGTCGATGCCGTTGACGTATCCCCAGATGCTGCGGGGGCACAGCGGACAGGGGACGTCTGTTTCGGGGTTCATGTGCTCGTAGCCCAACCACTCCCAGACGACTTCGCCGCTGGGGGTGATCTCCCGGTAGGCGTTGCCCCACATGCCGCTCTCGTGTTCCGTGCCGGGAATTCCGCCCTTGACCCTCCGAGCGATCTCTTCTGGGATCAGGACATGCCGGTTGAGAACGGTGTTGCCGCCGTCGAGGCGCTTGAAGTCGTGGTGCATGTAGGGGTCCTCGTGCTTCCAGACCACCTCCCCTAGCCAGTCCACCTCGACCAGCTCGCCGCCGCCGGTGCCGAGAAACGCCGTGGGCTCCGTGCCGGTCTTGTTCAGTCGAAGCTGATTGCCGTTGGGCAGAAGCTCGATGCCGCTTCCAACAAGGCTGGACATCCTCCATCGGTGAACGACCCGCCCCTCCATGTCGATTAGCCAGACATCCCTGGACCCATGCGGAGCGAACATCGTGTAACCGCCGTAGGCCCTCGCGGCGTCGTGGCGGCTCACGGATTCCTCGGGGGGTCTGGTGACATACATGATTGCGTCCCCTTCGTCCGGCGCCGCGGCCCATCGTCATAGCAGGAAACACGCCCGGAATAAATAGGGGCCCGGGCTACGCGCAACGCTCGTCCGCCGAAGCGGAAGGTGCTCGCAGATGTTCAACCCGGGCCCGTGGATCTCGGTTGCGCAGGATGCTAAGAGCCGCAGTCAGATGATAGCATAGACGGGCGGGCGGAAGCGATGCCACTTTCCCGGAATCGTGGACGGCGAGCGGACGGAGAATCTTTCAGGACCAACGCACTATGGGTAACACATTCGGGCACATGTTCAGAATCACGACTTGGGGCGAGTCCCACGGCAACGCCGTAGGGGTCGTCATCGACGGCTGTCCCCCGGGCCTGGAGCTCGGCTTAGAGGATATCCAGCCGGAGCTCGATCGCCGAAGGCCCGGCCAGAGCCGGATCACCACGCAACGCAGGGAGAGCGACCAGGCCGAGATCCTGTCGGGGGTCTTTGAGGGCCGCACCCTCGGCACTCCCATCATGATCGGCGTGTGGAACCGCGACGCCCGTGGCCGGGACTACGAGTACATGCGCTCCAAGTTCCGTCCCTCCCATGCGGACTTCGCGTATCAGGCCAAGTACGGTATCCGCAACTGGATGGGCGGGGGACGGGCCAGCGCCCGCGAGACGATCGGCAGAGTAGCGGCGGGGGCGGTCGCCAGGAAGGTGCTCTCGCAGGAATACGGTGTCGAGATCGTCGGCTACGTGAAACAGGTATGGGAGATCACGGCCCAGGTGGACGAAAACACGGTTGCGCGGGCCGACGTGGAGTCCAACATCGTGCGCTGTCCGGACCCGGCGGTGGCGGAGCGGATGATCGAGCGCATCGATCAGGCGCGCAAGGACGGCGACACCTTAGGCGGCGTGGTCGAGGCGGTGGCCCGTGGCGTGCCGTCGGGACTCGGCGAGCCGGTGTTCGACAAGCTGGAGGCGGACCTGGCCAAGGCGATGCTGTCGCTGCCGGCGTGCAAGGGGTTCGAGGTGGGATCAGGGTTCGGCGGCATCACCATGCTGGGCTCCCAGCACAACGACCCCTACTACAGCGATGGCGACCGCATCAGGACGCGCACGAACTACTCCGGAGGCATTCAGGGAGGCATATCGATAGGGGAGAACATCGTCATCCGGGCGGCGTTCAAGCCCGTCGCCACCATCATGAAACCGCAGGAATCGGTGGACGTGCACGGCAATCCCACGACCCTGGAGGGCAGGGGCCGCCACGATCCGTGTGTGTTGCCGCGCGCGGTGCCCATCGTGGAGGCGATGATGGCTCTTGTGCTGTCAGATCACGCGCTAAGGCAGCGCGGGCAGCGGGGCGGCGAATGGGGCGGAGGATAAGTGTTCGGTACTGGGTGTTGGGTTGTAGAGTACGGGGTCAGCCTGTGACCGCGTAGTCCAGGGACCGTGGATTCTCGATTCGTTTCGAAGCGTCAAGCACTTCGAGGCCGACGAGGTTGCCGTCGCGGTCGTAGTCAATTATCATGCCGGACTTGTCTTCGTCGCTCTTGTCAATCGGGGAGTCGGTCAGGACGATGCGAAGTACGCCCGCCTGTTGGTCGGAGGTGACTCTCATGTCAATCTCCAGTACTTGTCGATCTTGCTTGTCTGCTAAGCCATGACCACCGTCGGCACTTCTTCCGCATCAGACACGATGACTCTCAGCAGAAATATCCTACCCTTGTCCGAAGTCAAACAGCGATTGGTAAGCTTTCTTTCCTCCCTGGACAGGTACAATCCGCTCGGACCTGTGGAGAGTTTTCTTGGACCAAGCGGCGGAAGAGCGCCCAGCGGACCAACTCCTCCTCCTCATGGCGGATCACTCGGTATTTCATTCGCGGTCCGGCCAAACCCTGCGTGGATCGATTATTAGCACCTGCTATTACACCACCGCGGACATGCCGCCGTCGATGTTGATCGCCGTGCCGGTGATGTAGGCGGCGCGGTCCGAGGCGAGGAAGGCGATCAGGTCGCCTGCCTCCTCGGCCTCGCCTATCCTTCCCAGCGGGACGCTCTTGCCCCACTCGTCGTAGAAATCGTCCCTGCTCAGACCAGGGTCGCGCTCGCGCTTCTGCCGCCAGAGGCGGTCGTGCTGGCCGCTCTTGAGCAACCCCATGCAGACGGTGTTCACCAGTATGTTGTCGATGGCGTACTCCTGGGACATCGCCTTGGTCAGGGCGATACCGGCGGCGCGGCTCACCGACGTTGGCACCGAGACCGCTCCCGGGGCTTTGCCGCCGACGGCCGTTACGTTGATTATGCGGCCGCCGCCGATCCTGAGCATATGAGGAATGGCGAGCCTGGAGCAGCGGATGGCCCCGAACAGTTTGAGGTCCAGATCGCCCTGCCAGTAGTCGTCGGTGGCGTCGCCGAAGGGCCCAGCCGCGGACGTGCCCGCGTTGTTGACCAGGATGTCGATCCGGCCGTATTCCTCGACGGTCCTGGCCAACAAGTCCTCGATTTGGCGGGGATCGGTGACGTCGGCCTGCACGGGCAAGACCTCCCCAGCCGTGGACCGCCTGATATCATCGGCGGCGCTCTCCAGCACGTCCCGGTGGCGGGCGCAGATAACCACTCTGGCGCCCTCCCTTGCAAGGCTGGCGCCGGCCGCCTTCCCGATCCCCTCGCTGCCGCCCGTGATTACCGCTACCTTGCCGGTCAGACCAAGATCCATCGGTTTGCTCCTTTTCTCAGTGACTGGAACGATTGCAAGCCTGATGGGCGAAGGACCGCCCTGGCTCGCGGTGCACAAGCGGCAACCGGGTGCGAGTCGCGCATGTGGCTCCGGCCCTCCTGGTCAGTTGTAATCTCGCAGATTCGCACGGCGGGGAACGAACCTACTCGGCGCTGTAGGCTTCGTCTAGGAGGTCCGTTACGTAGCGGACGCGAAGCGGAATTTCGCGGGTTTGGGCTCCGTATCGAAGCTGGAGGATGCAGCCCGGGTTGGCCGTGGCGAGTATCTCGGCGCCGGTTTCGGCGACCGCGTCCATCTTCATGTCCAGCAGGGCGAGAGACGACTCGCGTTCGGTTATGGCGTATATGCCGCCTGAGCCACAGCACTGTGCCGAGTCCGCCAGCTCCACATACTCCAGTCCGGGTATGGACCTCAGCAGCTCGCGGGGCGCCTCGGTGATGCGCTGGGCCTGCGCCAGGTGGCAGGAGTCCTGGTACGTCACCCGGAAATCCACGCGCCCCCGGGGTGGCACGAATGACAGCTCCACCAGGAACTCGTGGATGTCCTTGACCAGGGCGCTTAGCTGTTCGGCCCTCTCGGCGTAGTCGGGGTCGTCGCGCAGGAGGTGGCCATATTCCTTCATCCGCGACCCGCATCCCGCCGAAGCCACCACCACGGCGTCGACATCACTGGACAGGAATACGTCGATGTTTCGGCGCGCCAGCCGCCGCGCCGTTTCCAGGTCTCCCACGTGGGAGTTGAGCGCGCCGCAGCACCCTTGCCCTCGTGTCACCACGACCTCGCAGCCGTTGCGAGCGAGCACCCGCGTGACCGCGTCCATCTCCGGTCCGTGGACTAGGGGCATCACGCACCCGGACAGTAACGCGACCCGCGCTCGCTGTTCGCCCCGGGCCGGCACTACCTGGCCTCTGGCCTTGAAGCTACTGGGCGGAATGGTGGGCGACGACTCCTCCAGGGAGGCCAGACCGGGCGATACCAGACGGATCAGGTCCATTTTTCGTACGGCGGTCTGGAGGCCGAGCCACTGATACGTCCGGAGGCCGCGGACAAGCAACGCCAGCCGCCGCTGGTGCGGCAGGACGCCCCGAAGCAGGAAACCGGCAGCCAGCCGTGACAGAAACGAGGGCCGTCGGTGATCCTTGACCTGGGCGGCAGTCGCCTCGATAAGACGCCCATACGGCACACCGGAGGGGCAGGCGATCTCGCACGCGCGGCACTGGATGCACAAGTCCCAGTGCCTGAATGCGGTTGGTGTAAGCGGGATGCGCTTCTCGTGGACGGCCTTCACTAGCGCGATCCTGCCCCTGGGCGACTCGGTTTCCAGCCCGGTCTGCACGTACGTGGGGCAAACCTGGAGGCAGAACCCGCAGTGGACGCACTTGTAAAGGTCGTCCTCGCTCGGGGCGTCGGGTCCGGAGAAGAAAATGGGCGGTGTCGATTGAGGTGGCAAGGTCATCAGATGCCACCGGCGAAGCGGCCTGGATTCAGCAGTCGTTTGGGGTCGAACTGCTCCTTTAATCCCCTGAATACCACTTCTTGTCCGCCCACATCGCCCCAGACGTCGATGCCCGACTTTACGCTCTCGGGCGCGCGCTCGACGACCATGGCGCCGTCCAGTCCTTGAACGGCGGTGGTTGCGTGGCGCAGCACCTCGGAACCAGTCCCGTCCGACGGGGTCTCGTCGCCGTAGGACCAGCCGGCCAGCACCGTCCCGTGGGCGGGATGGGATACGATCGCCGGTTGGAGACCTTCGGTGCGACCCGGGGATGATAGCGCCGCGGCAAGCTCCGGCGTTCGCAAGGGCAGGACGCCGGCGCGGACCCCTATTATCGGCGTCGTGGCCCGGTCCCAACCGAAGTCGGCCAGGGAGCGCCACAGCCTGGAGGACTCCGGCTCGTCCACGATCTCGATCCTGGCGGGATTGTGCCCGGCGCAGATGGACCTGGTCTCCCTCAGCACGCGATCGAAGGTGAGAGGCCGTCCTCCGAGTCTGATCGCCAGGAGATGGTCATCGTCGGACCCAGATGCGCCCATCAGTTGATCGGCCCGATGGTCGAAGGTGGTAATGGCCAGGGCCGCGACATCGCTTCTGAAGACATCCAGCGCGGCCCCGAAGCAGTGTTCGATGGAGTCGAAGGCCGCTACCAAAGTGGCCTCTTGCGCCGGGAGCGGGATCAGCTTCAAAGACACCTCGGCGATGACGCCAAGAGTACCCAGTCCGCCAATGTGCATCTTCGACATGTCGTAGCCGCTCACGTTCTTGACGACCTTGCCACCGCTCTTGGTGAGCCTGCCGTCCGCCTGCGCGACCGTCATGCCGATGACGGCGTCCCTGGGACTTCCGTACTGCCACTTCAGCGGACCGCTCACGGCGGTGGCCAGCGTCCCGCCCAGGGTCGCGCGGCTGGGCAGGGGAGGGTCGAGCGCCAGGAACTGGCCGTGGGCGGCGAAGGCTGTTTGCAGCGCCGACAGCGTGGTCCCGGCCTGAGCGGTGGCTGTCAGGTCAGCCGGGTTGTGCTCGACAATCCGGTTGAGGTCCGACAGATCTATTACCAGGTCCAGGCGCTCCGGACAGTTGCCGAGGGCGATGCGTGTGCCGCCACCCCAGGGGGCGACCGCCAGGTCCCATTCAGCGGCGACCGCCAGCACCTGTGCGAGGTCCTGCACGTCGGCGGGATAGACCACGTGCCGGGGCGTGACTCCATCGACCCTGTGTCCTGCCGCGCCGTCATCGCCGGCCACGTTGCCGGTGGCCTGGAGGGTCTCAAGAATTTTGTCGCCGTTCTTCGAGCTCATCCGTCACGCCTAGATCGGAGAATACTGGATCGCGCCGGCCAGAAAATGTTCGAGTGACGCCAACTGTGGCCGCTGGGGGTGGTCACTATACGGACGCCTCGGCCCCAGCCCTGGCGACTGTGGCGGAATGAGAGACGCGAGAGTGGGGGGAGCCCGGCGGGAATATTTTGCCGGGGTTCAGCAGGCCGTTGGTGGCGAAGGCGAGCCCGAGCCGCGCCATGGCCTCCATATCGTCATCGGTGAACATCAGCGGCATATACTCTTGCTTCTCGAGGCCGATGCCGTGCTCGCCGGACAGAACGCCGCCGACCTCCACGCACAGCTTCAGGATCTCGCCGCCGGCCGCCATCGCCCTGCGTCGCTCGTCCGGGTTCCGCTCGTCGAAAAGCACCGCCGGGTGCAGGTTGCCATCGCCCGCGTGAAGCAGGTTGGCGATCAGCAAATCGGCCCTGGATCCTATCTCGTTGATGATGCGCAGGACCTCGATTAGTCTCGTTCTCGGAATAGTCCCGTCGACCAGGTAGTAGTTTGGCGCCAGCCTGCCCAGCGCGCCGAGGACTCCTTTCCTTCCCGCCCAGAGCTTCTCGCGCTCCGCGGAGTCGGCGGCCGTTCTGATCTGGATAGGGTCGAAGGACTGGCAGACACGCTCGATCTCCGCGGCTTCCTCCTGGACGGCCTCAGCGAGGCCGTCCACCTCCACTAGCAGGACCGCGCCCGCGTCCTTCGGATACCCGGCGTGGACGGCGGCCTCAGCGGCCTCCGTGCACAGAGCGTCCATCATCTCCAGGGCCGCCGGCACGATTCCGGCGGCGATTATGCCGGTCACCGCTGCGCTTGCATGGTCCAGCTCCTTGAAAACAGCCAGCAGGGTCCTCACGGCCTCCGGCTGTTTCAAGAGACGAACGACGATCTTCGTCACAATCCCGAGCGTACCTTCTGAGCCGATCAGGATACCCCGGATGTCGTAGCCCGGCGTCTCCCTCGTCCGTCCTCCAAACCAGTGTACGGAGCCGTCGGCCAGGACGGTCTCGATCCCAAGGACGTGGTTCGTCGTCACGCCGTACGCCAGGCAGTGGGGGCCACCGGAGTTCTCCGCCACGTTGCCGCCGATGGTGCATACCTTCTGGGAGGAGGGATCGGGGGCGAAGTAGAGGCCGTATCTAGCGGCCGCTTTCGATATATCCAGATTGATGACGCCTGGCTCGACCACCGCGAGCCGGTTGTCCGGGTCGATCTCGACGATTTCTGTCATCCGGGTGAGCGCAAGGACTATTCCGCCCTCCTCGGCGACGGCCCCGCCGCTGAGCCCGGTGCCCGCGCCTCTGGCGACGATAGGGACGCCGACGCGGGAAGCCACCTTGACGACCTCCGACACCTCCTTCGTGGACGCGGGCAGCACCACGGCCAGCGGCAGCGCCTTGTCCACCGAGCCGTCGTATTCGAACACAAGGATGTCTTCGGGCTCGTGGACCGCGTACGCGTCGCCGACCACCTTGCTAAGCTCGAGTATTAGCTGTTTGCGATCTACCATTATGTGTCCTGTTGGGTACAGCTACATCATAGAGGGTCGCGGAGGGACGTTCAACAGATTCGCCGGGGACAAAACGGCAGGGAGACTCGCCATTGTAACAAGGCGGCCCGCGGGAATATACTTGTCGCGCGAGATACTGCACCAGCCGGGTCCGTTTGGCGCCAAGGAGAATCGCGATTGAGAGTGCTCGTGACAGGCGGGGCCGGCTTTATCGGCTCCCATATCGTCGATCAGCTTGTCCGCCGAGGTGACGAGGTCATGGTCGTAGACGACCTTTCCACCGGCCTGGAGGCCAACGTCGCACCGGAGGCCTGCCTCGTGAAGCTGGACATCGCGGATCCGTCCCTCGTCGACGTGGCGCGGTCCTTCAGACCGGACGCTGTCAGCCACTGCGCTGCCCAGGCGTCGGTGAGCGTTTCGATGACCGTCCCGTGGCGCGACGCCGTTACCAACATCGTGGGCGGCATCAACGTGATCGAGGCCGCGAAAGAGTCGGGATGCCGGCAGTTCATCTACATCACCACCGGGGGCGCCCTGTACGGCGTCCCGGACTACCTCCCCTGCGACGAGGAGCACCCCATACGGCCGATCAGCGCCTATGGACTGAGCAAGTGGACCCTTGAGCAATATCTGCGTATCTTGTTGCCGAGCAGCGTGCGCCTGAGTGTGCTGCGGCTGGCCAACGTGTACGGGCCGCGGCAGGACCCCGAGGGCGAGGCGGGGGTCGTCGCCATTTTCGGCCGCCGCATGATCCGAAGCGAGGCCGTGAAGATATTTGGAGACGGAAAGCAGACCCGCGACTTCGTCTACGCCGGCGACGTCGCGCGCGCTCACTCGCTGGCGCAGGACGCCCAGGAACCATTGACGGTGAACATCAGCACCGGGGAGGGCCTCTCCGTAAACACACTGTTCCGCCTGATGGCCGAGGAGACGCTATACGTCCTGTTGCCAGAGAACCTGGATGAGCGCCCGGGCGACATCAAGCACGTCGTCCTGGACAACAATAGGGCGAGGCGCCAACTGGGCTGGGAACCACAGACCTCTCTGGTGGACGGCCTACGCCAGACCATCGCGTCGATCGCACTCCAGGAGTAGCTGCCCTGCCCCGATTAGTTCGCTCACGTAACCCATCGAGAACAAATACCTTTGCGACTCGCCGCTATCCGTCTCTGAACGCGATTCAGGCTACCGACGAGGTACGATGCGCGAGGCCAGTATCGTTAATGAGACGGCTTGATTGACCCCGACCCCCACCTCCCATAGAATCGTAGGTGCCACTGGCTAACGACCAGCGGCGGCATACCGCGCCGTCGTCTACTGGAATTCGAGGTTTCCGCCCATATGGAAAAAGGACTCGTCGCGAGCGTCAGGACGTTGATCGTCCTCGTTCTCGTGGCGCCGCTGATCGTAATGACAGACCCTCTGCCGGCGACGTTCTTTCCGTATATCGTCGGCAAGGCCCTATTTACGCGCACGCTGGTTGAGATAGCTACTGGTCTGTGGCTTGTCCTGGCGTTCTGGTATCCTTCACATCGCGTGCCCCGGACATGGCTGATCGCGATCTTCGGCGCATACGTGCTCATCGTGCTGCTCTCGTCTCTGCTCGGAGTCAGCGCGCAGCGGAGCCTTTGGTCGACCTACGAGAGGATGCAAGGTTGGATAGACCTCGCCCACTGGTTCGCGTTCACGTTGGTGCTGGCGTCGGTCTTTCGATCGTTCAGGGACTGGCGGGCGCTGCTGAACTTCAATCTGGCGATGAGCTTCATCATGGGCCTTCTCGGCATCGCCCAGATCAACGGAGTGCAGGTGCTGGGCTACCTCACGCCGTCGCGTCGAATCGACATCACGTTGGGCAACGCCACATTCGTGGGCGCCTACATGCTCGTCAACATACTCATCGCGCTGGCATTTCTAAGCCACTCCCTGGCGCGTGAGGCCCGAGAGCAGCCCACGGTCTCTCGAAGGGTCGAGCAAAGGCGCAGGCGGCGGCAGGCCCGGGCCTCGAGCGGCATTGGCATCTCGCCCGTGGTGCTCTGGAGGATCTTTTGGATCGCGGTCATCATACTGGACTTCACGGTGCTGTTCCGAAGTGGCACCCGGGGCGCTCTCATTGGGCTCGCCGCAGGTTTAACGTCCTTCGGGGCGGGGTATACGGTGTGGGGCAGGATGAAGGTCGTCAGGATGGCCTCGTTCGCGATTGTCGCCGGACTGGTCGGCCTCGTTGTCTTGATTGGCGCCGCGCGCGATACGAGTGCTTTCAAGCGGGTCGCAGAATCAAGCGGTATGCTACAGCGTCTCGCGTCGATCGGTCTTGACGACGGGAGCACGCGAGGCCGCATCAATTCGGCGGTGATCGGCTTCAATGGGTTTGCTGACAGACCGTTATTGGGGTGGGGGCCGGAGAACTACACGATCGCCTACGACAAGCATGTTACACCTGAGATAGCGTCGGCTTCTACCGAGTCATTCGACCAGGCGCACAACAAGATCATCGAGGAGTTGACGACCAAGGGCTTTCTCGGCTTTGCCAGCTACATGGCGATATGGCTGTACATGGCGTTCGTGATTGCTCGAAGGGTTAAGACACAGAATCGGGATGCACAGCTTTTCACGCTGTTCATCGGCGCGGCGTTGAGTGGATATTTCGTTCAGAACCTGTTCTTGTTCGACACGCCCGGGACCGTGGGGCAGATTTACATGCTGGTAGGACTCGTAGCCTACATCGATTCCGCCTCGCGCGAGACGGCCTTCGACGCTAGCACCGAACAGACCGAGGTATCGGAGTCCGTGCCTGCCTTCGCGGCGGGAATGGCTTTTCTTCGCACAGATGTGGCCAAGGCGGGCGCGCTGGCCGCGGCCGGTGTGGTCATCCTGGCGGCCATTTATTTCTTGATCGTAGGGCCGTACGTGGGCGCGAGGACCGTACTTGTGGGGCTAGGTGCCTATCCGACCCGCGCCGGTTCTTGGACCGAAAGGATCGACTACTTCGATCGGTCGATCAGCGCCTCTCCCGAGCTGGCCAACTATCCCAGAAGGTTCATGCTCACGGTCCTCAGCAACAATTGGGACTCGCTGACCGAGGCGGAGATTCAGGCCACCCTGGAGATCGCGGAGAGGGAAGGCCAGGCGGCGCTGGAGAGCGAGCCGCGTGAGTGGCGCATCCATCTGGCTCTGGCCAATCTGTATCAGACAGCTTCCGCCCGGGACTCGTCCTATGCTCAGAGAGCTCGCGTTCTCGTGGAAGAGGCGATCGTCTGGGCGCCAGAGAGGATAGAGCTGCAGCAACTCCTGGTGCGCCAGTTCCTGGTGGAAGGCGACGCCGACGGGGCGATGCACGCGATAGACTCCTTCCTGGAGGGTCATGCCGAATACATGGAGCCGGACTCCCGCGCATCCCAGGTGTTCGATACCCTCAAGACTGTGGTTCAGCGGGCCGCCGGCATAGCCGATGGCGGTTAGGGCTTCGGCTACGAGGATCGTGCTCAGTGCACGTCCGCGGGTTCCTTGGGCGAAACCAGCAGACCCAATGCGGTTGCTCTCCGGGGACGATGTTTTTTGATCAATTTGGATTGCCGTGGATCTCACCCAATGGCCACGGCATCGCCGGGGACGCAGAGACCGTAGCTGTCCCTGCCTTGAAAGCATCTGCGGAGGTGAGCGACATGCTATGTCCGGTCATACTTTCCGGTGGCTCAGGCACCAGACTCTGGCCGCTATCCCGCGACTATTTTCCCAAGCAGTTCCTGCCCCTCGTAGCGAAAAGGACGATGCTTCAGGAGACCCTGTCCAGGCTTGATGGATTGCGGGAGGTAGCCCGGCCATTGATCGTTTGCAACGAGGCGCATCGGTTTCTTGTCGCAGACCAGATGCGGGAGATCCAAAGGGACCCGCTGCAAATCATCATCGAGCCCGTCGGGCGAAACACGGCGCCGGCTCTGACGCTGGCGGCCCTCGACCTCACCGGCATGGGCCGCAGTGACACCGCCGACCCCGTGATGGTGGTGATGCCCGCCGATCACGCGATTCGGGATGTGGACGCGCTGCGTGCCTCGCTGGAGGAGGGCGCGCTGCTGGCCGATGCCGGTCACATAGTGGCCTTCGGCGTCATTCCTAGCGGACCCGCCACTGGCTACGGATATATCCAGGCGGAAGAGCGGCTGGACCCAGCCGTCAAGACGGCGGACTCCAGCGCGCGCCGCATATCCGCCTTCGTCGAAAAACCGGACCGGGAGACAGCAAAGACATACGTCGATTCCGGTGACTGGCTGTGGAACAGCGGAATGTTCCTGGTGCGGGCCTCTGTGTGGCTGTCAGAGATAGACCGGCAACGCCCGGCCATCGCGAGAGCATGCCGGGCGGCCCATCAAAACGGCCACAAAGATGGAGACTTCTACCGGCCCGGCGCAGCCGATTTCATAGCCTGCCCGAGCGATTCCATTGACTACGCGGTGATGGAGTCAGCCGTCTCGGGACCTGAGAACCCGGCCACCGCCGCGGCCGGCGCGGAGGGAACATCTGCGCCGCGCGCGGTGGTGCGGCTGGACGCGGGCTGGACCGACGTGGGGGCGTGGTCCGCCCTGTGGGAGGTCCGGGACCAGGATCCGCAGGGGAACGTGGTACAGGGTGATGTCTACACCCATTCGACTCGGAACTCGCTCCTGCTGGCGAATGATAGACTCCTAGCCGCGATCGGCATTGAAGACCTTGTCGTCGTGGAGACGGCCGACGCCGTCTTGGTGGCCAGGCGGGACCGCGTCGAGGATGTCAGAGAGATTGTAGGGCGCCTAAGGGATGACGGGCGTCCAGAGCAAGCCAGCCATCTTAAGGTGCACCGTCCCTGGGGAAGCTACGAGATCATGGACTCGGGGCCGGGCTTCCAGGTTAAACGCCTGACGATAAATGCGGGCTCGGCCATATCGTTGCAAAAGCACCACCGGCGCGCGGAGCACTGGGTGGTCGTGGTGGGCACGGCCAGGGTGACCCGGGGTGAGGACGTATTCCTGCTGAAGGCGAACCAGTCCACTTACGTGCCGGTGGGGATGACCCACAGGCTCGAAAATCCGGGCGGCAGCCCCCTGGAGATCATCGAGGTCGAGACGGGCAGCTACCTGGGTGAGGACGATATCGTGCGGTTTCAGGACAACTACAACCGGCACAATGACACCGGCGCGTAAACAAGGGCTCTCAGCCAGTGGCGGTGGCTCCCTCAATGTGCGCCAGGGCGCTCATTCGAGCGTCCTCGCTCATGGCTAGTGCTTTGCCTTTGACCATCCGGCGGCGACGGCCTGGGCCTCGGTGCAAAACCACGTATCGCCGTCGCCGGTGTCGACCTCGGTGGTCGAATAGAAGAAGCTTCCGGGGACCAGGTAGATGCGCTCTCCAGTGCGAGCGTCTACGTTTCCCTTTATCACCGGGTCCGAGGTCCCGGAGTAGTCGCACGCCACGCCGACCCTGGTTCCCTGGGGCAGCGGAAGGGTGCCACCGCGGAATGACTGCACGGGGGTTGGTCCAGGTGATCCAGCGGAGTTGACCCCGCCGGCGGCGGGCTGCGATGCAGCTTCCCGCCAGTAGCCGCGTTGTTTCAACCTGGCGGCCTCCTCGGCTGCGACAAATGAATCCTTGTGCGCGAAGTCCGAAGGGGAGCTCGCCACCACAGCATAGCCGGCGGTTACCATCGCCGCGTTCATCATCTCGCCATCGGCGTATACGTACCTGAGGAGGAAGCTGGCGTCGGCGGCGTCCACCGTGCCCTCCTCAAGCTCCACGATCCTGCCGTCCACTCTGAATCGGTTAAAATCCAGCGCCCGCTCTTCCAGGGTCTTGCCATCGACCCTGTCGGAGGTATCGACGGGTACCTCGATGCCGAGATAACGGACTCGCCAAATCACTCCGGCGACATCAACGTCGATCGTGACGCCATCCGCGACCCCGACCACCTTGCCTGTGGCATTCTGCTTCGGACGGGCGGCTGATTCAGGGACCGCGGGAGTGGGGGAGGGAGAAGGCCCGTCCCCGGAGCAGGCCACGACGAGAAGAAGTGGCAAGGCGAGAATGCCCACGAGCCATGCGGCGCGCAGACGTCGCATGGCCGGCAGGAGAAAGCGGCTATTTGCACCGGTGCGGTAGCGCAAAATATCGAATGAGAGAATATTCGATGGGGTCCTGGGCGGGGCGATGGGAAAGGCTCAGCGCGAGTCGGGGCGCAACTGGATCACCTCGGCGCGGATGACGTCATTGTACATCCCGGGGATATCTCCAGCCCTGAAGTTACCGAAGTGGTCTATGGTACCCGCTCTATCGTCCGCCAATTTCCATATGACCACGATGCCGGGGATCTCGATGCTGTTTTCGTCCCTGGCGGTCAACGAAAAGTGGATGGTCTTGCCGGGGGCGACGGTGGCCAGCGACGGCTCGACCTCCGAACGGGTCAGAGTCCCGGTGATGACCACGTCGCCGGTTTTTGACCTGGTCACTAGCTCGCCGTCCAGCCACTGCTCCGCCGTGACCCGCAGGGCGCTCTCATAGATGCCCGGATTCGAGCCCACGGTCAATCCTCCGAACTCCGTGATCTCGCCCGCCTCTTCAACCAGGACCTCCCAGGTAACGCCGACGTCATCGGCGGGCTGACCGAACTTGTCGGATGCCGTGACGAACAGTGTCGCTCGGCCGCCAGGGACCGAGACCACCGTACCTGGCTGCACTGAAATGGTGTGGAGACCTCTCAGTCCCTTGCGCCGGACTACCACGGATGCGAAGTCCTCTGCACGCACGAACCCGCTCTCTCCCGGTAACACCGCTTCGACTCGCACGGCCTCGGCGTAGACGCCCGTCGCGGCGCCAGCGATGAAGTTGCCGCCGCCGTCGATGGTCCCCGCGCGCTCGTCGACCATATTCCAGCGTAGCTCCGTGCCCGCTTCGATCCTGCCGAGTCCGTTCAGCGCCACGGCTCTCAATAAGACCTTGTCGCCAGGCTCGACGAAGAATCTTTGGGGCAGGGCGTGCACGTTCAGAAAGTCGTCCGCCCTTGGGGTGATGAACACAAGGATGTCGGTCACCGCGGCGATCTCGACGCCCGCCCACATACCCGTCACGGTTACAGCCCCCTTGTAGGTCCCGCCGTCGGCCACCACGGTAAGCAGGCCGATCTCGTTAATCCTGCCCACGCTGGGATCGTTCAGTTTCCAGTCGAAGCTGACCCCCGGGATGACCACGCCGTCCTCGTCCAGGCCGATAGCGCGCATCCTATATATTTGCTGGCGCAGCACGGCGGGCCGGTCGGGGACAAAATCAACGCTGACCAGCCTCGGCACGTAGGCTTCCCCAACAACCGTCACCGACGTCTGGGCAGATGAATATTGCACACCCGCAGGCGTGTCTTGGATGCCGGTCACCGATAGGCTGCCATCGAATACTCCCGGCGAGGCGCCCGCCAGAAACCTGCCGTCGTCGGAGATCTCACCAACCCGTGCGTCGGGCGAGGTCCAGACGAACCTGACGTCGTGGAGAATGCGGCCGTTGGAGTCGAACGCCGTCGCAGAAAGCTGGACCGTCTCGCCTGGCTCGACGACAATGGGAGCCGGCGAGATTTCTATACGGTCTATCGTTGGTGCGACGATCTCCGGAGCGTCGGTGACGATGACGGAGGCAACCGCGACGGCCCTGATCCCGGCCGGAGTGGGAGCCGGCGCGGCAGCAAACCGAGGTATGGCGTCTGCCGCAGGCGAGTCCTGGGAGCAGGCGAGCGCCGCCAGCAGCAGGAACGCGCCGGCTACAAAGGCGGGCAGTCGCTGTCTGCGCATCGTTCGATAGGTATTTACGTCAGTTGGCCCCATCGTCGCTTCTGGTGAACACCGCTCCCAGCACGGTGTCTCCCTCGAAGGTGAATTGAAACCCAACGCGAGACTCGCCGGTAAAGGCGGGCGCCACCGAGCTGGACGCTAGCCTGTAGCCCGGTGGCAGGATGAACTCCACGGCCATCGACCGCCGGCGGCTGCCCGGCTGTTTTTGCACGAGCAACTCATATTCGATCTGGTCGCCGTTGCGCCGAACGACCTCCGGCGGCAGGTCGTAGACGACGCCGAACTTCTTGGTCAGGCCCGCTCCAAGTGCGAACAGCCCGGACAGGACTGTCCTATTATAGCTTGATGAGACTTTCACCGTATCTTCACCCGATTGACCCCGGCCAATCTCGGCTGACACACTGTACATTGGGAGCGAAAGCCGCGTGTTGCTAAGCAGCCTGGTACCATGCGGTGTGTAGACACGCCAGAAGTCCCAATAACACGCGTTCTTGAGCTGGCTGTAGTTGGTTCCCCTGTTGAGCCACTGAGGCTCGCACCCCGGCGATCCCGGGCCGCTATGATTGTTGTATGCCAGTGTCAAGCTGACCCTGGCGCCGGACTCCCTTCGCATGTCGATCTCGTATCTTGTGCTGCGCTCGATATTGCGGTCCGCCTTGCTCCATCCCACGTTCGAGTCGACGACGTAAAGGTAGTCAGCCCCCTCTTGCCGCATCCGTCCGCCCCAACCGATCTCCTCGATGAAACCTTGAACGCCGGCGTCTTCCGTGTACAGCATCAAGTCTCGCGCCTCGAGGGACGCATTGAGCGCCGAGGCGACCCTCAACAGCGTGGGGAGGGCCAGGGGCTGGCTCAGGCGGTCGAGAACGCCCTGCAGCGCCAGGTCCACGTACGCCCTGCCGAACTCGTCCGAGCCGGTTTCCAGCCTGGAGAGCAGGTTTCTGGATGTGATCGGCGCGCCCCCTCCCGGCGCCTCCACATCGCCCAGGGCTTGGATGATGTCAAGGAGCGCCCACTGGTTCATGGCCACGACGCCGTCCACGTTCTGCCGCTGGCCGATCGCGAACATGTCGGCCGCGGTCCGCGCCACCGTCGGAAAGTCAGGCTCCCACGACACGTCCCTCAGCAGCCAAACGCTTGCGTTCATGTGCTCTTCAAGCCCGGCGGGCGCCGGCGGATACAACTCCAGACGCTGCCAGTCGTCCACCCGAACGGTGTCGTGATATCGCAGGTCGACCAGGCCGCCGTTCTCGAGGGACATGAGCCACAGGGCTGAGACATAGCCGCCCGTGGCCCTCAATTCGTCCGCGGACTGGCCCAGTATCAAGTAGCTGCGGGTCGTGCTCGCCCCCAATAGGTCTTCACCGAAGGGGGCGATGCTCACGACAAGCCGAAGTCCGCCGTGGACGAGGTCCACGACGCCGGCCAGCTCGGCCAGGCCCGCGGCAATCGAGGGGTTTTCGTTGCGCAGGGAGACGTCTTCCAGCGTCCGCTGCGCGTCCTCGAGGAGTGCGACGGCGCTGGCCAGCTCATCCGCGTTGCTCGTGACGCCTTCCAGCGCCGCCACCATGGCTCCGCCGTCGGCGAGTAGTCCGCCGCCCGCGTTTTCGCCGCTTTGAAGCACGGGCTCGATGGCCTGAAGGCCCGCTAACGTGACGGTGTTCAAGCTCTGCAATACCCCCAATATGTCTTGCAAGACCTCGATGCGGTCGAGTAGCTCCTCGCCGTGGCCGCCACCCGAGATCAGCTCTGCGAGCTCCCGTGAGTCCCCGAGGGCGGCCGCCACCTTGCCGTTCACCTCTTTCAACATAGCCGATAGATCGTCAAACGCAATGGCGTCTTCGTCGTCCGCTTCAGGCACAAGCTGGCCCACAAGGGGCTGCGCCCGCTGGCCCACATCGAGCAGGCTGATCAACAGCTCCGACGCCTTGCGGCCGACCGTCGACGCGCTCAGCATCGCCGCTTCCATCTCTCCGAGCTGGGCGATCGCGTCTTCGAGGCCCGGTGGACGCAATGCCGGCTCCGCCCTCTTTCGGTGGCCGGGTGCCGCGAACTCTTCCTCGATCAGCGCGAGCGCGTCCGCCAATTCGGAAATTCGGGATGTCAGGTCCGCTACGGACTGCGGAGAGCGAAAGCTGACGAAGGCGATTTGAGCGTCACCATAGACGGCCATCAGGTCGGACGACGAGGTCAACAATCTCGACGCCAGGTCCAGATTGGTCTCCAGGCGGTCCACCTGGTTCGCCCAGGCGCGGGGCTCCTGGTCCAGCGAGGGTGCCCACGCAAGCGCGGGAGAGAAGCGAGCCATCCAGCGCGCTGAGGCCGCGGCGGGTCCAACACTGGATTCCAGGGAATCCAAGCTCGCCCGTAGGCGAGTCAGCGAAGACCCGTCGATGTCTCCAAACTGCCCGTCGGAGAGTGCGCGGAGCTCCTCTATCTTCTGGTCGGCGGAGAGGGCGAGGGGAAGGATGGTGAACATCATGCCCAAGAAGGCTGCGGTGACGCCAACAGCGCCCGCCGCAGCCAAGGCGACCCACAGCACCCTGTCGCGCTGAATCGCCAGCGCTTGAACCGAGGCCTTGAATCTTGGTACGCGCACAGAGCTCGAATCCAGCGCCGGCATCGACGCCACGGGCGGAATCGTAGTGCAAAAGTCCCGTCTATTATACACGAGGCATGGTTTCAGGGACCGCAGCCCCTATCTGGGACGGCCTAGCGGAGGTGGCGGCCGGTGCGCGGCAGCCCGCCCAGAACGGACAGCGCCCCGAATAATCGGGGCGCTGGTGTTCGCTGATTCCGCTGGCGGTTAGACAGTTCGTTATGGAGGATCGACCGGTACGATGTTTCCAACGGCGTCGCATTTCATTCGCGACAACTCAAGAGAACGGGTGCGATAGGTCTCGCCCAGGCAGTTAGGCTGTGCACCTACCTCCCGGTCGTCGAAGAAGCTGATGCCCATGTAGCCGTCGTTGGCGATGTTGACCAGGTCTCTATGCGACTTGTAGAAAAACCACCGCTCGACGCCGTGAGTCTCGGCGTTGGCATCCATCCAGTCCAGTACCTCGATGATGTAGTTGCTTATGTAGTCCCAATAGTAGAGGCCTGTGCTGGGCAGATCGCACTCATTGGATATTACCTGAATAATGTTGCAAGGCTGGCCCGTGGACTTGTGTACCCAGTCCTGTGGATCGTATCCCACATGGACCGCCATCTCCGTGATCCAGATCGGGGTATTGTCATAATCTGCGATTGTATCGAGGTACTGCCTCATGCTGACGAGCTGCTGCACCGCTACTGCGGAATGCTTAGAAGTCCCGCCGCCTTTGAAGTTGATGGGTCCAGCTCCAGGGATATATATTGGTAGCAGAGATGGGTCGTTGTTAGGCGTATTGACCCAGTCAATCGGATAGAGATCTATCGACCAGACATCGACTGGCGGCATCACGCCGCCGTACTTGACGAAGTAGGCTTCGATAAAGTTCTTCAGCCAGGATTCGCCCAACTCATACCCTGGGCATCCGATGCACACGAAGTCCCAGTTGAGCATGCTGGGACTCACGATCTTCGCGGTGGGATCCCCTATCTTGAGCTGCGTCGATATGTAGTGGAACATCGAGGCGAACCTGGTGCCAGTCATGTAAGTGAAGTTTACGTTCGGCTCCCCAAGGATGTACCAATAGGTCCCGGGCGCCGCCGCCGCCATGTCGCGTAGCTCCTGCCTGGTGAGCACCGCCAGCTTGGCGATTTCCACGTCCGTAAGGGTCTCTATCTGCTCGGCCTTGCCCGAGTCCCACAGTCTGTCCTCGGCCTGCTGGCCTCGCGGTATCTTTATGTAGCCAACCTTGCGGGCGCCGTCGGGCACCTGGGTCATGTCACTCTCCAGGTCCAGGTACCACCGCACCCCGAGCGCGGTCAGGAAATACAGATTGTCCGCCTTGGTGCGCGAGTGCAGTACTACGCCGAACCTGTCGTCGCCGGGCAGCGGTACAGGCGTTGCGGTCGGCGTGGGCGTTGCGCTTGGCGTCGGCGTCGGAGTAGGCGTGAGGGTAGGGGGCGGCGAGGGCGTGGGGGTGAGGGTGGGCGAGGGCGTGGGCGTGGACGTCGGACTCGGTGGCACGGGGGTAGACGTCGG
>CAZJDV010000038.1:0-23092 GCA_964544865.1 uncultured Dehalococcoidia bacterium | reverse complement strand
TCAAGGACCGGCCGGTATCGGTGACCACCACCAAGGCGCTGGAGTTCGAGTTCGAAGTGCTGGCATGCGTCTCGACGGGAAATCTGATGGGCGCGGTATCGGGCCACGGCGCCAAGGCGGGGATGAAGACCGTGGTCTTCTTTCCCAAAGACCTCGAAAACGGGAAGATCGTCGGCGCAGCGATTTACGGCGCGACCCTGGTGGCTGTGGACGGGTCCTACGACCAGGTAAACCGGCTGTGCAGCGAGCTCGCCGACAACCTCCACTGGGCCTTTGTCAACATAAACATGCGCCCGTACTACGCCGAGGGAAGCAAGACCCTGGGCTACGAGGTCGCCGAGCAGCTCGGCTGGCGCGCGCCGGACAACTGCGTGGTGCCCGCGGCATCGGGCGAGTTGCACACCAAGATATGGAAAGGGCTTAACGAGTTCGCTGACGTGGGATTGATCGACGGCGCAAAGACGAGGATGCACCTGGCCCAGGCCGAGGGGTGCTCGCCAATCGTCGAGGCATACAAGCTGGGGTCCAAGGTCGTGCGTCCCGTCAAGCCCGACACCATCGCCAAATCCCTGGCCATCGGGGATCCAGCCGCCGGTGTCTACGCTCTGCAGACCCTGACGGAGTGCGACGGCGTCGCAGTCGTGGCGCCGGAAGACGAGGTGGTGGAGGGCATCCAGCTCCTGGCCGAGACCGAGGGCATATTCACCGAGACGGCGGGCGGCGTGGTCATATCCGGCCTCAGAAAGCTGACCCGGTCGGGCGCGATCAAGCGCGACGAGGTGACCGTGGCGTTCATTACCGGCAACGGCCTCAAGACCCAGGAGGCGGTCAACCACATCGCCGACCCAGTCCAAATCAAGCCGACATACCAGTCCTTCGAGGATGCGATGGACGGCCGGGCGTAGCAATTAAGGGGGAGGCGAGCATGGGCAAGAAGCGCGTAAAGTTCACGTTCCCGAAGCAGCTAATCACCGAACCCGTCATATACGAGCTTGGCCGCAAGTTCGACATCGTCACCAACATCCGGCGCGCGGAGGTGCGCGACGACACCGGCTGGGTGGTGCTCGAGCTGGAGGGCGACGAAGCCGAGATCACGAACGGCGTCGACTGGGTGATCTCCACCGGCGTCAGGGTGGACCCGGTCGGCGGGGACGTGCTGGAAGGCTGACGACGACGCGGTCGATGATACATACCAAAGTCGTGGAGGACTACATAGCATGAGTGTGATGGTAAGAGTCCCAACACCTCTCCGCCGTCTTACAAGCGGCCAGGACAAGGTCACAGTGGAGGGAGAGACCCTGGGCCAGGTCATCGACTCCCTCGACGCGGGGTTTCCAGGCATCAAGGAGCGGCTTTGCGACGACTCAGGTGACCTGCGGAACTTCGTCAACATTTACGTCAATGGCGAAGACGTGCGCTTCTTGGACGGCCTGGACACGGAGATCGCCGCAGGTGACGAGGTCAGCGTGGTGCCCGCCGTGGCGGGGGGATAGACCCGGCGCCGCCGTTCTCAAGCCGCCCGTTAGGCAATTCCTTTTTTCCCCGCGCCAAGGCGAACAGCCGGTGCACTCTCTGGTTCCGAAGGGATCTGCCCCTTGCACCCCGACTGGAGCGAATCTTCCGATGCGCCGAAAGAGCCGCCAACCGCAATGAAGATTTCGACCAGGAATTACGTCGGCCTGGCGATCGTGTTCTTCCCGCTCGCCATTATCTGACTCGGCAACAGTCTGGACTGGGAGTTCGACCACTCCGACCGCGCGGCGGTCGGAGTGGTCGTGGGCCTCGTCCTCGCCTGGCTCTATAGGATTGGTCAAAAGAGAGTGACCAGAGAGAACTGGCGCGACAAGCGCCGGTAGTCGAACCTGGTCCGTCGATCCTCCGGTCTCCACGGAGCCGTGGGCATGCGAACACCGTCGCTGCGGGCTGCACAGCAGCCCCACTGCGTTACGTGGGAATTTCCCTCGGCGCTCCGGCGCAATCTAACACTCATCGCACCCTCTTGAGACCTCCCCACATGCTATAATCGCAACTGAATACCGTTCGGTCGCGGATGGGATCGGTGGGTGGAAATCCCTCCCTCTGCGGCTCTCCATCGGAGGGGCAATCCACAATAGTCGCCCTCTCCGCCTCGCCTGCCAAAGCCTGTCAACCCAACGCAAGCGGTGCCGGCGCTCAGTGCTTCGGAGGAAAGGAGGTCGAGGGGAAAGGCCAAACGGTCTTTTCGACGCACCGCTGGCCGCCGACAGTACGAGACCAAGAAACACTTGGAGAGGAGAAAACATGGACCTGAATGGCGCTGTCGCCGTTGTCACGGGAGGAAGCGGCGGGCTCGGCGGTCGGATCTGCCACGCCCTGGCCGACTCCAGGGCCAATGTAGCTGTCCTGTACGGCGGGAGCCGGGAGAAAGCGGAGGATGTGGCCGGGCAGCTCCAGGCCAAGGGCGTCCAGGCCGAGGCGGTCCAGTGCGACGTCACCGACCCGCAGATGGTGGCCTCAATGGCGACCCAGATATTGGACCGGTTTGGCCGCATCGACATCCTCATCAACGACGCTGGGTACAACAAGTGGATCCCGTTCGACGACCTTGACGCGCTGACGTACCAGGACTGGAACAAGCTCATAGACGTTAATCTGACCGGCCCCATGCTGACAATAAAAGCGGTAGCCGGCCACATGAAAGACCGAGGCTCCGGCCGCATCATCAACATATCGTCCGTCGCCGGCCTCGCCCCCACCGGCTCGTCCATCGGCTACGCGGTGGCCAAGAGCGCCCTCATCCACCTCACCAAGTGCATGGCGGTGGGCCTCGCGCCGGATATACTGGTGAACTGCATCGCGCCGGGATACCTCGAGGGCACGAGGATGTCGGAGAACCTGGCGCCGGAGTACCGGGTGGCCGCCACCCAGGGCTCGCTGCTCAAACGGGCCGCCGACAAGGACGACATCGCGAGGCAGGTTGTCGCCTTCTGCACCACGGACAGCATCACCGGCCAGACCCTGGCGATAGACTCAGGCCGCGTGTTCCACTAGGGGGTTGCGCGAGAGCCCCAGCGACGATGCCCCCCCCGCGCCCGGCCTCCGCATCCCGTGGTGAGGCGGCGGCATCTTAATTGGCACGGCGATGCGAACAATCGGCGAGGCCATCCTGGAGATGGCCAGAGAAAGAGGTGACAACGGTGGCGACACAGATGTCAGACCACGATGTGCTCATTATCGGCCAGGGGGCGGCGGCATTCTCGGCGGCGATATACGCGGCGCGGTACCAGCTAAAGACCATCGTCGTCGGAGAGACCTTTGGCGGCGAGACGGCCACCGGCGGCATGATCGAGAACTACCCCGGATACGCGGACATCGACGGCTTCGAGCTAATGATGAAGTTCCGGGAGCAGGTGGACAAGTACGAGGTCCCTGTTGTGGACGACAAGATCGTCTCCCTGAGCGGAGAGGGGCACTGCTTTACGGCTACCACGGGCTCGGGCGACCGGTACTTGACACCGACCATCATCATGGCGGTCGGCAGGGAGCGCAGGACCCTCGGCCTGGACCATGAGTGGGACTGGGTCGGAAGGGGGGTTTCCTACTGTTCCACATGCGATGCGCCGCTGCACCGTGGGAACACGGTCGCCGTCGTGGGCGGGGGCAACGCCGCGGTGGAGGGGGCGGTCCTGCTAAGCAAGTACGCCGAAAAGGTCTATCTCATTTACAGGCAGGAAAGGTTCACACGTCCCGAGCCGGTCAATCTCCGGAGTCTCGACGAGGCCGACAACGTGACGCCGGTCCTCGGCACCAGGGTACTCGAGCTAAAGGGGGACGACGGACTGTCCGGCGTCGTGCTGGACAGAGAGGTCGCGGGCTCGAACGAGCTCGCGCTGGACGGCATTTTCATCGAGATAGGAGCCGATCCCAGAGTGGACCTGGTGAGGAGTCTAGGTGCCGCGCTAAACGAGCAGAACGAGGTGATTGTCGACAAGAGCATGCGCACGAGCGTTCATGGCCTGTTCGCCGCCGGGGACGTCACCGACGCTTCGGGGGACCTGAAACAGACCGTCACGGCGGCGGCCCAGGGAGCGATCGCGGCGACATCCGCCTACGCGGACCTGGCCGAGCATCCCAACACCTGTCAATGGCAAGCTAAATCGGTGGCGTAGTCCAAGACCTGTGCCGGCGGTGACATGACGCTAGCTCAAATCATGCGGGATGGGTGAAGACGGGCCGGCCCCAAACCGTACCACCAGCTTGTTCCATCACTTTGGGACCACGACCTCGTTGTCGCCAGACTGGTAGGGCGTGTCGATGGGGAGCATGGTGATTCGGACATCGGAGACCGGCGGACGGACGGCGGCTTCCCACGCAGAGACATGCCCTGCCAGGCGCTCGGCGACGCGTCGGCCGGGTCCGTAGCTCCTGACCAGAAGCTCGAACAGTTCGGCCTGGCCGGTGCCCCTGTTGAACACGGCGATCCAGAGCTCATCGATAATCCAGTCGGTCCAGCATATGGCCTCGCCGGCGTTACGGGATCGATAAAAGGGTGGGATGGTCCTGTCCGGCCCGTCCGCGTCGTTGAACTCACAGGTTTTAGGCCCCCGCGCCGCCAGCCAAAGCCACAGCCCATTCAGTTCGCCCCGGGTCACGCGCACGCCGGTGGCCACATCCGCGAAGTGGCCCGTCAGCATTTTGTAGATGGTCTCCGCGTCCAGATCGATCTGATCGCCATTGACAGCCGCGTCCCTTTGCGGGCCTATGGGCACCTCGACCGTGGGACCGGCGAATGCGCCCCGAAGGGGAATGAACCCGGTCGGCCTTATCTTGCCACTGGTAAGGCGGTCGTCCCGGTTGTCGAAGGCCATGATGCCCTGATGGGCGCCCCTTATCGACAGAGGAAGCACCAACCGGCCGCCAGGCTTGAGCTGCTCGCGCCAGGCCGGGGTTATGTCCAACGCGCCGGTGGTCAGGATGATTCGGTCGTACGGGGCGTCGCCGGCATATCCATAGCCGCCATCTGCGCATATCGCCTTGACCCGCTCAATCCCCGAGGCCGACAGATTGCGGCGAGCGTCTTCGACGATGTCCAGGTCGACGTCCACCGTGACGACGTTGCCGCCGACGCCGGCCATATAGACCACGCGTGCGGCGTTGTAGCCCGTCCCCGCACCGATCTCCAGCACGTTGTGTCCTGGGCGAAGGTCGAGGTCCTGGAGCATGTAGGCCATAACCGATGGCCCCGTGGAGGAGCGGAGAGACACGCCGTCCCGGCTTTTCGTGATGAAACCCTGGTCCTCATACACGCTGGCGACAGGGAACTGCGGCGGAAATCGATGCCGCGGCACCGCCCTGAATGTTGCCTCGACTCTTGGATCCTCGATCTGCCCTCTGCTCTTTAGCCGATCTACCAGCGAATTTCGCAGCGCAGAGGGAGAGCCTGTGTCGTCGGGGCGGTCGTTGCGCGGTCCGTCATCCATGAGTCAGGAAATCATCGTCTGGCAGTCCTCCAGCCACAAAAGGGGGGGGGATTGGGAATGGGGGTGGAGCGAACCCGGCCGGCGCCGGCGAGTCGCTGGCCGCAGCCTACTGGGTGCAGCCTCGCCCGGGGATGTCCCACACCTGCTCGACCTTCCCGTCGCGGACGGCGATGTACTGGTCCCAGCGGTTAATCATCATGTCCTGGTAGGACGGTATCACGACGAACATGGCGCCCACCTCCAGCGGCATGGCGCCGTCGGACCGGAGCACGATGTGGTCGTCGAGCAGGGTGTCGATCGTTATCCCGGGCATGTCTTCCAGGGAGTCCGCGCCGCGCTCGGACAGGGCCACCAGGCCTACGTCGCCGATGGCCACGCCGGGCCGAGGGGTGCTGATGATCGTCCCGAGAACCTTGTTCGCGATTCGATAGTCGTCCATGTAGTCGTACATGGTGCCTCCGAGGGCGTACGTCCCGCCCTCGACCTCGGTGACTCCATCCATGCCGATGGCAACGTCGATGGTGAATGTCTCTCCACTGGACACCATCTCCACGGCGATTCCCTCGGCCTCGATCGCCGCCTTGACGTCCAGGCAGATCTGGATCGTCTCCCGGCCCACCTTGAATCGGTCCTCGTGGTCGATGAACTCCTTCAGGCTCTGGTGGCTCATGACGCCCTTGAAGTCCACTCCTGGCAGTCTCTCGGCCAGCTTGGCGATGGCCACGCCCGCTTCGTTGCTCCGCACACCCGCCCTGCCCATCTGGGTGTCAACCTCTATCAGGACGCCTAACTTGACCCCGTAGGCATCCGCGATGTCCGACAGGTCCTGCACGTTCTGCAAATTGTCCACGCACACTTTCATGTCGGCCTGTCTGGCCAGAGCGCACATCCGTGCGATCTTGTCCTTGTGGACCACCTGGTTGGGAATGAGGATGTCGGTTACGCCCCCCTCGACCATCACCTCGGCCTCCGACAGCTTCGCGGTGCACACGCCGCCGACGGTGCCGCCGGCATCTATCTGCATCGTGGCCAGCCGGGGACTCTTGATGTTCTTGGTGTGCTGCCGCATCTTGCATTCGGTGTCGCGGTAGATGTCGGCGACGACCCGGAGGTTGTGCTCAACCACGTCCAGGTCGACCAGGAGGCACGGCGTGTCCAGGTCTTTGATCGCCGTTCCGGGTATGGGTCTGTAGTGGTCCATTCGTTATCTCCAGGTCTTCGTTCCTAATTTAGCGATACCGGCCGCGGGCGGGCAGATCCCAAATCGCTTCGAGCCTGCCGTCCCTGATAGCGTGAATGTAGTCATGGACGTTGACGCTGCCGGCGATGTCCATGGGGATGAACCAGACCCTGTCGCCCAGCTTCAACCCATGGTCCACGGACGGGTCCAGAGCGATGCCGCCGTGCTCCGCGCTGAGGCCGCGAATCTTGGCGCCGGGCAGACCCACGATCGCAGGGTTCCCGGCATCGCCGCCGACGGCCTTGCGGCCCCCGTCGGTTATGACGTTTCCGGCCTCGGGGATGCTCGTCACGCACGTCATCACGCTGGCCGCGTTGGCGAACTGCGACCGGTGAGGGCCGTACTTCGCGTCCATCAGTGCATAGGAGCCCGCCGGGACCTCGGTTACGCCATCCATGCCTCCAACAATCTCGTAGTTGTACGTCCCTCCGACGCTAACAACGTTTACGTCGATGCCGGCCATCTCGATTTCCTCGCGGGTGTCGAGCACCCGCTGGACCCATTTTCGGGACTCGCGGACCAGGTCCTCCTCGCTATCGGCGAGGATCGTGCCCTCGTAGGTCATCAGTCCGGCGAACTCCAGACCTGCCGAGTCCCTTATCGCCTGGGCCAAGTCCAGCGCGGGCCGGCCCGGCTCGACGCCTGCGCCGTTGCGCCTGGTGTTGATGTCCACCACGACTCTCAGCGTCACACCGCCGTCCGCGGCCGCGGCCGACAGGTCGGCGACGTTCTTGGCGCCGTCCACGGCGACCGTCATCGTGACGCTTCGCGCCAGGGCGCACAGACTCTGGATCTTGATGGGGGTCACGATTATGTTGGCAACGAAGATATCAGTGAATCCGTTGGCGGCGAAGATCTCTGCTTGGCCCAGGGTCGTCACGGTGATCCCGTCGACGGTGCCGCCCGCCGCGAGCTGCAAGTGGGCGACGGCGGGGCTAGCGTGGGCCGAGACGTGGGGACGCAGCTTGGCGTCCCGGTCCCGGAAGAACGAGTGCATCGTCTCGATGTTCTGGTGTAGCTTGGGCAGGTCCACAACGAGGGCCGGCGTATCCAGCTCCAACACCGGCGTGCCTATGGGCTTGAATATTGGACGTTCCACGATGCGATATGACTCCTGAAACCGATGTTCGAACTCCATTGGGGCCACGTGAATGGCGACTATGAGAATAGCACAACGGTGTAGTGGCGTCCATCATTCGGCGCCACGTCGATTTGGCCTCGACCCACCTTCGTGTTAACATCGAATCATCGCTCACCCGGCGGCGCGACCGGCGGGATGTTCGCGGCCAACGGAGGGACGGTGGAGATCAAGGAGACAACGGCCGGAGAGCTGACGCTCCTAGACAAGGAGCGGATAGACACCGCCCTGGACCTGAGGGACGGCCTCCGCGGCGGTGAAACAGACGGGACCGCCGACCTATATCTGACCGATAGGCGTCTCGTGCATCTGGCCGCGGACGGGCAGCGCCGGCGGGCCTCTTTCGTCTCAATCCAGGACATCACGGCCATCGACATCAACAGCGAGCGCGGGTATGGCCTCGCCGCCTTTCTCTGGGGGGCGCTGGCCCTGTTCGTGGCCGTCGTGGTATGGCGTGTGTGGGAGCACCCGGTCGGGTCCGCGCTGGCGGGCCTGGCCGTGGCTGGCATGGGCGTATATCTTGTAATAGACAGGCTGATGTCTCCACCGCAGGTACGGGCTATCTTCCGAACGGGAAATGGGGAGCTGCGATTCGACACCGACAGCCCGAACGCCGCCAGGGACATCCACGGCTTCGTCAACCGGCTGTTCCAACTCAAGGACGAGGCCGCCTCCAGGACCGCTCGAGGACCGAGGAACTTTTCGCCCCGTTAAAGAGCACTAGCCCAGTTTCAGGCGGGGCAGCACGTCAAGGTCCCACTGATAGTCCAGTCCTCCGCGCAGGCGGAACCAGCCGGCAGCGCCGATCATCGCCCCATTGTCCGTGCACAGAGCGGGCCGCGGCATGACCACCGGCACCGGTGAGGCGCGCGCGAGCTCAACCCTAAGCAGGCTGTTGGCCGCCACGCCGCCGCCGATCAGGACGCCCTTGGCCCTGAATATCTTCGCGGCCTCAACCGTGCGGGTCACCATCGAGTCGACCATGGCGTCCTGGAACGCGGAGGCCATGCGGGCGACCTGCTCCGGGTCCAACTCCGAGCCCTCCTTCGGAGGATACCACCCGCGCTCCTCGGCCCTGCGCAGTATGGCCGTCTTCAGGCCGCTGAAGCTGAAGTCCAGCGAGTCCTTCACGCACGGTCGCGGGAACTTCGGTTCCCCGCCGGTGCTCGTGGCTGAGGCCTCCTGTATCGCCGGGCCGCCCGGAAAGCCCAGCCCCAACACTCTGGCGGCCTTGTCGAACGCCTCTCCGGCGGCGTCGTCTCGCGTGCGGCCCACCAGCTTGTACCGGCCGTGCCCCTCCATCAGGATCAGGTCCGTGTGGCCCCCCGAGGCTATCAGGCACATCAGCGGGAAGCCGGGGTCCTCCGCCGGGCCCTCGCCATCGAGCCAGGACGCGTAGATATGCCCCTCAAGATGATTGACCCCGATTATAGGGAGCTCGCTGGCCATCGCCAGCCCCTTAGCGGCGTTGACTCCGATCAGCAGCGATCCGGCAAGGCCGGGGCCGTAGGTCACGGCGATCCCGTCCAGGTCGCCTAGCTCAACGTGAGCATCCTCCAGGGCCTGACGCGCCACCGGGATGAAGGTCACCAGATGCTGCCGCGACGCGACCTCCGGGACGATACCGCCGAAGGTCGCGTGGATCTCGGCCTGCGAGGCCACGACGTTGGAGTGGATGTAGCGGCCGTCCTCGATGACGGCGATGGCCGTCTCGTCGCAGGATGTCTCGACGCCAAGGATTTTCATTCAAGCCCCATCACGCGGGCTGCGGTGCCGCCCAGGATGTCGTCGCGCTCCCCGGGGCTCAGGAAGCCGCAGTGAGTCCGGAACTGGTCCAGGGTCTGACGATATGTGCAGAATCGGGCCACCATCGGCATGTCGGTCCCGTAGATAAGGCGGTCGGCGCCGATACGCTCCACGCACCCCTTTATCATCGGCTCCGCCTCCGTCCACGGGTACTCCCAGATCGCGCCCATCTGGATCGGAATGAGGAGTTGGAGGTGGCACCTGGGCGATTGGAAAAGCTCCCATCCCACTTCCGGGAAGGTGAACTCGTCGCCCTCGAGGAAGCTCCGCCACTGGAGGCCGTGGGTCACCACCACGGTCACGTCCGGATAGCGCTCCATCCAACGCATGAGGTTGCGCTGCTCCTCCAGGTAGCTGTCCTGCTCAGCCGACGTGTAGCGCTCCCCGGCCCGTGCGTGGAGCGTGAAGTACACGGGCACGCCCAGAGCGGCCACCGCCTCCCAGAATGGACGCATCTTGCCGTCGTCCCACGGCTCGGTCTCACCACTGCCGTAGTAGTAGCGGGTGAAGAACTGCACGCCGCACCGGTCGCCGGCGCCGGCCTCGTCTTCGATCTCCTTGATGGCGGCGTCCGGATCGCCGGGTATGCCGGCCGAGGGGACGGTGATCAGTCTCATCAGCCGGTCCGGAAACGTCGCCACCGCTTCGCGCAGATACCTATTGATTAAGCCCAAATGGCCGGAGGTATGGATGATCCCCATGTCGACGCCGGCGTAGTCCATCTCAGCGATCATCAGTTCCGGCGGGGCTTCCAGATCATGAAGCATTGGCGGCATGTACTGCTTCGTGTAAGTCTCGCCGTCCACGTTCCAGGTCAGACGGCCGAGGTCGCGGCCCCACTCGATATCCCTGAGCTCGTCCGTGGCGGGATCGATTAGGGTCGTGTTGTCAGCGGGAGCGCGGTCGCGGACACGCCAGACCGACTGATGGTGTCCGCCAAGCTCTCGCTGGACGGCCCGCATCTTCGGCCCAAGCTCCGGATAGCCGGCCCGTGAATCGAACCTGGGGAAACTGTACATATGGCCGTCGATTATCATTTCGCGTTCCGTTTTTCGAGGCCAATCAGCCGCTCCATGTTCCCTCCGAGGACCAGGTCCATTTCGTCGGCGTCGAAAATGTCGCGGCAGCCGCGCATGAGCTCCAGGTTCTGTCGATACGTATAGTATCGCATCACCATGGGCATGTCGGTCCCCCACATCAGCCGGCGTGCGCCGATGAGCCGTCCCAGCTTCTCCAGGGTCGGGCGCATCTCCACCATCGGATAGTCGAACTCGCCGCCCAGGGCAATCCCGAACAGGAGCTGAACGCTGAAGTTGGGGTTGTCGACCGGCGCCGCATCGAAGACCTCGCCGGGCACCGACAGCGTGCCTCTGTCGAGGAACAGCCGCCAGTTGAAACCGTGGGTCAGGACGACCTCGACGTCCGGGTACCGCTCCGTCCACCTGCTGAGGGTTTTCAGGTCGGACAGGTAGCTCCGCAATTTCGCGTCTGCTCCCTGTTGCGAGCCCACCCAGCCGCTGGGGGTGAAGAAAACGGGGATATCCATCCCCGAGACCGCGTCCCAGAAGGGACGGAATGCGGGCCCGTCCCACTCGTCGGTCTGGCCGTACAGTCCCAGGTAATTGGTCAAGAACTGCACCCCCGACAGCCCCTGCTCCCCGATCGCCCTTTCGAGCCGGGCGATGGAGGCGTCGGGCTCCGGCGCCACCAGCCACTCCTCGACGTGGGCCAGGCCCTGGATTCGCTCGGGGTACGCCCTGACGCAGTCCGCGATGAAATCGTTTCCGATGCCCAGGTAGGGCGTCCTGTGCAACAGCGCCCGGTCGACGCCTGCGTAGTCCATCTCGGCGACCAGGCTCTCGGCCGGATAGGACATGTCCGCGATGGACGGCGGCATGACCTGTTTCGCATAGTGCTCCCCGTCCACCGTCCACTCGAACCGTCCGTGGCCGGCGGCTCGGAAATCGGCGTCCTTGAGCGCGTCGAAGGTCAGGCCCTTGGACGCGTCGTACAGGCCGCTGCTGTCCGCCGGCGCGCGGTCGCGCACGCGCCACGCCGGCTGGAAGTGGCCCGCCATGCCCACTTGCAGGTTGCGTTGGAACTCGGCGCGGTCGGCGAATCCACCGTCGCCTCGCTGGTCGGGGAAACAGTATGCATGGCCGTCGTAGATCACTCTCGCCCCCCTCGCCGGCTACGCGAACTCTACGCGGAGGATCCGGGCCGCCTGGGCCTCGTTGCGAAGCTTGAGGTAGGCCTCGTCGATTGGGATGTCAGCCGCGCTGCCCGGCGCAAACCCGCAGTCGGGATGTATGGTTATCCGCTCGGGGGCCACGTACTCCATCGCCTGCTTGACTCGGCCCACAATGGTCTCCGGCGTATCGATCTCCGCGCTGCGGCAGTCCACGCAGCCGAGGCCGATGCCGAACCGCTCCGGCAGCTCCGCCAGGACCGCCTTGTCCCCGGCGGCGGGCATGGCGAATTCCAGCATCAGCATATCGAAATCCAGCCTGCCGAGGGAGGGCAGAATTGGGGTGTAGCCGCCCTCACCCACCCAGCCTGCCCGGCCCTTGTTGCGGCGGCACAGGTGCAGCGCCGTTTTGATGCCCTCCACGCCGCCGACTATCCGGTTGAGCATATCGACGCAGTAGTCGGCCTCGCCGTTCGGATCGTCATAGGCCGCCCGCACCTTCGGGTCCACGAACAGGCATAGCTGTGGATCGTCGAACTGGGCCATCTCGACGCCCTCGTCCCTCAACGCGATCAGCTCCGCGCGGAGCACGGGCACCAGCGCCTCCGTGAAGTCCCTTCTGGTGGGATAGGCCCCGCGCGAGGCGTCCGCGTCCCACATCCGCTCGCCGAGGAGGTAAGGGGACGGCAGCGCGACCTTTACCCGGCGGGTCGTATGTTGCTTCAGGAACCGGGCCTCCTCGGCCAAAAGGCCCGGTCTCACGGGCGTCACGGGACCTGTGACCGTGTGCCAGGTCTGGCGCTGGCCGCCCACGTCCCTGATCGTGTGCTCGAAACCCTCGCAAATATCGGCGATGACCCCGATATAGGACTTTCGCCGCCACTCACCATCCGAGATTATGTCGACGCCCGCCAGCTCTTGCATCTGCGCAACGTGCGGGACGGCGGAGTCCATCATGCGCTGGAACTCCGATCCACCGGCGCCCTGGGCCTCGATGAGGTCTTTGACGTACTGCGGGCGGGGCATGGAGCCGACGACGGTGGTCGGAAAGAGCTCGCTTCCCTCTCGCTTGCGCTCAGGCAGGTCCATTTCCTTCACTCTTTCGCGAATCTCACCCAGTCGCCGGCGGCCAGATCGTAGTCCTCGAGAGTATCGACCTCGTGGTAGTCGCCGGGAACTGAGACGCAGTGGACCTCGATGCCCGACCGAATCATGGCGTCGAGCTGGTGGATCATGTATGCCATACGGAACGGCCTCCCTTCAGCGAAGGCGCCTTCGGAGCCCAGGGAGGCGAGCAGGCCGTCATGGAAGTCGAGGAACTGGGCGGCGCCGCGGGCTGTCATCCTGAAAACGCCCGTGAACTCCCCCGATGCGTCCTCCGGCGCGATCTCCCTGGACACCCTGGTCACCAGGCCGCCCACGGCCTGCATCTTTTCACCGTCGCTCTCCGGGTGCTGGCTTCGAAAGCGATACCTATCGCGCCAGCGCGTGTCCATGACCAGGGTGATGTCGTGGGGGGAGTCCCGCAGCGCCCGAACGGCGCCACTCCGGTACAGCGTATCGGTATAGGTTCCATAGAACCCCTCGCCGAGGTACTCGCGGGCGCACATCAGAGAGAACAGTATGTTGTTGTCCCGCCATTGGGCATTTTCGACAAAGGTAAACCCAGGGTACTCCTTGCGCACGACGTCTTGTAGGTATCCCGCTATGAAAACGAAGCGGTCGAGGCCGTTTTCACAGAACGCATCCAGGGTCCATTCCAGAATCCGTTTTCCGGCGATGACTGCAAACGGCTTTGGCTCGCTCTCCGTCAGCGGCATGAGCCTGTTGCCACGTCCCGCCCCTATCAGTATTACGTTCAAAGTGGTTACGTGCCTCCCCGGATCGCCGTACTGAACTATTCTATTGCACGAGGGCGCCGTGTCAACAACTCCGGGCTCCCCACGGTATTCGGTTGTCTCTCGCCAACGAGATCCTTGCCTGCTCTGTTCGTCATTCTCGGTCCTCCCATGGACTGACATAGTCATTGAACATCCACAATGCGCATAGGTCCCGGTTGACGGACCTTGCGGGGCGGTGTTAAACTGCCAGTCGCGTCCCGCAGGGTGGCGGGCATACGCAGATCGATGTGGACGAGGGCCGATCCGAGGCCCAAAGGGAGAGCGAATTGACGAGAATACTACTGTTCATGGTAGCGTCGATATCCCTGGCTTCGCTTGCCTGCGGGTTTACCAACCCTCCCCCGACCCCCACGCCCAGCCCGACCGAGGTCCCTATCCCCGCCGACGCCGTGATCGAGGAGCTAGTCATCGCGGCTTTCGCCCAGGAGTCCAGAGATATCAAGGTCGGAACGTTCGTCAAGTGGACGAATGAGCAAGAAACCCTTCATACCGTGACACACACTCCCACGGTGGGAGGCGTGCAGGTAGCGTTCGACATATCTCTACAGAGACAGGACACGTTCATCTACCATTTCACCGAGCCGGGGACATTCCGGTATGTCTGCCTGATCCACCCGGTCCAGATGATCGGGACCATCACCGTTACAGAGTAGCAACAGGGCGGCAGGCGTAACCAGCAAAACACAAGGCCCGGACCTCGCCCGCGCGGCGGTCGTCCGGGCCTCTTTTTGTGCACCCATGCGTGCGCCGAAGTTTCTCGTCGGGAACGCGACCGATTACAGCATCGACATGCTCAGGGCCTGCTCTGAGTCCTCCGACGCGACGGCAAATACGCTAGTGAGACAGACCTAGCCTGTGCATCCGTTGGTGGATCGCGGCGCGCGCCTCGATGAAGGGGCGTTCGAGGTACGCGATGTGGTCGTCCTCGCCGTGGTGGTGAGTCACTGTGCCCGCCTTGTGCTGGCCCGAGCCCTCGCGAACGTAGGCCAGATCGCCCTCGATGAGCGTGAGCATGTAGCGCGCGGTCGCCTCGTCGAACATCTCCCAGTCACCGTCGCAGGCGACGTAGATGGGCGAGGTGTGGGCGAAGACACTTCGCCGCCACACGTCGAGGTGGACCCTGTCCAGGTAGTTGGGGCCGCCGCATCTGGCGGAGATCCAGGTGTGGCCGTCCACCTTTAGCTTCTCCTTCAGCTCGAGCCGTCTGGTGCCGTCGCGGGACTCCGCCGACGCGACCACACGGCCCGCCTGCACAATCTGCAATGTGTTTATCGGCAGCACGCTCTCGGCCCAGGCCTCTACCTCGACCGTGCCGGGGCCCGAGAGCCGCACGGTGTCGCCGACCTCGCGCCCATCGACCGAAAGATGGATGATCGGGCCCCCGCTCAGGAACGTCCTGCCTCGCACGACGTTCTTGCACCAGTTGTCGTAGCTGAACTCCTCGTCGTCCCGCAACCTGACGTAGGTGCGGTATAGTCCGACGGGGACATCGGACGACATCTTGTCCGTACCGCCGACCAGGGGCAGCCGGTAGCCGCAGTTCAGGTATCGATAGTAGTCGTCGTGATTGATCTGCGTCCCGCGTATCATCTCGACGCCGTCCAGCCGTCCGGTCGCCACCAGCGCGGCCGGCTCGCCGTTGGGGTACGGGAAGTGCGGGCTGATGACGTACCCGCCCTGGGCATGGGCCTCGTCAGCCCAGTAGCTGAGTGTGGTCTCCATCGTGCCGCCGATCTCGGCCTCCCCGAGCCCGTCGCTGCACCACGGCATCACCGGCTTCTTCAGCCTCCACAGGATCATGTGTCCCAAGAAGTGCTGACGATTCTCCTGTGAAACATAGACCATGTTGTCGCCGGCCCTGGAGACGCTGCGGCTCCCGTGAAGTCCTCCGTGTTCGTGAACAGGCTCCCCCACTGGGACTGGAGCAGGTTGACGACGTTCAAGTCCTCGCCCATGGACTCTGTGTGGGCGCCCTGAGTCGAGAGGAAGTGGACGTGGGAGTCCCCGCTGTACCAGCGGCGCTCGTTCATGTCGATCCATCGCTTGATGCGCAGCGTCAGCTCGCGCTGCCCGGGCTCGATGTTCACCGTCGTTCGCAGGGGCTGGTACTCGAAGCCACGGGCGACGTCGACCACGACCTCGCCGCGGGGCAGCCAGCCCTGGCAGGCGCCGGCGATATAGGCGTACGTGGTCTGGCCCAGACGGACGTCGCCCCCGACATCGATGTGCCAGGTATCAAGATTCGAGTTGACCTGGTTGTGATGGCCGTGGGGCTGGTAGGGCATCCCGTCGGGGGAGCGGAAGTGGACACGGCAGGGCACCGGCCTGCCCGTGTCGTCATCCACGACCGTCACATTCACCCAGTTCTTACCGGGGTCGATGAGCTCGATGCGCATGCGCGGCGTCTCGACGGCCCCTTTCTCCTCCATCTCGCCCCAGTTGACTTCTCCAATTGCCGCGCCGTCCTGCTTGACGGTTAGGGTGGCGGAGGGAACGGCCGATACCTCCGCGTAGGCGGGGCTCGATCCGGTGTTCTGCTCCTGCCCGTAGCCCTTGAACGAGTCCGCCAGGAACCCTTCGGTGGCCGTGGCCGGCAGAGGGTGGACGTAGGTGGCGTCACCGCGGTCCACTTCCACCTCCAGGTCGAACGGCTTTCCGGCGTCGGCCGGACCGGTCAGCGTGATCTTCGCCGCCCTCCGGCCCTGCCTGGCGAACGGGTGCTCGTCCACTTGCCCAAGCGTAACGGCGGCGATGATGAACGACGGGCCCTTGGGGACGATCTCCAGGGACGCGATGGTCCGCTCCGGGTGGGGATTTCGGAACGCCCACAGAAAGTAGTTGCGGGCCCGGGCCTGGTTCGCCTCCGTCTGCCTGCGCCCCGTCTGGTCCCACGGCCCCTCGCGAACGGCCAGCAGCTCCGCTTTTTGGTCTGTCGCGGCGCGGTACGGCAGTCCCGGCACGCCGGGAATGTCCTTTGCTCCCGGTATGGCGGCTATCTCGAAGCGCTCGCGAATCGCCACCCGCTCCTCCCCGCCGCCGGCGTAGTGAAAGACGTACTCCGCGACCTCTATTCCGAGCGGCCCTCCGGCGGGCACCTTCGTCTCTAGCAGCCGGTGGGCGACGACGATTCGTTGAGCGGTCTCATTTATCGGGACGGTCACGCTTTCGTTCGATTCCCCGAACGAGATGAAGCACCTGTCGCCGGAGGCGCCGTCGTGCGATCCGATTAGAAACGGCAGGCCCCGAAACGTCTGTCGCCCCACCGCGACCTCCGGCGCTTCCCCAAGAACCGCCGCGCCTGCGTTGCACGATCCGGATATATCGAGAGGCTGGTAGTCGGCCATATCTGGGGCCTCCTGCGGTACCTTGGTGGGCTCACCGAGTAATGGTGCGAGTGTATTCGGGCCTCACGGCCCTGTCAACGGCGTGTCAGGACCGGTCGCGCTCCCTTCTAATAGGGGGCAACGCGGTAGCGGGACAGGGTGTCCTCGTCGAGCTCGAATCCCAGACCAGGCCGTTGTGGGACCTCGATGGTGCCGTCGGGTCCCACGTCCAACGACGGGGTGAGCAAGCCGGAGATCAACGGGGAGTCTGGGAAGGCCATTGGAAACTCTATGAACGGCATGTTTGGCGCGACGGCGGCCATGTGGAGCTCCGCCGCGACGCCGACCATGTGGCACCAGGCGTGTGGGATGCACAGCAGTCCGCGGCGGTAAGCCTCCTCGGCGATGTTCAGGATCTCGTGAATGCCCCCGGAGCGGACCGAGCTGGGCTGCACCACGTCCACACGGCCGCGCTCCATGATGTCACGGAACTCGTGCCGAGTCGTGAATCCCCAGTCGCCGACCGCGATCAGCGTATCGACCGTGTCGGCCAGGCGCGCATAGCCCTCCAGGTTGTCGGCGGGTAGTGGCGCCTCGATGAAATACGGCCGGTACTCCTCGATGGCAAGGATAGTCGCCAGGGCGCGGCCCGCGGTGGGCCACTTGTTCTGGACGTCGATGAGCAACTCTCGGTCTGGGCCGAGGACCTCGCGCGCGGTCCGCACAACCGCAACGTCGGTCGCCAGGTCCACGTTGCCGAACATGCCCGGACCTTCCTCGATCTTCACGGCCTGAAAGCCTCGGTCCACCGCCTGCCCCACGCGCTCCCGAAGCTCGCCGAGATCGCTCCCGGATGGGTAGACGGTGGCGTAGGGCGTCACGCGGAGGAGGGGCTCTGTGTTCGCCTTCGTGGAGGCGAACGAGCGCCACACGAGCTCATGTACCGGACGCCCCGACGCCTTCCCGGCGATATCCCAGAGCGCCGTCTCCACCGCGCCGATAGCGGCGATCGTCACACCGCGCCTGCCGTACAACCCGGTGGCGTCATACATCTTCTGCCACAGGCGCTGCACCTGGACCGGGTCCTCACCCAGTATCAGGGCTTTTAAGCCCCGGGAGTTGCGCACGATGGCATCGATGACCAGGGAGGGCGACTCGGCCTGTCCTATGCCCGTTACACCCTCGTCGGTGTGCACCCGCACGAGGGTGAAGTCGCGGCCCTCGCCGTCCCGCAGGGCGATCGTCTCGATGTCGGTGATTTTCATTGGGTTCCTGGGGAGAAAATGGAGAAAGAGTATGTGAGGGACACCCTCACACACCCGGCACAGGGGCCAAGCCCCTCGGCACACCCCTGTTTCAGCCGCCTGCCAGTGGTCCGCCGGGCAATAGGCCTTCTAAATCTGCTCTTTTTTCCACTCCTCGTACTCCACCCGCGCCTCGGCGCTGAGCGGATAGTACTTCGCCACGTCGCCGGTCTCCCTGAGCTTTATTCTCTCGAAGACCTCGGCGGCCTCGCGCACCTGGCAGTACTCGATGACCTCAGGGGCGACCTTCGGCGGGACGACCACGACGCCGTCATCGTCGGCCACGATGATGTCTCCGGGCATCACCAAGACGCCGCCGCAGCCGACGGGCACGTTGTAGTCCCAGGGAAACATATCGAAGTGGCCCGAGCTGTACGGCGTCGCGCCTCTCAGGAACAGCGGGAGGCCCAGATCTCTCGCCTGGGGCATGTCCCGGATGCACCCATCGACCACCAGTCCCCGGGCGCCCTTGGCCTGAATGGCGGTCATCAGCATCTCGCCGAGGCAGCCGGACTCCATGTTGGCTCGCGCGTCGATCACCAGCACGTCGCCGTCCTGAACGCTGATGATGCCCGCCCATAGGGCCGACAGGGACTCCTCCGCCTCCTCCTGGCGGGTTGTTACGATGTCCTCTCGCCTGGGCAGGAAACTGACGGTCGTGGCGGTACCGACGGCCTTGAGGCCAGGCGTGAACGCCACGGGACCGACCATGAAGGATTTCAAAATGCCGCACACCTCGCGAAGCGCCGAGCTTATCGTCGCGGTGCCCAGCTCCTCGAACGACTCCAACAGCTCTCTGGGCGGTCGTGTGATCTGACGTACATCTGCCATTGTTCTCCTCGTCTCTCGGTGACATGATTTAGCCCGACCACTTTATATCACGGGTGGGGGCGAATTGACATCAGCCGCGCCCGACCTCCTCCCAATAGACACGAGCCTGCCCCGGTGGTAGGATTCCCGTGGCTCGCTTCGAAGCGCCGCATCATTAGACGAACGGGAGCAGCAACATATGAAGCTGGGGCTGGTGACCTACAACCTGGCGAAAGGCTGGGACATCGAGACCATCATCTCCCGGTGCGAGGCCAGCGGTTTCGAGGCCGTCGAGCTCAGGACGACTCACGCCCACGGGGTGGAGATGTCGCTGGACGCGGCGCAGAGGGCCGCGGTGCGGCGCCGGTTCGAGGACTCGGGAGTCCGCCAGCTGAGCCTCGGCAGCACGTGCGAGTACGACTCGGTGGACCCGGACGTGGTCAGGGCCAACGTCGAGCTAACCAACAAGATCGTGGACCTGGCGGTGGACATCGGCGCGGCGGGCGTGAAGGTCCGCCCCAACGCGCTCCACGAAGACGAGGGGATTCAGACGGAGAAGACCCTCGAGCAGATAGGGACGGCCCTCCGGGAGTGCGGCGGGCACGCTGAGGACACGCCCGTGTCCATCTGGCTGGAGGTATACGGACGCGAGACCCAGCACCCTCCCCACATCCGGCGCATCATGGAGGCGGCGGACCATCCAAAGGTCGGCGTGTGCTGGAACTCCAACATGGCCGACGTGGTGGACGGCTCCGTAGCGGAGAATTTCGAGCTGCTGCGACCCTGGCTCATGTCGGTCCATATCAACAATCTGTGGAACAGTGAGTACCCCTACCGCGAGCTCTTCGGTCTCCTGAAGGATGCGGGCTACGAAGGCTATTGCCTCGCGGAGATCGCCGAAGAGAGCGCGGAGCCCGACACGTTCTTGCGGTACTACGCCGCACTCTTCAGGGAGCTCCGCCGAGACTAAGCAAGAAGAACCACAGAGGGCACGGAGAGGGCAGAGGATATCTTCATCAAGACATCTGCGGCCTCCGCGTACTCCGCGGTGAGATTACGAAGGAGAGAAAATGCGAATCGGCTGCTGCGCTTACTCTTACCGAAAATACTTGCTCTCGGGCGAGATGAGCCTGGAGGAGTTCATCGACCTGGCATCGGACCTCGGAATCGACGGCGTGGAGTTGACCTCTTACTACTTCCCGGCTACTGACACGGACTACCTCCACTCCATCAAAAGGCGTTGCCTGGTGAGGGGTATCGACGTGTCCGGCGCCGCCGTCGGGAGCAAGCTCAGCCTCGCATCGGACGACGAGCGGGCGGCCGAGGTGCTCATGGTGAAGGAGTGGCTCGGGCACGCCGTGGAGCTCGGTGCGCCGGAGCTGCGGGTGTTCGCGGGCATCACCCCCGAGGGCCACACCGACGAGGACGCATTCGGATGGGCCGTCGCGGCCCTGAAGGAGTGTGAGCCGGTTGCGGCCGAAAAAGGCGTCGTCATGGCGCTAGAGAACCACGGCGGCATAACCAGGACATCCGCGCAAGTCGCCAGGCTGCTAAACACCGTGGACTCCGAGTGGGTCCGTCTGAACCTCGACACGGGCAACTTTGGTCTCGACCCCGACGTTGGCCCGTACGAAGGGATGCGCCGGGTCGCCTCGATGGCCGTGACCGCGCACTACAAGGTCTCCATGAAGACGCCCGGCGGGAAGGAACGTGTCGACATCGAGCGGGTGGTGTCGACGCTCCACGAGGCAGGATACCGGGGCTTTCTCAACATCGAGTACGAGGACGACGAGGACCCGAAGATCGCGGTGCCCCGCGTCGTCGAAGACATCAGGCGGGCGCTGGCGAAACTCTGAGATCCGCCAGATCTATCCCTCTCCGCAGGTATCTGCTGCGATGCACACGGCGCCGCCGGTATCCCCTCGCCGCCGTTACGTCACCCGGAGGACACTAGAGCCATGACACGCGCGCCGATGACCGTAGACGACCTGGCGGTCCTGGCCCGCGCGGCCGGCCTGGACTTGAGCGAGGAGACGCTGGCGGAGATGTTGCCTCACATGGAGAGGGCGGCGGAGGGCATCGACAGGCTGGCCGGCGCGGAGCTGGCCCATGTCGAGCCCGCGGTCACGTTCCTACCTGGAGAGAGCACATGACCGCCGCCGCCGATCTCTGCTCCCTGACCATCGCCGAGGCCTCCAGGCTGATCGCCGCCAGGCAGCTCTCGCCCGTAGAGCTCATCGCCGCGCACCTGGAGCGCATCGACGAGACGGACTTGGAGCTAAACTCCTTCATCACCCTGCTGGCCGCGGAGGCGGTCGACGACGCCGGCGCGGCCGAAGCGGAGATCCAGAACGGCAATCATCGCGGGCCGCTTCATGGCATTCCCATCGGATTGAAGGACCTCTACTACACCAGGGGCGTCCGGACGACCGTGGGGTCCAAGATCATGGGAGATTTCGTGCCCGATTACGACGCAGCGGTGGTCGAAGGATTCGCGGAGGCGGGCGCGGTCTTGATGGGCAAGCTGCAGATGCACGAGTTCGCCTTCGGGGCGACCAGCGAGAACCCTCACTACGGCCCGGCTCGAAACCCACGGGACACCGAGCGTGTTACCGGGGGGTCGAGCGGCGGCTCCGGCTCAGCCGTGGCATCGGGGCAGTGCATGGGCGCCCTGGGCAGCGACACCGGCGGCTCCGTGCGAATCCCGGCGTCTCTGTGCGGCATCGTCGGGTTGAAGCCCACCTTCGGACTGGTCAGCAGGTACGGCGTCTTTCCGCTGAGCTGGAGTCTCGACACCGTTGGGCCCATGACCCGCACCGTCGAAGACTCGGCGTTGATAATGAACGTCATCGCCGGACCCGACCTGCGAGATCCGTCGTCCAGCGGCAGGGACGCCGAGGACTACACCGCCGAGCTCGGCGAGGGCGTGGCCGGCACCCGGATCGGCATCCCCAAAGAGCACTTCTTCGACGTGATCGACGACGAGGTCAGGGACACCGTCATGCGCGCCGCCGGGGTCCTAGAGGGGCTCGGTGCGTCGGTGGAGGAGGTCTCGCTCCCGATGCTGGACCATGTCTCGGCCATCTCCGGCGCCATACTGATTACGGAGGCCGCGGAGGTCCACCTGGACAATCTGCGCGAGCGCGCCGATCTGTTCGATCCGGAGGTACGAGCCAGGCTGGAACAGGGCGCCCTGACGCCGGCCGTACAGTACATAAAGGCCCAGCGGGCACGGCCGGCGTTCAGCCGGCAGATGCTCCGGACGATGGCGCGGGTGGATATCCTGCTTACGCCCACCTGCCCTATCGTCGCGCCGAGGATCGGCGAGCAGATGGTGGCGGTGGGAGACCGCATGGATTCGCGCAACGCCGTCCTATCGCGACTCACCCGCCCCTTCAACCTCTGCGGCAACCCAACCATCTCGCTTCCCTGCGGTTCCGACTCCCAGGGCATGCCCATTGGCCTGCAGTTGACGGGACGCCTTTTCGATGAAACCGGACTGCTGCGCGTCGCGCACGCATTTGAGAGGGCCGGAAAGGGGCCGGGTGCGGCTGGATAGTACAGGTCGATCGAGCCTCGGCGCTAGTCGTTACGGTAGTAGTCCATGCCGAGGTGCGTGATCTGCTCGGCGCCCATCAGCCACCTCAACGTGTTCTTGAGCTTCGTTTGTTGAATGAAAAGATCGTGTTCCGGATATAAGGCCGGGTCGTGCTGCGGGCTCTTGAAGTAGAAGGAGAGCCACTCCTGGATCCCGGTCAGTCTGGCGCGCTTGGCCAGATCCAAGAACAGGACCAGGTCGAGCACAAGGGGGGCCGCCAGGACGGAGTCCGAGCACAGGAAGTTGATCTTGAGCTGCATACTCCTTCCAAGCCAGCCGAAGATGTCGATGCTGTCCCAGCCCTCTTTGTTGTCGCCGCGAGGGG